>CAYPMS010000012.1:0-60449 GCA_964411655.1 uncultured Fibrobacter sp.
TAAATATAGGTTTGGTGGCCTTGATCTTTTGTTAAATTAACCGGACACTACTGAAACTAGTGCTAAAATAAAGATTTTTCAAGATTACAGTTTTGATATTGGACGTTTAAATATATATTGAATAGTCGCTCATTGTTTTTTTGGTAATTAACCAATACCATAGCCATTATGTATCACAGCGAATTATATTGTAATTAACAAATTAAATACCTGATAGAGATTCAAGCTAATAAAGAGAAAACGTTTCTCAAATAAGTGATACCGGGATCATCTTTCCCTGCCAGACAAGTTAAATAATTAAATGGTGATGGAGTAAGAATGCAGGAAAATCTACAAGCTACCAAGTGTGAAGAGCAAAGTTTGCGTAAGCTGTTTGAATTGAGTAGACGACTGGTCATTTCTCTGGACCTCAATGATATTCTTCAGGCGACCGTAGAAGGTGTAGCCACCTTAACCGGTCTGGATTCCGCTGCCGTTTACCTTCTCCAAGACGAAAATTTACGTCTTTACAATACGACCCCACCTTTGCCGCCAGATTTTCCTGATGCACTGCGTTTTGCCAAGATCAAAGAATATCCTTATATGTGCAGAGCTATTGACACTTCGGCGCCAGTTTTAATCCCGGATGTTTTAAAAGTTACAGTCTCGCCTGCCGAAGAATCGACATGTAAGATGCGAAATGTTAGAACCATACTTTTTCTTCCGCTAATAGCCGAAACAGAGGTCATGGGAGCACTCATTGCCGGTTCCACAGGCTCTGTTCATCCAGTCTCTGATTTAGAGATGGACTTTGCTCACACCCTTGCCAATTTTGCCGCCCTGGCAGTCAAAAACGCCAAGCTTTACCAGGCTGGTCAGCAATATGTATCTGAACTCGAGTACACTATCGCTGAACTAAAAAGGGCTGAAGCCGAGAGGGAAAAACTGCGTAACCAACTTGTCCAATCCCAGAAAATGGATGCCATAGGCCAATTGGCTGGTGGAATCGCACACGATTTCAACAATATGCTCTGCGGTATACTTGGCAATGCTGAAATACTGCAGTCAGAGATTACCGATAAAAGGCATCTCAGTCTGGTGAATGAGATAATCACCCTGGGGAAACGTTCGGCCGACCTTATTGCCCAGTTACTGGCTTTTTCCAGAAAAGGACAAAATCAGGTAGTTTTGATTGACCTTCATCAGATTATCAGTGATGTAATCTCTATTCTCAAACACACTATCAATCCCAAGATAAAAATTACAACTTCCCTCCAAACCACCCCTTGCATAACTGAAGGTGATCCGGCACAAATTCAGAGTGCTCTTCTCAACCTGGCTGTAAATGCACGGGATGCCATGCCTGAAGGTGGTACACTATCGATCAGCACACGAATTGTCGATCTGGACAAGAATTGCTCTCAACAATACACCTGTGAACCATCACCAGGAACTTATATAGAGGTTGCAATGGCAGATACTGGAATTGGGATGGATTCTAACACATTGGAGCATATGTACGAGCCATTTTATACGACCAAAAAACTTGGTGAGGGCACCGGAATGGGCTTGTCTGCGGTATATGGCACCATGAAATCCCATGGCGGTGGCATAAAGGTTACCAGCAAGCCCTTGGAAGGTACAACTTTCAGGCTCTATTTTCCTTATAAAGAACTAAATAACCAATCATCACCAAAGGAGCCAGATAACTTCAAAGTTAAAATACGGAGAAGCAATGCAGCATCCAACCATATCCTTATAATCGATGATGAAAATTCAGTCGCAACAATCACTTCCGAACACCTCAGAAAGGCCGGTTATAAAGTAACAGTATTTAATGACAGTGTCGCTGCTCTGTCATTTTTTAAAGAACATCATGCAGCAATTTCCCTGGTTATTCTTGATATGATGATGCCACAATTGGATGGTTCCGCCGTATTCTATTCGCTCAATTCCATAAAACCCGGAATTCGGGTAATCATAGTATCAGGTTACAGCATAAATGGAGCTGTCAGAGCTTTACTTAATAATGGAGCACAGATGTTTATCCAGAAACCTTTTTACAAGGGCAAATTACTGGAAGCAGTCAGTAAGGTGCTGGATAACTGAGTTTCATCCATAAATTAACTATTAAGAGAATAAACCGTTAAGGGGTTTATCCGTTAAGAGTGTCAATTGTCAGGGTATCAAAAACCATCAGATTACCTTTATCACAGAGACCGGGCAATCCTTCGCCGCTTCCATGCAACCACTTTCGTACTTCGTATCAATATCTCCTTCTGCTGCATTTGCTTTCCCTTCATCATCCAACTTGAATACATCTGGACATATCGACTCGCAAAGTCCACATCCGATACACCCATCTCTGTCAATGGTAACGCGCATAAGACCTCCATTTGCAGGTTTTATCAATTAACAGCCTTCCTTATCAAATAATAATTCTTCCTGGGAGCTTTTGTTTGATTCAGATCAAGAAAAACTGTTTTACTAATCAATAACCCACCATTATTGCACCCCTCCCAAAAAAAAGCTCTCCGAGATTAACCGAAGAGCTCTTTATATTCATGTCTGAAAGAAAACAGATTTAGTCCAGATAGATATCATTCACATTACTGGAAATCTTAGCATTGTTTTTGTAAGCCATGTACCAGTCATAATATGCTTTCTGGGACATTTGACTCTTCAGCCTGCTTCTTATCAAGTTGATTTCATTGGAATTCCATGGTATGCTGTCAACAACGTCTTTCCATAACGTTTTTACCAGAAAGTAAGAATTGTTCTGCTCGATAAGAGGAGAGATCTTACCCACCGGTAACGCATGGGCAACAGCCGCGACTTTAGAGTTGTAACCCACTCCCGGAATATACTGTGCACAGCTTATAGTATCGGTAGTTCCGGAAACCAGGTTGGAATCGGCATTCTTAAGATCAGCCAAAGATGCATCGCTGTTCATTTTTTTAAGTACATTCTCCATATACTCCTTTGTAGCCACTTTGGTCAAAGAATCGATAAGGATGTTTCTGAGAGAATCTTTAGCCATTTCAAAAGGCATGACTCCCTTTTTGGATTTTCCCTTTACAACCAGTAAATAAATGGCATCATCATTTTCCAGCCTCTCAGAGACCACAGGTTTATTGTTTTCTAAGCCGAAGATAAACTGCCCAGCTCCGCTTAAGTAGCCCACTTTCGGAATCATTTCACCTTTGGCAAAGAAACCAGTTGAATCGAGCTGAACATCTTTACAGTTTTTCACAGTTTCGGCAAATCCTTTTTCCAAAATCATTCCACGAACACTATCCGCTTTTGCGGCAACCATATCCACAGTCTCTATAGTTGGAGTAATCTTTCTGAGGATATGACGAGCTTTTACCTGCTCCTTACCATCTTTTGTGGTTTTTCCTTCCACCATGATCAGATGATAGCCGAACTGGCTTTTAACAGGATCAGAGATTTTGCCACTATCCAGAGAGAATGCCACAGCTTCAAACTCCGGAACCATCGCACCTTTACCAAACCATCCCAGATCTCCACCATTGCTCTGAGCGCTGGGGTCATCAGAAAGAGTCTTAGCCAGTCTGGTAAACTCTTCCACCTGATTATCAGCAGAAAGAATCTGGTTCTTAAAATCCATCATCTCCTGATAATAAACCTGCTCATCATAAGCAGTAGGGATCTTAGGAAATTTAAAAAAGTATACCTGCGCTTTTTCATCGGTTTTCAGCGAGTCTTTTTTCTGATTATAAAGGTTTTTAAGAGCCTGATCATTGATTTTAGAGGAATCGATTTTGATCTTGGAAGAATTAACAGTAGCATACTCAAATACCAGCTTTTCTTTTTCGAGGCGATATTGGTGCTCGATTTCACTTCTGGAAGGATTAGTGTTGGCACTAAGGAGTATTTCCAGAGTCTGGGCAGGAATAATATCCTGTTCTGCGCGATCTGAAATGTAATTAAGCCATGGATTGTTCCGATACATATCGGGGTCGCTAAGAAAAGCCACATACTTACTGGTATCAAAAACTCCGTTTGTCTGAAAATGAGAGGCTGTATCGACACCAGGAAGCGGATTTCTTTTAATGTACTCGAATACCTGGTCTGCCGAAGCCCCAAGTTTCATCTGCTGAACGACTCTGGCCATAAGGATTCTGTTAACCTCACGCTCCCAAACATCCTGAGGCACCCGTTTTAATTCCATTGGCGAAGCATCTTTCCTGTTCTCCTGAATTCTCTGTCTTTCAGCAATGACTTGCTGATCAAAGTAACTCAAGGGCACTTCCTTACCATCGATTTTACCCGCTGTTCTTGCTTTGGGACTGATTCCTGAGACATTCATACCCCAATCAAGAAATATTGTAGCCACAAAGGCAATTAAGATGATGATCATTATAGTGGGAGCTAAATCCCGCATTTTATTTATCATACACTCTCCTATAATTTGTGCGTATGGGAACGTGAAATCTTATTCTTTTAAATAAGGGTGCTAATCCGAGGCTTCACTGAGGAAGGAGTACGGAAAAGGATATGCCTGGTTAATTGAGAAAACCAGACATATCGCTAAGATATCACCCTGAGCTACTTTTTACTTTCTACCTGAACAACAGGTTTTCCTTTAAGAAAACTGTTATAACGAACACTATCTGAAAGCAACGCCAGAGCAGCTTTCATCTGCACATCATCAGCCAGTTTAGTACGATAATATATTTCATGGTCCTGCCCAAACTCACGCACCAGAAAGGCTTCCTTAAGATATTTTCTAATTTCAGCATCATTGCTGCTTAGAGTCCGTTTGCTTTCTTCATTTAAGAGCGAATCTATTTTTGTCGCATAGCTTTTTAAAAGCTGCAATTCCTTATCATTCCACTTGGGCATTTCAGGATAAACCTCGATCTTCTTGCCCGCAGAATCCACGGTGTCCTTTATCCCGGTACCCAGTTTGAACTCATTAAAACGAAGTTGAGCCACAGTCTGAAAAGAAAATTTGATAGAATCCAGATAATCCTGGAAATTTTTCATTATCAGATCATCAATGACAAAGTCGCTGCCAATCTTTCCTTTTCTTTTCTTCAGACGCGGATATTCCTGGTTGGCAAACTGAAAAAATACATCTTTGCCAAACAGAGCCCGTACAGGAAGACTAGGTAAGGCAGGCGTAACGACAGTATCTGGAATTATCCCTCCACTACCATAGACGATTCTTCCATTTTTAGTTTTATATTGAGTCGTATCAATTTTTGAGGTAGTTACAGAATCAGTTTCCACAGTTTCCCCATCTTCTGATTCAAGCTCTGCATCCAGAGTTGATCCTCTAATAGCATTTTCGGGCCGATTAATACAACGTCCCGAAGGGGTATAGTAGAAGGCAGTAGTCAATTTTATATGATAAGTCTTATCCAGAGGCAAAATGCTTTGCACTGATCCTTTTCCGAAAGTGGTATCCCCAATCACCACCCCCCTGTCCCAATCCTGGATGGCACCGGCTACGATTTCTGAAGCACTGGCACTGGCATAATCGACCAGAACCGCCAAAGGAATTCCCTCAGGAAGCACAGGCTGGCTTGCAGAATAAAACTCCTTGTTCTGTCCCCTGCTCCTTCCACGGGTGGATACGACCAATGACTTTCGGGGCAGATATTTTTCAGCCACTTCGATTGCCTGAGGTAAAAGTCCACCAGGATTATGTCTAAGATCAAAAATCAGTCCTTTAATGTTCTTTTTTAAAAGCTCCTTAATGGCCTTTTCAACTTCGGCTCCTGCTTCCTGAGAGAAGGTCTGCAGATGAATATAGCCAATATCGTTTTCTAAAACCCCATAAAAAGGAACAGATTTGATGTAAATCACCTCTCGAGAGATAGTATAATCGATATCATTTATTTCACCCTTACGGCGGATAGTAATGGTAACTTTTGATCCTGGTTCCCCTCTTAATTTCTCAACTGCTTTATCTATAGTGAAACCGGCAGTTGGCTTGCCGTCTATTTTAATGATCTGATCACCGGATTGAATTCCCGCCCTGGATGCAGGAGTACCAGAAATGGGAGTCATAACCGTAAGTACTTTATCCCTGATTGAGATTTGAATCCCTAAGCCACCGAATTTACCTTCCGTATGAATTTTCAATTCTTCATACTGTTTAGGCTCAAAATAGCTAGTATGAGGATCAAGAATTTTTATCATTCCCTGTATAGCATTATCGATAAGGTCTTTGGAAGACATCTCCTCAACATAATTCTGGTGAATTTTTACAGCCACATTATCTAATCTGTTGATATCAGCGTAGAAGCTGTCGCCATCAGCTTTGGTAGCATCAACTACCAAACCAGTAATCACAACCATCATGATTACAGTTCCCATGAAAGGAGCTTTGCTAAAAAAGTTATTCTTTAAATGGCGTCCGTTTTTTTCCATCATGTCTCCCAGAGTTCTCGTTAAGGCTGATTTCTGCCCAGGTTACTTCCTTTTTAATTAAGGACCATATTTTTTAAGTTTATAAGTACATTTTTTAAAAATACATCCGGTAGCAATAATGATTCCGTTTTTTTATGCAGGAGATAAATGAATTGTTAAAATGTCTTTTATCCGGCAATAGACCTGATCAGAAATCTTTTCAAGTTGCTCACTTCCATCAAGAAGCAGAATTCTTTGCGGTTCGGATTTTGCCAGAAAACGATAGCCTTCAGAAATTCTTTCATAAAAAGCTCTGTCATTGAGTTCCAGTCGATCTTTGGTTTTATTCATTTTTTGCATCCTTGCGCTGGAAAGATCAACACTAATGTCAAAAATAAAAGTAAAATCGGGCATCAGCCCTCCGGTAGCAAAGCTATTGATTTTTTTCAGAAAATCCAGAGAAATGTTTCTGCCAAAACCCTGATAAGCAAAAGTGGCTTCCTGAAACCGATCGCACAAAACGATAAATCCCTGCTTTAGGGCAGGGATGATTTTTTCGCGCACGTGCTGTGCTCTGGCTGCCAGGTACATAAGAAGCTCACACTCATTAACCATCTCACTGTTCTGAGGAGAAATAAGAATCTCTCTTATTTTCTCGGCAATTGCAGTGCCTCCCGGCTCCCTGGTTACCAATATAGGAAAAGACTCCTTGCGCAATCTCTCAGCAGCCAATTCCAGTTGAGTACTCTTTCCACAGCCATCTATTCCCTCAAAAGTGATAAATGCACCCTTCCTCATAAAGCCCCACAGCACTTTTTGTATTTTTTGCCACTTCCACAGGGACAGGGATCATTTCGGCCAGCCACCACTGCAGTCTTCACTACCGTATGAGTGGCGGTGCTGTTACGGTTGGTTATCAATTGAGGCTGCGCCTGGCGCGGAGCATTCCGTTGCTGTGCTTCATTGTTAATCTCCGGGCCGTAATATACAGTTCTGGGCTTCTGTGCAGCAGACTCTCTCTGCACCCGTTCAAGCCTGAAAATATAACTGGATACCTCGCGAGCTATTGCTCCCCGAAGCTCCTCAAACATTTTCAGCCCTTCTTTCTGATACTCATAAAGCGGATTTTTCTGACCAAAAGCCCTATATTGCACTCCACCCTTGAGATGATCCATTTCATAGAGATGATCTTTCCACAGATTATCAATCACCATCAGAAAAACCCCACGTTCAAACTGGCGCATCATCTCTTCACCGAAACGTTTCTCCTTTTCCTGATATTTTTCTTTAACCAGTTTCCAGATCTCATCAAAAAGATTATCCTGTGTTCTGCTTTCAAGTGACTCCTCAGAGATGCGGTAATTCAAACCGAAAGTAGTCTGAAGATCAGCAGATAACCCCTGAATATCCCATTGCTCAGGTGCTTTTGAATTGGAAGTATACTTTAAAATGATCTCCTCAAGACATCCGGCAATCTGATCAAGTATTTCTTCTTTGAGGTCTTCACCACGAAGAATCCGCTGACGCAGCCCGTAAATCTCCATCCTTTGCAGATTCATCACATCATCATACTCTTTGAGATGTTTACGGATTTCAAAATTTCGTCCCTCAACCCTTTTCTGAGCATTACCAATAGAGCGGGAAACCAGAGGATGAGAAATAACCTCCCCCTCTTCTGCCCCCAGTCTGTCCATAATGGCAGCAATACGTTCGGAACCGAAGATTCTCATCAGATCATCATCCAAAGAAAGGAAGAACTTGGATGACCCCTTATCCCCCTGTCTTCCGGCACGTCCCCGCAACTGGTTATCGATTCGACGGCTTTCATGACGCTCTGTGCCGATAATATGAAGTCCACCCAGTTCGATTACTTTCTTCTGCTCCTCACGGGTCATCTCGTACAATTTAGCATATTTTTTACGCTTCTCTTCAAGAGTAAGAGAATCAGGATCAATATTCTCCTTCATCAGTTCATAGTTGGCCATCACCTCGAAATTGCCCCCCAGCACGATATCAGTACCTCTACCGGCCATATTGGTGGCAATGGTAACCGCACCAAGCCGCCCAGCCTGAGCAACAATTGCGGCCTCCTTTGCGTGTTGCTTGGCATTCAAGACCTGATGCTCAATACCGGCACGCTGCAGCAGTTTACTTAACAGTTCGGATTTTTCTATTGATGTGGTACCAACCAGAACCGGTCGTCCCAGCTCATGCATCTGCTGAATCTCTTTTACCACTGCATTGTACTTTTCCCGTTGTGTCTTGTAAATCTCATCGTTTTTATCCTCACGTCTAAGAGGACGGTTTGTGGGGATGCTCACTACATCCAACTTATAAATTTCATGGAACTCAGCAGCCTCGGTCATAGCAGTTCCGGTCATTCCGGCAACCTTGCGATACATTTTGAAAAAGTTCTGAAATGTTATGGTTGCCAGAGTCTGGTTCTCACCAGCAACCTTTACCCCTTCCTTGGCTTCCAGTGCCTGATGCAAACCTTCACTGTAGCGTCGTCCATGAAGAATACGTCCGGTGAATTCATCCACAATAAGAATCTGTCCATCCTGAACCACATAATCCACATCGCGTTCAAAAAGAGAATAAGCTCTGACTAGCTGGCTTATGCTGTGAATCCGCTCGGAACGCTCAGCGTACTGCCGGTGAGCTTCTTCTCGGGCAATGGCTTTTTCCTCCGGACTCATTGACTCATTTTTATCAATTTCACCTATTACTTCAGCAAGGTCGATGACTACAAAGAAATCTGGTGTGTTTCCACTAACTAATGTTCTTCCCTTTTCGGTAAGCTCTGCACTGTGTCCAGATTCATCAATAGTAAAGAAAAGTTCTTCATCTATTTCGTGAAGTTTTCTGTCACGCAGATAATCAGTTTCAACAGCTTTCATGTATTTGGCAACACCAGGTTCCTTGAGAAGTTTAAGAAGCTTCTTGTTTTTTGGTGCTCCCCTCTTTGCAATAAGCATCTTAAGACCACACTGGTACTCCTGCCCCTCCTGCTTGAGAAGCTCCTCAGCCTCTGTGACAATTCTCTGAACCAACTGATTCTGTGCATTGACCAGCTTAATCACTCTGGGTTTTAATTCCTCATATTCCTTGTTGGAACGATTTACCTGCCCAGAGATAATTAATGGTGTACGCGCTTCATCAATTAAGATATTATCCACTTCATCGATAATGGCATAGTTTAACTCCCGCTGCACACAATGATCAGGTGAACTGGCCATATTGTCACGCAGATAATCAAAACCGTACTCATTATTGGTTCCGTAAGTAATGTCACAGGAGTATGCAGCACGCCTCTCAGGACTGTGCGGCTCTGTATTGTCTAAACAACCTACGGTCAATCCCAGAAATTTGAATATTTTCCCCATCCACTCGCTGTCACGTCTGGCCAGATAATCATTGACAGTAATGACATGAACACCTTTACCAGGCAAAGCATTAAGATAGGCAGCCATTGCAGCAACCTGTGTCTTTCCCTCACCGGTTTTCATTTCGGAGATTTTTCCCTGATGCAGCACAATAGCACCCATCACCTGCACATCGAAATGTGCCATAAAAGGAATATCGGCATTCAAATAGGAGTCATGAACCATCTTTGATTCACCTAAAACCCGGTGAGTAGCTTCCCTCACAACCGCAAATGCCTCAGGCAAAATATCATCCAGAGTCTCACCAGAGCGAAGCCGCTCCCTGAACTCATCAGTTTTCTTTCTTAAGTCTTCATCACTCAACAAATGGTTCTGTTCATAATAGCTTTTAACTTTTTCCAGAACAGGACGAATTTTTTTTATGTCACGCTCCTGCTTGGAACCGAAAATAGCACCAATTATATCCAAAAAATTCATGGCTTCTGGACCTTTTCTATTTGAATACCTTCGATTTTCACATTATCGAGGTTTTTGTTTTCAAAAATTTTACTTATTGCCAAACGTATCCGGGGTTCTATTGTTTCCTTCTGGATCGCTCCAAATTCCAGGTTGTGTATCACTTTTCGGGTAATTACCCTTATCTCTTCTCTTCTGAGTAAAATTTCAGATCGCAAGCTACTATCACTGTAAAAAAGCATCAATGTGAGTCTCAACAGGATATCCGGACGATCAACAGGCCTGAATTCTATCCCGGAAACCATAAGCGAATCATAGAACTTCTTCTCTGAGTCAGTTACCAGTTCCGATTTTATCGAATCACTTGAAGAGCTGTCAGCAACCTGCTTTTTATCTTCCCCAACACTGTCAATCTGTTTTTCTTTTACAGGTACAACCTGGTTGCCGGGTTTAATTAAAACCACATCACGATTGTTGTAATATATAATACCACCCACAATAGCCAGTGGAATTAAAGTAAACAATGTAACAGTTATCCGCCTGCGATGTTTTCTTCTTGAGGCGTCCCAGTTTGATTCAGCCATGGCTTACAGCTTTTTGATACCCTCTCAGTTGTAACCCATACTCGCCACAATTCCAGAAAAGGGGAACGGGAAAAAGCATCTGATCAACTCTCAAAAGAACGGGTTAAACCAACAAATACCTAAATATACGAAATATGAACCGGTTTTAGTGCATGAATTTAAATGAAGTACCTTAAAATTTTCATTACTCCTGCAAAATCTCCAGAATGATCTGAGTATAGAAAGACCAGATCAGCTCTGCCCTTCAAACACAAATGGATATACTACTTCGACCGGACTTGCATCCGAAACAGCAGGAAACTGCCAACGTTTAATATATCTGAGGATGGTTTCATCAAAAGCGCTGTTCTGGGTAGTTGATTTAACTATAGCTACATTTGATACTGCCCCTGAGGGCAAAATGATGAATTTAACGGTCAGATGACCTTGCAATGAAGGATCCCGTTTCAGCCAGTCTTCAAAGACCCTTTTCAGACGTACAGTTTCACGGTTTACTATTTTTTGAATAGTAGATTGACTCCTGTCTGCGTGAGCTGCAGACTCACCACTTATCTGAGGTGGACTCGATGAAATATTGACCGAAGTGGCAGCAGCAACCTGAAGAAGTTCTTTCGTGCCTAGTTCCTGCTTTTCAATTGTAACATCACTGGCAACAGTACCCTGTCTTTTCTTAAGCTCCTCAGTACTTACCTGCCTGGTAGCAAAGGCTCCTTTTGTAATCTTTATTTCACCAATATCAGCAACATTTTCAGAAGCAATTCCTAAAAGATCAGATGCGCTTGTCCCGCTCGATCTTCCGCTCCCAGAAGCAGTAATGGCAGCAAAAATCCCCGATGACTGGATCTGCTCCTCAATCTGCACCCGTCTCTGACGCCTCTGCTCGCTGCTGGCTTCTTTTCTTTGCTGCTTTTCTATAAAAGTTTCCTTTTCCCGGTCTATTTTTACTGTCTCTTTTTTTTCTTCTGCCTTTTGCTCCACTATTTCCTTTTTAACCGTTTTTTGAGCCGTTTCTTCAGGCAGCTTAACCTGCGGTTTTGGCTGATTTAAGACCAGACGTGCATACCTTTCCTGAATTTTTTCTATTTCCTTCTCAGTAACTTCTTCAGAGGGCTTTCTCAAAGACAGCACTGCTATAATGCTGAAGACCACTAAAAAACAGCAAATAAGAATTATGGTGAAACGCGGTTCAAAACGGGAAAAAAATCCCTTCTTCAACTCTTTAGGAAAAGAGGACAGAATAAAATTCTGAGCATTATCGATTATAAGAGTACCCGTTTTATCGTTTGCCATCATTCCTGCCGATAAACGAAAAGATTCATGTTAGGGTAACCAGCCTGACCGCAGGTATACATGACTCTGGTCAGAATATTATATGGAATCTCCACATCCCCCTGAATGGTTATCTCTCCGCTGAAACTGCTGCCAGAGATTTCGGACATCTTTACAGCTTCTTCAGAATACTTTACAAGCAATTCATAAAGCGGTTTGATAAGAAACTCTTTCTGCTGGAAAAGCTCAGAATATGCCTTCTCATCCAGCACCAGATTATTTTCTACCATGATTGAGTTTTTTGCTACCTTCACACTCAGAGACTCTTTAGCCCTCTTTTCAACTGATGATTCAGGAAGAGTGAGATTATCAGCAGGCGTAACAATTGCCCCCTCTGTGGAAAAATTCTTCAGAAGAAAAACCAGAATGATAGTAAACATATCCATCATAGAAGTAATATTTAGCTTGGCTTCTTCACCACCTCTTCTCTTTCTTGCCTGACGCAAAGCTCTGGGATTTGCCATTATTGAATTATACCTCCGGCAATGGAAACGTTAGGAAAAAGAGGAACCTTGCCCACTTCGGTTGTTACAGCCCTTGCGGCATCCATGACTGCAATCACAGTCTGATATTTTATTTTATCCTCTGCTACAATTTTAATATTCTGATGATCACTGAAAGATGATACCCGACTGAGGTCATTTTTGCTATATAACAAATAAAGCTGGCCGAGAGATGAAATCTGATCGAGATCGGGTTTTACTGAAGCAATGATTTCCTGAAGAACTCTCTTTTTAACATCTGCCAGAGCCAGACTCAGAGCAGCAAAATCATATTCACCATTTTTCAGTGGAATCTGGGCAAGCCCCTTTTCTAAAGTATCCTGTTTGAAATAATGAAAAATGTTGAAACCTTTGGAATTAATCACTACTCCAAGGTCAAGCTTCACCTCCTTTTGGGCATCAGATTCTCCTTCGGAAATTCCCTGAGAAGATTCTGGAAGCTTGATTTCAATCATTCCTATTTTGATAAATTCAGAAGATGATAAAAGAAGCGGAATAAGTACTACCATAAGATTCATAAAGGGAACCATATTGGGTTCAACATCTACCTCTTCCCGAACCCTTCTGGAAGAGATCCTGTAGCTTTTCTGCACAGTATTCTCCGGAGTAAGAGCCCTGATCAAAGCTACCACATATCTATCGATCTCAGCGATGGATTCATCAATTCTGTTTCTCAGCATTGAATAGGTAAGTACACATGGAACTGCCACCACCAACCCTAGAAGAGTAGTGTTCATTGCAGCAGAAATACCGGTAGCCAGCATGGAAGATTTCTGAACAGCGGAAACATCTGGCTGAGCTACTGCTGCAAAGGCAATAATCAATCCGTAGATTGTTCCCATTAACCCAAGAAGAGTGGCGATATTACCTGTAACAGCAATCAGAGCGATCCTTTTTTCCAGAAGAGGAATAACATGCAATACTTCCTCCTCCATTGCATTTCTGAACAGTTCAGGAACAGATTGAAATTTCTGGATTCCTGCACCAAGAATTCTGGGCAATGCTTTACTGAAACCAGAGCTGCAGAGTTTTTGAGCTTCAGGTAATTTCTTCTCCCTGATTAATATCAATAAGCGATCCATCAGAGCTGCTGCATCAACATTAGTATAAAGACTTATCCTGATCCACCTTTCCAGAATAACAATCAGCGCAATCAGAGAAATTGCTGCCAACAGCCACATAAAAAGATAGCCACTCTGATCAGGATAAAAAGACCTGATAAATTCATCCAGTACGTTCATAGCTCAGATGGTTATTTCTTTTATCAGTTTGTCATCTGTGAATATTTTTATATTGTTGTGGGTTATTTGTAAACCAACCCCATCTTTTAGTTGTGAAGCTGCTATATGGAACTTGTGAGTCTTATAGGAACGTTCAACCAGTACATTAACCAGTCTCAGGGAGTATTCGTCAATTTGATCTATGATATTCTGGGTCTTGCTTCTGAAATAAGTATACAATGCGATAGATGGAATAGCAATCAGCAGTCCCAAATAGGTTGTATTCATGGCTGCAGAGATACCGTTTGCCAGAAGAGCAGATTTCTCCGCAGGGTCGATCCCGGGTTTACCCACTGCGGCAAAAGCCATAATAAGACCATATATGGTTCCCATAAGCCCCAGAAGTGTAGCTATGTTTCCAATGGTTGCCAGAAATCCGGTTCGTTTCTCCAACTGAGGAATAATACGCAATGTTGCCTCATCGACTGCATTTCTGATACGGTCGGCACCAGAACCAGCCTCTTTCAGAGCCTCTTTAAAAACCTGACCTAATGCGATTTTACCGGATTTTTCCACTAATTTCTGAGCAGAAGAGATGTCATCCTTTTGAATAAATCCCAGTATATCCCTTACAAAAAGCTCAACCCGGAAAGTATTTCTGCTGGTAAGAAAGAAAAAACGTTCTATCGCAATAGCAAGCCCCACCACCCCAGCACCCAAAATAACCCACATAAAATACCAGCCAGACTGTGATGGGTTAAAGGAGTAAGTAAACATCTCCCAGAAATTCATATAACAACCTCCAAAGAAATTTTATTCCGCTGATTTAAAGCCGCCTGAAATCCTTTTGCTGACTTCCGGTAAAGCTGATATTCCTACGTTAAAAAATTGCGCTAAAATGCAAAATTACCGGTTATGGAACAATATTGATAATCCGCTTATCTTCAAATATGAAATGTTTCTGGTTTGGTATATTTTCGATAATATTTCTATCCACAGAACCAGTAATATCGCCTTTATAGCCCAGACTCTGTAAAATCATGGGTTCAAATACCGGCCTCTGTTCAGCCTGGATAAGCACCAGCTGAGGACGCCTGATCTTTCCTTCTATGCGCTTTTCCTCAAACACCATCTTTTTTAATGATGCAGTTTCACCGGTGTTTTCAGCGCCAAGGATTACTGTAAAAACGATGATAATAAAAAATGCAATGGTTCTCTGAAACACAGATCTCCCACTGGAAACAGTAGAATATGTTTAATCCCGTAAGCGGATTGAAGCTGCATTTTTTTTGCATTTAAAGTTTTATTATACTTTCTGGATATCTGACTGGCAACATTCTTATTCGGCTGATAGTATTATCCTGTCAATAGTACCAGACAATCTTTGTTACCCTTCTTTATTGATCGAAATAATCGAAAAGCACCCTGCCTGCAAGCCCGGTTTGAAATAAAAGAAGATGCACCAGAGTTACAAAATGTATATTTTCAACAATAATTAAAACCTAAGCCTGACATTTTTTGATGAGTATCTCAAAAAAGGGAATATTGTGAATAATATTCTAAAACGTGCACGTGAAATAATAGAAGCAGAAGCAAAAGCATTATTAAATATTCCCATAGATTCCAGTTTCGAAGAAGCTGTCACCATTCTTTTTAACTGCAAAGGGAAAATCATCACCACCGGAATGGGCAAGGCAGGTAATATTGCCCGAAAGATTGCTGGTACTCTCTGCTCTACTGGAACACCAGCATCATTTCTGCACCCCGGAGAAGCAGCACATGGCGACCTGGGGCTGTTAGCTGCCGGAGACGTCATTATTGCGTTCTCCACCAGTGGTAAAACCCGTGAAGTTATAGAAATGCTGGAATTAGCCCACCATTTTGGCATCGATAAAATTATTGGAATCACCTCGCATCCTGACTCCGAAATCCGTTCCCTGAGCAATGTTGTAATCAATATGGGTGAGATAACCGAACCCTGCGTATTAGGATTAACTCCATCATCAAGTACAACAGTCATGCTGGCTATCGGTGATGCACTGGCTCTAACCCTCATGGAAAAAAAACAGTTCAGCAAAGAGCAATATGGTCTTAGGCATCATGGAGGGTATCTGGGGCAAAAATCACGCCAACCGGTTATTGGAAACCTCTGCAAACCTATAGAAAGTGCCTAAATTTATCAGGACCAGTCAAAGTGTGCGATAGCTGTGAAAGGATTTTTAAATGGATGAATGCTGCGACTTTTTAGTAATTGGCAGCGGCATTGCAGGCCTCTGTTTTGCCATCAGAGCATCCCACTTTGGCAAAGTGGTAATGATTACGAAAAAGCAGGATACTGAATCCAATACCAACTATGCCCAGGGAGGTATTGCCTGTGTACTCGATCCCCGGGATTGTTTCGAAAGCCATATTCGGGACACATTAATCACCGGAAAAGGTATCTGTAAAGAAGAATCTGTCAGAATACTGGTAGAAGAGGGCCCAGAGCGAATCAAAGAACTTCTGCAGTGGGGAGTAAATTTCTCCAAATCAGAATCCGAAGCTAACCCTTTCAGACTGCATTTAGGTAAAGAGGGTGGTCATTCGGTAAATAGAATAATCCATGCCCATGATCTCACTGGCAGAGAGGTGGAAAAGAACCTTCTGAAACATGCCAGAGAATCTAAATCCATAAAAATTCTTGAACATCATAGTGCTATCGACCTTATCACAGACCACCACCTTAGCTCAAAGCGTGTTAAGCACAATCGCTGCTACGGAGCCTATGTGGTAGATGATCTTACCAGAACCATTTTTTCCATACAGGCAAAGATCACCTGTCTGGCTACCGGAGGGAGTGGTAAAGTGTATTTGCATACCACCAATCCTGATATCGCCACCGGTGATGGTATAGCCATGGCTTACCGTGCAGGAGCCCAGATAGCAAACATGGAGTTTATTCAATTTCACCCCACCACCTTGTTTCATGAAAAAGCAAACTCTTTCCTTATTTCTGAAGCATTGCGGGGATATGGAGCAATACTGCGGGATGCATCCGGTAATGAATTCATGGGAAAATATCATCCTATGAAATCTTTAGCTCCCCGCGATATTGTAGCTCAAGCTATAGATAAAGAGATGAAGCTTTCGGGGGAACCCTGTGTCTTTCTGGATATCCGTCACAGCCCTGCTGCCCAAACCAGAGAACACTTCCCCAACATTTATGCTAAATGCAAAGAATTCGGGATCGACATTACCAAAGATCTCATTCCGGTAGTTCCAGCAGCTCACTATATGTGTGGAGGAATCAAGGTTGACACATACGGGCAAACCGATATCCAGAATCTGTATGCCTGCGGTGAGGTCTCCTGCACAGGTGTACATGGTGCAAACCGGCTTGCATCCAATTCACTGCTGGAAGCGCTTGTTTACTCCCGTCGTGCAGCCGACTTTTCTGCCAGTCGCTTAAAATCCATCGATTTCATCCCTCCGGAAATAATACCGGCCTGGGATGATAGTGGTACTATAGACAATGAAGAATGGATTCTTCTTGCTCACAACTTTAAAGAAATACAATCAATAATGTGGGATTATGTTGGAATCGTCCGTTCCAATTTACGCCTTCATCGCGCCCTGCGCAGAATAAATCTGCTGGAAAATGAGATAGAAGACTTTTATAGACGCACTAAAATAACTGTACGGCTTCTGGAATTGCGAAATATTGTCACTACTGCGAAACTGATTGTAAAATCTGCCATCAAACGCAAAGAAAGCAGAGGACTCCATTATACAACCGATTATCCCGAACAAAATGACCGCTACTGGAAACGCGACACAATAATTTCAAAAACGGCCCATAGATGAACTGGTGGATTGCTTTATTTTCTGCTGTAGTAATTCTATGCATAATCAGATATGCCACAGGACCGCTGGCCTTCAGAAAAAAATTGACTCTTATTTCTTTGCGAATAATACAGGCATTACTGATTATTATTGCATTTATTGAGCCAGTTTTCCACTTTCAGCGATTTTTCTCCGATACCAGCAACATCCCGGTATTCATAGATGCCTCCCAGAGCATGTCTCTTTTTGATCCTGATTCAACAGTAATCCCTTTCTTAAACAAGCTCCAGCAGATAAACGACCTCAGTAATTCCAAAACAAAAAAATACCAGTTTATCCTCTTTGGCGATTCAGTAAGAAATGTAACCGATTTCAAGAAAATTAAATTTACCGATAAACGAAGTGAGTTCCCCTCTGCATATGATAAATTGTTGAAAAACAGCAACGTTTTCTTTATCATTTCTGATGCAAACTGGTCAAATACAGTCAAGTTAGATTTTTTTTCAAATAAAAACATTCATTATCTGCAACTTCCCAATTTCAGAAATGCTCCCTTTCTGCGCATATTGAGGTCTGATATTTCCCACTCCAATGCAAATTCCACCTCAGTGTTGCATCTTACCATTGAAGGCAGAATAGAAGAAGAAAAACCGATTACCATTCGTGTTGTTGAAAGGGAAACACTTATCAGTGAACAGATTCTTAATGAGCCACCTGGATTTTTTAAACGCACTCTTGAACTAAAACTCCCAGCGGCATCTCCAGGAAAACACCTTTACCGGATAAGTGCAGCTCAAAGTGACTTTCTCTATACCAGTACACCTGTTCTCAGATATATAACTCCCGATAAATTTCTTTATCAGCTCAACTCTTCTTTTCCCTCACCGGACCGTCGATTTCTTTCTCTTTCTCTTTCAAAACACCATGAGTTTAAACAAAACACCAGAGGGGAAATGGGAAAAACTGATTGCATGTTTTTTTTCACCTGGGATGATACAACCGCGTCTGCATTGAAAAGACTGAAACCACAAGGAATTGCAGTTTTTGTCGGTTGTCTTCCATGCGCAAAGCATAAAACTAAAACTCTTACCCCTGTTGCTTCAGATTATATCACAATTGTACCTGACGATCTGGTCTCAACCAGCAATCAAATTCTTCAGAAACTGCCACCACCTTCAAAAATTATGACATGTCCGGAACTGTCTCCGCATTTACGCGTGCTGTCTCTTTCTGTCAAGAACGAGAATCACAGTGATACAATACACCTTCTGTTCAGCACAGAATGGAATGGATATCATACACTGGTCTTTAGTGCAACAGATTTCTGGAAACTGGATTTCTGGCCCATGTCCACAGACTATAGCGAAGAGCAGGCATTCTCATTTTCTGAACTCTTTCTTAAACTGGTAAAAGAGCAACTGTACTCCCGAATCTCTGAACAATATTTTATCTATCCTTCAGAAAAACCTAATGAATCAGACTCCATTAATTTTTCAATTTCTTTTCCCTCAACTATTCCGGTTTCTTACAAAACAGGTATCCGTTTATCTGTTAAAGATATGGCTGGTAAAAACGTTCTGGACACCACCATCGAGACAATTAATACCGGCTCTTCAAGACAGAAATTTGCCATCAGACCACTTGAGGGTGGCAAATACATTTACAACAGCTCAATCGACTTTAAGAATAAAAAATATTCTTTTTCAGACTCTATGTATATTGAAAATTGCAACCGGGAATTACAGATCCCAGGGCAAAACACGCTTCTTTTGAATGAAATAGGCCTGCCGGTAAGTTTGAATGACATTACAGCATCAGCAGAGAATTTTATAAATGAGAATTCAGGAGCTGATTTTTTCATCGAAGACAGCATTCAACTCACACGCAACTGGTGGTTACTGATCCTGATATTGTCATTTCTGGCAGTTGAATGGATCTACAGAAAATATGCCGGGCTGGATTGAACTTATTCGTAAGTAGTAATTATGTTATACGCTTTCATCTTCATATAAAGAGTCTTGGGACTGATCTCCAGCAGTTTGGCAGCTTTTCCCTTGTGTCCATTAACCATACTAAGCACATTGATGATATGTTTTCGCTCCATTTCTTTGAGAGAGAGTGCAGCAGTGTCAGAAGAGGGCGTTTGAGATGCAACTGTTGATTCGTTTTCAGTTTTTTTAGTTACTTTAAGAAAGGAAAGATCATCTGCATTTATTACTTTTTTAGGCACCAGAATACATGTTCTCTCCACAAGATTTTTCAGTTCACGAATATTGCCCGGCCAGTCGTATGAAGTCAATAATTCAATTGCCGAATGATCGAACTCCTTTTGAAAGCCCTGCATAGCCACGAAATTGGTAACCAAAAGAGGAATATCATCGAGTCTTTCTCTTAATGAAGGTACATTTACAGTAAGTACATTAAGCCGGTAATAAAGATCAGCACGAAAGCGATTCTGCTCCACCAGATCTTCCAATGGTTGATTAGTTGCACAAAGGATTCTCACATTCAGAGGAATATCCTTTGTTCCACCAACCCGTCGGATTTCACCTGTTTCCAGGAATCTCAGCAATTTGGCCTGAAAATGTATAGGTATTTCTCCCATTTCATCCAGAAATAATGTACCACCATCAGCAATTTCAGCCAGTCCACGTTTCTGAGATTTTGCATCCGTAAATGCCCCTTTCTCATATCCAAAGAGTTCACTTTCCAGAAGTGATTCAGAAAAAGATGCACAGTTCACTGCAATGAAAGGTTTACCAGCTCTTTGGCTCATGGCATGAATAGAACGCGCAACCAGCTCTTTTCCCGTACCACTCTCCCCCAGGATAAGAACAGTTGACTGGGTTGGGGCAACTTTGCATATAAGATCCTGAAGAGCCTTAACCGATTTACTTTTCCCAATTATTTTCCCCCCATACCCATTTTTTCTCAGTTCATCCTGAAGAATTTTTAAATCCAACAAGGATCTCTGATGCTCAATAGCACGTTCTATATGTATCAATAACTCATTAAGGGAATAGGGTTTTCGAACATACTCGAAAGCTCCCAGCTTCATACTTTCTATAGCGCTCTCTAAAGTGGCATTACCAGTAAGAATTATCACTTCAGATGGAATAGCATCCTGTTTAATTGCCCTGAGGACATCTATCCCATTTATTCTAGGCATTACGATATCAAGCAATACAACATGGAAAAACTCATCATGTAAACGGTTCAAAGCAGTTTCACCATCACCAACCGCTTCGACAGTATAGCCCATTCTGCTTAGTTCGTTACTTAACAAGAGCCGCAAAGAAGCTTCATCGTCTACAACCAATATCTTTCCTTTAGTCATACCTTCTGTTCCTTTTTTTCACTTTCACTCAAAGGAATCTCCAGAACAACAGTAGTACCACTACCTTTTTCAGATATTATATCAATATTACCACCACACTCTTCCATTAATTTATAACAGATAGCCAGTCCCATCCCGGTGCCATTTCCAACTTCTTTAGTGGTAAAAAAAGGATCAAAAACATGGGGCAAATCCTCAGGTTTTATCCCGGGTCCGTTATCAGAGATTCCAATTGTATAGTATCTGGCTTCTCTGGAAAAAATAGGAGAAATTTCTATCAGACTGTTTGCAGGACAGAAATCAAAACAGTTAGATAAAATATTGAAAAACACCTGCTCCAGTTTATTCAAGTCAGCACACACTTTGATATTGGCTGGAATAAAATTGTTAATGGTAATATTTAACCTCGCCGCTTTAGCCTTTATCAGTTGCAGTGTATCTTTGATACAATCATATAGAAAAATGTTCTGTATATTGGTTTCATTATCCCTCGAAAATTTTGACAGACTCTCCACGATATTTCTGCATCGCAGAGACTCTGCATTAATTATTTGCAGATATTGCTCCAATTCATTTTTGTCGATAGATTCCTGCTTTTTAATCCGATCCAGTAGCGCACTTGAAAAACCTAAAATTGCAGTAAGAGGGTTATTCAGTTCGTGAGCTACACCAGAAGCCAGTGTTCCAATTGATGCCAGACGGGCAGAACGGTAAAGCTGATTTCTGGCAATACGCTGCTGCTCCTGGAGACGCACCTGACTGGTAATATCCTCCATTGCAATTACCACTGAAAAAGAAGAATCTTCAGCTCCGATATATACAGCTTTCATGCTGATGATCACTGGTTCCGAAAACACTGCAGGTGTAAGAGTAAATACCCGCTGCTTAACAACAGGGCCATCTGAGACAGTGAAAGACTTCAGAAAGTTTTCAAGATCACTATCCTCAGATTGCAGAAAGGAAAAGACACTTTTACCAACAGCATCATCCTTTTTGACCTGGAATGTTTCTCTGAAAAAACGATTACAATCGATAATGTTACAATCAGAGTCTATCGATATGTAAAGATGAGGAAAATTTTCGTAAAGATTCTCGAAACGTGCTTTGGATTTTAACAAATCCCTGTGCAACCGCCGCATTCTCAGAAGCGATTTCATGCGGGCAAGCAGCTCTTCACCTGAAAACGGTTTTGTTATGTAATCATCTGCATAAGTTAAACCGGCAATTTTATCCTCATCTGCACACAGGGCTGTTACCATAATGATCGGCAGGAAATCATTGCCTGCGATGGATTTAATCTTACTGGCAATTGTAATACCATCCACATCCGACATTACAACATCCAGTAAAACCAGATCAATTTTTTTTTCCTGCACTATTTGTATAGCACCACTTCCAGTGGTGGCAATTATGCACGAATAGCCCCCCTGCTCAACCAATAACTCCAGAAAAGAGGCAGTCTGCTGATTATCATCCACAATAAGAATTGTCTGATTTGCACCGCCAGTGCAATCACAATGGCAAGACATTAAGTTTCTCCACCAAAGATTTCAAGGCCTTTGCCCTGTGGCTCAATTTATGCTTTTCTTCTGACGAAAGCTGAGCGAATGTTCTGTCCAATCCCTCAGGAATAAAAAGCGGATCATAGCCAAATCCATTCGAACCATGCGGCTCAAAACCGATGTGTCCCTCACAAATTCCCTCTGAACACAGATAACTGTCTGGAGAAATTTTTAAGACCAGTACACAACGGAATCTGGCAGTACGTTCGGAAGCAGAGATACTTTTCAATTCACTTAATAATTTACGGTTATTTTCTTCTGCTCCGGCATCTACCCCTGCATAGCGGGCACTAAAAACCCCGGGCCTACCTCCCAAAGCATCAACTTCCAAACCGGAATCATCGGCTAACGCCCACAATCCGGTTTTATTGTAAACAAACTGAGCTTTAATTAATGCATTTTCCTCAAAAGTAGAACCGGTTTCTTCAATTTCCACCTGAGAATTCCAGTATTCACTCATGGGAACCAGCTCCAGAGGTACCGGCCGCAGAATTTCCCGTATTTCCTGTAATTTACCACGGTTTGAAGTGGCCACCACCACCCTTTTAAAGTTTTCCATTTCAATTGACCACTATATTAACCAGCTTTCCCGGAACTGCAATCACTTTCCTTATGGTACCCTTTTGCAGATAAGGTTTTATCTTTTCCAACCCTAATGCCATTTCTTTTATCTTCTCCAGAGATTCATTACGGGAAACCGAAAAATCAGCCCGAAGTTTTCCATTAACCTGGACCACGATGGTAATTACAGATTCCTGTGCAAGATTTTCATCGTAAAGAGGCCACTTCGATTCGATCAGAAATCCACTTTGACCAAGACGTTCCCAAAGCTCATCACCCAAATGCGGAGCAAATGGACCCACCAGTTGCACTAATGCCAGAAGATCATCTTTTGAAGCACCCTTTGATGATAATTCATTCAGATATTCCATCATGGCTGCAATAGCGGTATTAAACTTCATCTCCTCAATATCGCGAGTCACCTTTTTTATGGTCTTATGACGGATCTGAACATTGAGATCCTTCCCTGGTGCACTGCCGGGATCGAACTCATCCACCATTTTATAGATTCTTCTCAGAAAACGGCTACATCCCTCTATCGCCCTTGAATCCCATGGTTTTGGAAGCTCAAATTCTCCCATAAACATTTCATAGAGCCTTAACACATCTGCACCATAGGTCTTAACCACATCATCAGGATTAACTCCATTGAGTTTGGATTTAGCCATTTTTTCAATCTGAGTGGTAAGCAACTCACCAGTTGATTTTAAATATGGTTTGTTATCCCTGAATTCCACTTCAGAAATTTCATGGTATCGGCCATTACTGTCCTGATATGTCGCGGAAAGAACTGTTCCCTGATGACGCAGTTTTTTGAAAGGTTCCTTTGTGCTTACATACCCCAGATCATAAAGCACCTTGTGCCAAAAACGGGAATAAAGCAAATGCAACACTGCATGCTCAGCGCCACCAATATAAAGATCCACATTCATCCACTGCTTCTGAGCTTCCATGGACCAGGGTTGATCGTTGTTCTTCGGGTCAAGATAGCGCAGATAATACCAGCATGAGCCTGCCCATTGCGGCATTGTATTGGTCTCTCTGGTGGCAGCCCCACCACATGATGGGCAACTGGTATTGAGCCAATCATGAATATTAGCCAGAGGCGACTCACCGGTCCCTGACGGTTCATAACGATCAACATCAGGAAGAGTCACTGGAAGCTGATCTTCAGGAACCGGTACTGTTCCGCATTTCTGACAATGAACAATTGGTATTGGTTCACCCCAGTATCTTTGACGTGAAAATATCCAGTCTCTGAGGCGATAACTAACAGCAGATTTTCCCTGACCGCGGGCCTGAAGTATTTCGCAGATTTTTTTCTTCGCCTCAGCGGTAGGCAGGCCATTCAGTTCTTCTGAATTTATTGCGATTCCGTTTTCGCAATAAGCAACACCCTGGGGGACTTCACTGTTATCTGCCGGTCTGACAACCTGAATTATTGGCAGATTATACTTTACGGCAAACTCATAATCCCGCTGATCGTGTGCTGGTACCGCCATGATGGCACCGGTTCCATAAGAAGACAGAACATAATCAGCAATCCAGATTGGGATTTTTTTCCCGTTCACCGGGTTAACCGCCATTGCACCTGTAAATTCGCCGGTTTTCTCTTTGGAAAGTTCTGTACGTTCCAGATCACTTTTCTGACGTGCCATTTTCTGATATTGCTGGATCTTCTGTTCCTGCTCAGCAGTAGTTATCCTGGAAATCAAAGGATGCTCAGGAGCAAGTACCATGTATGTAGCACCATAGAGAGTATCAGGACGGGTAGTGAAAACCCGGACCTTTTCCCCTGCAGCAGGTCCGTCTGCAATAGTAAAATCAACCTCAGCACCCTCTGAACGGCCGATCCAGTTCTTCTGCATCATAAGCGTAGATTCTGGCCAATCAACTTCAGACAGATCCTCAAGGAGACGGTCTGCATAACTGGTGATTTTAAGAATCCATTGGCGCAGATCCTTACGTTCCACCTGAGTCAGACACCTTTCACATCTGCCCTGAGTAACTTCCTCATTGGCCAGACCGGTTTTGCAGGAAGGACACCAGTTTATAGGCATTACTCCCTGATACGCCAGACCTTTTTTATATAGTTGAAGAAAAATCCACTGTGTCCATTTATAGTATTGAGGGTCGGTGGTATTGATTTCCCGGTCCCAGTCATAAGCAAACCCTATGCTGTTAATCTGACGTTTAAAATTTGCTACTGCTTTTTCGGTTGTCACTGAAGGATGAATGCCGGTCTTGATGGCGTAGTTTTCAGCAGGAAGTCCGAATGCATCCCAACCCATAGGATGAAGTACGTTAAAACCTTGCATCCGCTTGAATCTGGTTATGATGTCGGTAGCAGTGTATCCTTCACAATGCCCCACATGAAGTCCTGAACCGGAAGGATAAGGAAACATGTCCAAAGCATAAAACTTGGGTTTCTCAGGATTAAATTCCGTTTTATGCAGTCTGGCATTCTTCCAACGGGCCTGCCATTTACTTTCGATTTCTGAAGGATTATAAGTGCTCAAAATGCCTCCATAATTATCTGATATCAAAAAAGTTTATTCTACCTTGTTTAATCTGCATCACCAATAATCTGAAATGAGATTAATAAGCGAGATATCTATTTACTTTTCTAATTTTTTTCTAAAGTATTCTATTGTCTTCTCCAAACCCTCATCAAGCGGAATTGTAGGTTGCCATCCAAGTTTTTCCCTGGCAAGAGAGATATCGGGCTGACGCTGTCTGGGATCGTCGGAGGGTAACTGACATTTGATTATCTGTGCTTTACTACCAGTAAGATGTATAACCTTTTCAGCGAGCTCCCTAATGGTAAACTCAGAGGGGTTGCCGATATTAACCGGTCCCAGAAAACCATTGCAATTCATAAAACGCACCATACCCTCAATCAGGTCATCAACGTAACAGAAAGAACGGGTCTGATTTCCATCACCATATATGGTAATATCTTTGCCATTAAGTGCCTGCATAATAAAATTAGAAACCACTCTGCCATCATTGGGACTCATGCGCGGACCGTAAGTATTAAAGATTCTCATTACTCTAATGTCTACATTGTTCATCCTGTGATAGTCAAAGAAAAGCGTTTCTGCAACCCGTTTTCCTTCATCATAACATGAACGTAAACCGATCGGGTTTACATTTCCCCAATAGCTTTCTACCTGTGGATGCACTGTGGGATCACCATAGATTTCGGAAGTAGAAGCTTGCAGGACACGTGCTTTAACCCGCTTTGCCAGGCCCAAAACATTTATGGCACCCATTACACTGGTTTTTATTGTCTTCACTGCATTGTATTGATAATGAACTGGTGATGCCGGACAGGCAAGATTGTAAATCTGGTCGACTTCCAAAAATACCGGGAAAGTAATATCGTGCCGCATCAGTTCAAAATTTCTGAAATCCATCAGATGTTCAACATTCTCTTTGCTGCCAGTAAAATAGTTATCCAGACATATAACATCATGCCCCTCTTTTACCAGTCGCTCACACAAATGCGAACCTAAAAAACCAGCTCCTCCGGTTACTAAAATCCTGTATCTACTCATCATTCACCTCTATAAAAAAATCATACTCCCAAAATCTTGACACGTTGGACATTCTTTTATACTGCTGTGATTTTTACATCTTCCATTAACTGCCAAACCTCATCACGTGTAACAAAACCCGGTCCCATGTGCATTGCTTTGGATGCACCACAGGCAACCGCCATTCTGCATAGCTCCGGAAAAGAGAAGTTTCTTTTGTGGGCTACAATAATTCCGGCAACAAGAGCATCTCCACACCCCACAGTATCGATTGCATCAACCTGAGGTGTTGAACAAAGAAGGCAATCATTCTCGTGAATCGCTATCAGGCCATCAGCACCTAAGGAAATAAAAACATATGAAATACCCATATCAAGAAATCTTTTACCCTTAAGAGCTATATGGTGCACGCCCTGAATCTGCTCACCAAAGAAATCTTCCAGTTCCGTCAAATTGGGCTTAATTATCTGCGGTCTGGCTCTGATACCGGTCTTAAGAGCAATACCTCTGGAATCCAGTAAAGTCTCAGAACCCGCATCAGCACAAAGCTTCAACATGGTTTCATATATGTTTTCTTCAAAACCCCTCAAAATACTTCCGGAAAAACACCAGAAATCCCCACTTGCTGGCAATGATTCAAAGAACGAAAGAAATTCGTGCTGAATACGAGAAGTAACCGGAGCAGAAATGCTGCTGATATGAGAAACAAATCCTGTGTTCTTCTCTATTATTGTAGTATTGACTCTCAAACTTCCAGGAATCACAAAAAAGCGATTTTTAATCTGCAGATGCTCCAGATATCGGGTTGTACGTTCAAGATCATATTCTGCCATCACACCGGTAACGCATACCTCTTCTCCAAGCGTTTTTATTACACTTGCCACATTAAGACCTTTTCCGGCCGGAAATATTGTTTGAGATGTGTCGGTGAGAGTAAAACCGGAGCGGAATTCATTTACTTTATAAACAACATCGAGAGCAGGATTTAACAAAGTACAATAGATCAAAAAACAGACTCCTGGCTAAGAGACAGGTAGAGAAGATTTATTGCCTTGATCAGCATACCAGCCAGAAGTATACCCGTAATGAGTTGAGCACACTGGAGCAACCTGGTAAGTAACTTGAAATTTTTCATAACCGATCCAGGAAATCTTTAAAATATATGAGAGTAGCGGCAGTTGCACACTAAAAAACAGAATCAGCAGGAAGAGGAAAAGAAGAGATCCCGCCTGGTTCGCGGGACTCTGACAGATTTATTTGTTTTTCAGATCAACAGGAAAAACGCCTTTAGAATCCAGAGAGCCTCTGGTTTTAGAGAAGTAAAGGCCGGTATCGTTAGCACTGTCACTTATGAGGGAATCCTGATCTGAGGTTTTCACTGCTTGCAGAGGTGTAGTCGATTCATTTTTCTCAATCGCCACTGAATTTTTAGCATTGTTCTGAATATTCATGGCAAAATAGCCAACTACTATAAATCCAACGATAAAAAATGTCATCGAGAATGCGAATTTTTTCAGAAAGGAAGGTAAAACCCCTAAAGAAGTAAACTGTTTTGTGGGGTTGGAACACACTCTCAAGATCTCTTCATCAACTTTTTTTGAGGGCAGTTCCTGAAGATTTGCAAGATTAAAAAAGCGTGTCTTTTCAAATTCATAGAGTTCCATCTGCTCTTTACACTCAGAACAGACTTTCAGGTGTTCTTCAAATAACCTTGTCTGTTCAACATCCAACTCCTTAGAGCTGTACAGTAAACCTGTTACTTCCCATTCACTGCACGCCATCAATCCCCCTTTTCTTCAGTTCCTTTCGAATATTTTTCAAAGCCAAACGCATTCTGCCTAACGCAGTATTGATTGGGCAATCCATAATTTTTGCTATTTCTTTAAAAGGTACCCCTCCAAGTTCTCTAAGAAGAAAGACTTCTTTTTGGAGAGGGTCCAGTGTTTCAACAGCATTGTTAATCAAAGCGCGTAAGTCCTGATTAGATAGCTGTTGGTCAGGAGCTTCTATCTTGCTTCCTATTGCTGTTTCCGCATCCTGTTTATGTTCAGTCTCCACTTTAGCATGACGGAAAAAATCTATGGTCCTTTTATGAGCAATCCCAAATAACCAGCTTAGAAAGCTTCTGGACCTGTCAAACTGGTCAGCATTTCTTAGAGCTGCAAAGAAAGTCTCTTGAAGAAGATCCTCTGCAATCTCCCGATCACCAGTCATCCTTACCAAAAACCCAAACACCCGGGTTTTATACTTTTCATAGAGCGCTGAAAATCCCTCTGATTTTCCATTTAACCAGAGATCAAAAAAGTGCTGATCATCATTCATTTGCTGTTCTTGCATATAATACGTCTTCTCTGAAACTTTTATTTTGAAAATTTTGATTTTTTTTACCGACCCGGTTTAATTCTTTGTAATATACAAAATTGGCAGGTGCCTGATGATTTGCCTAATAGCAGTTGATGCAAAGAACGAGCCTGAAGAGATATCATAACAGCCAAACGGGGCTTATTTGCCCCTGGCTTTTTATTCAGCTTCAGATTCTTTTAATTCCTGTAATATAAGCTGGTTCTGTGGTTCCATCTGCCTGGCCAGCTCCAGATATTTCTTATATTCTGTCATGTTTTTGCGCGCCTTTGCCACTTTAGCCAATCCCAGTTGCGCCAGAGCCATTTTTGGATCTGCTCGCAAGGCTCTGGTGTAAAATGTTTCAGCCCAGGGAAGCTTTGATTGCTGCAGATGAGTCTCCGCACGTTCATAAAGAGTCTGTGCATGTTCAGGTACTATCAGCATTATTTCCTTATAGACCTCGATTGCATCATCATATTTTTTCCTGGATCTTAATATTTTAGCTTTCAAAAGAAATGCATCTATATTTTCACCTTCTGTTGCCAATATGTCCTCCACCACTTCCTCTGCATCCCTGGCCTTCCCCGAAGAAAGCAATGCTTCTGCATAAATCATCTGGTATCTGGTTTCTCTGGACAATTCCAGAAGGTCCTTCATTTCCTTAAGTGCCTTATCATTCTGACCTGTTTTACGGAAAAGTTCAAACAACTGATACCGGATATTCGTATTCTCCTTATTTATGGATTTTGCTTTGGATAAAAGCTCAATTGCCTCATTATTTCGCCCAGTTGCAATGTAACCCAAACCCAGATTTTCCATTGTTTCCCCATCATTGGGTTTTAGCGCATTTGCCATTTCCAGATGTACTATTCCCTCATTTACCTGCCCTTTTCTAGTAAGTATAATACCTATATATTTATTTGCTTCGATATTTTGAGGATCAGATTCTACATACTTCCTTAAAGCATATAACTGCTCATCCTCTTTACCCATCTTACCATATACCCGTCCTAACTCCAGATATACCGCCGGCACACTCGAAGCCAGATCAGTCACTCTGGTAAACATGGTCACAGCCTTCTGAAGCGATTCCTTTTTTGCAGAATAAATCAGACCCAGGCGCAAAAAACTGCGATAATCAGCAGGATAATTCTTTATATTCTGCTCATAGAGTTTCTGTGAAGCCTCTATATCAATGTTCTCCAGATAAAAAGCCTGTTTATAAGCAGCATCAGAATCCTTTACTCCAGGCAAAGTCAGATAATCGCCATAAGCCGCAGATGCCTTTATATGATTGCTGTCTTTCTCATAAGCTTCTGCCAGCATCTTATAAACCTGGTAAATAATCGTACCCTTGATTTTATTTCCGGATTTGACAGATTCCAGAACTTTAGCTGCATCTTTGAATTTTCCACTGTTAAAACATGCCTCACTATACATCATCAGATAATCAGGTGAAGCATTTTCACCCAGATAAGCCAGATATCTGGCAGCTTCTGCATACTCTTTCCGTTCAAATAACTTTTTCCCCAAAACCTTTACTACTTCACTATCAGCAGTATCCTTTTCTACATATTTTTTGAATACCTTAATTCCTTCCTGCTCCTTGCCCATTCGCAAATAAATCTCTCCCAGTTCTTTTAATTCTGCAATAGCAGAAGGGTTCATCATGACAGCCTGTTCATATGAAATTGCCGCACCTGCCAGATCTCCATTGGCAGTCTGACAGGATCCAAGAGCACTGAGAGCATCCACATTTGAAGGTTCCAGTTGCAAAGCCTTCTGATACATCTGTATTGCCTGAGTGTAGCTTTTCTTTTTCTGATAAATCATTCCCAGAGTGGTATAGGTATTTACATCTGCATCTCCGTCACTTATAAGTCTGTTGAAAGCAGTAATCACTTCTTCATGCTGGCCCTTTGCAATAACTATTTCTGCATACCTTTTGTAAAATCCTCTGATGGCAGGATTGAGTTTCATGGCAGACCTGTATGCTTCCAGGGCTCCATCATAGTCTTTCTGCTCATACAGAAGATTACCCAGATCTTTTCTGGCTTCCGCATCATCAGGCACAAAATCCAAATACCGGCTCAGAAAAGTCACAGCCTCCTTCATGTTGCCTTTTTTCTGGGATAACTCACTTAAACGGCGAAAGAGATCCGGAACTTTGGGAGTAAGCACAGACAGTTCCTTGTAATAGGTAAGTGCAGATTCAATATCATTGGAAGCATCCGCAGCATGTGCGAGCCGTAAACGGGACTCAACATTACTCTTGTCCAGAACTACAATTCTTTTGTCTATCTCACTCAACTTTTCCTTTTCACCATTCTGTAAATAACAGGTTGCCAACTGCAGCAAGTATTCCATTTTGTAGGATTCCTTCCGCACCATATATTCAAGATGCTCCTGCGCTGCCTTGTAATTATTGTCTTTCATGAGAACTGTTGCAAGCAAGACCCGGGCATCCCAGGCTCCAGCATCCATGCTAACTGCTGTTTTTGCTGCTTCCCGTGCCTTATCATACTTTCCAAGATTAAATGCTGCAATCGCCATCCCCTCAGAAGCAGATGCACTGCGACGCAGAGTATTACTTTTTTCGAAATTACTCAGAGCATCTGCATATTTTTGGGACTTCAAGCTATGCTGACCCAATGCAAGATAAACCTGAGGATCATTAGGACTCAGGTTCAATAGTGTTTCATATGTTTTTCGAGCCTTATCCTCCAAACCACTTTTCTGATACAAGTCTGCAAGTCGGGCATACGCCTCAATGTTTTTTTCATTTAAACTGATCGCTTTTTCCAAAGTGCTGATTGCATTATCTTTCTGCCCAGTTCCCAACTGCGCATCTGAAAGAAGCATATATATATCTGGAACAGTCAATGCCTTCTGATCCGCTTTCATTATGAACTGAAACTGCTCAAGAGCACTGTTAAAGGATTCTGACTTCAATCTGGCTCTTCCAAGTTTTTCTCTGGACAACAGAGCGTTTGTCGCAGTCGAAGCTCCGAATTTATTTACTGCAACCTCAAAGAATTCCACCGAAGCTGCCTGATCTCCATTTTTCTCCTCGCAAATACCCATTTGGTAGCAATCCTCAGCAGAAAGCATCCCCTTTGGTACCTTTCTGAACTCCTCTGCTGCCAGTTTAAAATTTCTCTGATTGAAATAGGCTCTGGCCAAATCGATAGAAGCTTCTGAGTTTCCACCTGCAGAAACAGCAAGTTTGATATACTTAACTGCTGAGTCAGCAGCTCCCTTTTCCAGATAAGCTTTACCGATTTTATAAGCGATCTGATCATTTTGCTCTTTTTTAGAAATTTTCTTCAATAACGCAATCGCTTTATCCCAGGCTTTTTCATTGAAATAAATTTGCCCCAGTTCCCTGTTAGCGATAACGTTTGAAGAATCACTCTGAATTACTTTTTCCAGAGCCTTTTTAGCTTCAGCCGACCGGTTAAGGGAAATACATGCACGGGCATACTCCCAACTGGCTTCAGCAGAAAAATTCTTCTGCAAAGCCTTCTCTGCCATATTCAAGGCATTATCAGGCTGATTAAGAGTGTTATAGACCTTTGCAGCACCAACCAGGGCATTATAGTCTTCCGGATTCATCCTCCAGGAAACCAGATAACAAGCCAATGCTTTTTCAGACATTCCCAAAGCCTCATTCGCTTTTCCCAATTGAACCCAGACTTCAGGAGTTCTTTCAGTCAGCTTTTCATCAGCATAATCGACAGCCTCCTTATACTTTCCAGCTGAAATAAGCTTGTCAAAAGTGTTGTCTGCTTTCACTACTGAAATGGAAAAAAACAAAATAACCAAAAAATATGTAATTCTTAGAAAATCTAACCTGCTCCATTCTGCTTTCATTTCATGACCCCTCATTGATTAATAATCGAGTGATAACTGTATATTACTGAATTATAACATTTTTGCGAAAAAATAAAGATGAGAAATTATTCTCTGGTTACATTGATCCGTGAAGCTCTCAGTTTTTCCATACAAGCAAAGAAATATTGCCAATCAAATAATTTACCGGGATCCTGTTTGATCTCTTTTCGCAACCCCAAGGCAACTGCTCGTTCACCGGCAATCTGGTCATGTCCCACATAAGTGAATATTCTGTTATAACGGATTTCTATAGAATCACAAAGATTACATAATGATTTATATTGAAGTTTAGTGAAACCGCTCTTCTCTGTTGCCATCAGCTCTATACCGATAGAAAAATCGTTAACCCCAATCCGATTGTCTGGTTCCGGCATGATGCTTCCTCCACAATGCCAGGCTTTCTTCTGCTCAGGTACCAGTAAAGCGGTGGCACCTCTCCTGTCGATCAAATAGTGGCTGCTGACCCCGAAATCACAGAAAATGCCTAAGATTGCTTTTAAATCAAAAGGATACCGTGGTTGTATCTCAATCGCACTTATATAATGAATTACAATGACATCTATCTGTACACCGCTTCGATCCTGCCAAAGCCACTGTTTACCTGATTCCCTGACTCTTTCTCCTACAGTATTATTGCAAAGTAAAAAACGGTTTTCAACATCCAGTAACAAAGTTTTGATCTTCATATATCCTCTAAACTACATTTCTAACACATACTCGACTCTTCCGCCAGAGCCGATAAAACGCTTTTCCACTCTATTATATTATATTGTATCCATTATGTCACAAAGAACAGATGCTGTACTCATCACTGGCGGCTCTAAAAGATTAGGTTTACAGTTTGCCCTGAAAACTCTTGAACTTGGTTTCTCGGCAGTAATTCATTACCGCAATGATATCAGCGATGCCTTAAAAGCTATTAATTCAGAAGAATTAAAAAATAGAGTACATTTTATACAACATGATCTCACAGAAAAACCGGAACTTATTTTGGATAAAGCTTTTGATTTACCGGTTAATCTGGTTGGTTTGATTAATAACGCCTCAATATTTACCGAAGGCAATCTTAATGATATAAATGACTTGAAAAAAATAATTTGGATCAATGCGCTGGTTCCAGCCCAGATAAACACCTGCTTCGCAAAAAAAATCAAAAAGGGATGGATCATAAACATCACTGATGCCATCATTGAAAAACCAAACAGCCGTTTCCAAAACTACCGCATTTCCAAACTGCTCTTGCAGCAATTAACCCGTCAACAGGCCTATCTGTTTGCCCCAAACCTTAGAGTTAATGCTCTTGCTCCTGGTGCAATGCTCCCGGCATCTACCGAAGATCAACACTATTTTAACTCTTTATCCGAAATAATCCCTATGCACACCAGCGGAGATATACGTTCGTTAATGAATGCTTATGAGTTTCTAATCAATTCACCTTATATAACAGGTGAAACGATTCGGGTGGATGGTGGATGGAATATCGTGTCCTGATTCCGATTCATGCCTAAAAGGTATGAGAAACTGTACGGGGAAATCTGGCCAGAATAAAAGGAATAATCCTGTTTATATGAAAACTCAAAGACTGAAAAACTTTCTGATAAATATCCGACTTTCCTCCCACAGGATCTTTGATTATCCCTTTACGACTTTCCTTTCCAGGCCAGCATCCAAGTAAAAATGTCTGCTGGTAAACTTGTGGAAAAAAAACACGCAGGAATTCCTTATGTATCGGTTCCATCACAAATATAAGATCACTGCCAGCAAGTTCTTCACTAATTAAATGTCTGGATTTGTGGGATGAAATATCGATGTTATTCTGTCGACATACTTCAATGGCCAATTCAGTCGCGGAATTTCCGTCAATCCCGTGGGTCCCCATCGAGGATACCAATATATCCTCTCTGGCAAGTTCAGATAACCGATGTTTTAAAATCCCTTCAGCTATGGGACTTCGGCACATGTTTGCAGTACATATAAAAATTATCGATGGCACAATTTACCTTTAGCTTTTGATTTTTCACCCACTAAGGTGAAAATACTATTTTTTATCACGAAATCAGAGGTTTCTTTAATGATGAATCAGCCTGTTGTCTGATTAAAAATTGATCCAAAAAAGCAAAAAACTATGCATCTTCAGGGTATCGTTATCACTCTAATATAATTTTTACAGGAGAATAATTATGGCCTTATCAAATGAAGAAAAAAACATTATCGAAGAAGCATTATCTATTTATCTGCAGATTATTTCCAGACAAGCCCCACCAGCCCAAGTACAACAGATAGCTCATATCGCTCAGGGAATTATTAAAAAACTTGACTCTGTTGGGAACAGTCGAAAACATGGGGACAAACCAGAAGGCATAACAGATGAATGGTATAAAAACGTGTGCAATAATTGTGAAAAATTGACTCCTGATGGCTGCTCAGATAAGGTTACCGAGAAATTTCCCGGAAAATGTGATCCAATACTTCATTATGAAAGAGATAAAATGCTCAAATCGAAATAAAAAAGGAGCTTTCCAAAGCTCCTTTTCTACTTGTAACTTTTAAGGCATATACATTATTCGTTCCCGTTTTACACCCTTTACTTTCCCCGAACCATCCAGGGCTGTCAGCTGAAGTATATACGTTCCAGCCGCCAGGCGACCTCCTGTATTTGCATCCCACACTATAATATTCTCTCCAGGGTGCAGATTTTTATCCATATCCTTACGGCACAGCCTTCGCCCAAGCTGATCATATACAGTCAATCTGATCCGGCTTACCCCAGAATAAGGCAGCATGAACCGGATCTGAATTTTTCCTCGAAAAGGATTTGGATAAACCTTCAACAGAGAAAAACTGAATTTAGTAAAATTGCTTTTCCAGTTTGCAATATAATTATCATCTCCGGCAATCAGAAATCTGTACTCCCTTTGGCCAGCCCCGATCGAAAAGCCATTATTCCGGTTTTCATATGTAGCGATATCAGGATTAAAAATACAGACTTTATAGTTGGCAGGCATCGAACCCCAATTCTCAAGCTCAAATTGCACATTATTGGATTTGGAATCAGAGTTATCAAAAACCAAAGGAAAACTTATGCCATTATCACTTTTCTCATGTGCCACCATGATCCCATGTACACGATTGTTGTCTGAATCAAGCACACCAGCCCTGACCTTCGAAAATGATGGCGAGACAGGAAAACAATGGCTTCCTTTTCCAGGCGAGAAACCGCAATAAACAGGGGAAATAAGCTCTTCGTCGGTTCGGGCACGAATCGTAATATTCCACCTTTCTGTAAAACCGCTTTTTTCCAGAGAACCACTCTCTCCACTTTCTTTTCTAGTGGACATCTTTTCGGTAATCAAGGGTATTCTAAGTCTTATATCGGTTGAAAAAGAGTTATAAACAGAGTAACAGGAATCAGGTTTCAATACTACACCAGAATTATTATACTGCACCAGATTGGACTGGTATAGGATTTCGGTCTGATATAATCCATTACCATTTCTGGCCCATTTATAAAAACCCAGTGACTCGGTTATATCTTCCTGATCCATAGAGGTTGAGTCAAGTATGTCCTGGATCACCACATTGAAATGAACCGGCAAGGCGAAGTCAGTAAAGCTTTGGGCAGAGAGTACTATATCTGAAAATGTGTTTTTCAAAGGGAAAGTAACACCTTTACCAAGATTAACCGATTTGGTTTCCCGGGTTTTAACCCAGAAGATTCGCCCAGGTGCGAAACTGAACAGATCCTTTTTCTCCTCTGAGTATTCTACCCAGGTATTGTATTTATTTTCCTCAGGCTTGTCCCAGGTAAAAATTCTGAAATGAACATTGTCGTATTTCCACTGAGGTTCAGAGCTTATCTTTCCCAATGCAACTGGTGCTGATGGAGAATCCAGTACAGAATGAGAAAAGACCGGATTCCACTGGTCTTTGGTAATTGTGGCATTATTAAAATCCTTAAAAACCTGTCGGGAAATATTAATCCATTTTGTATTTCTTTCATCTGTAATAAACAGCCAGGCAAAAACGCTATGGTTCTGGGATACATAATTTGAATCTATAGTAGTGATTATAGTGTCCTTATGCCATGAAGCCGTTTCAGAGGAAACCTCAAATAAAGAATCATCATTCCTATAAATAAATAGCTTTACCTTTGAATTAATGATATTGTCACTGACCTCTGTCCAATCGATAACAGATGTTTTGGCCGAAATAACAGACGCTGTATCACTCAAGATTTTAACAACCGGTTCCTGCGTATCGATCATTAAAATGAACGGGAAACGTTTGAGGTGCGGTTTGAATGAGCTTGTTACTGTTCTACCGGATTCATCAAAACTGATTCTTGGAAGTACACTTATTGAGTCAGTCAATTCATCATACTGATACATGAATACATCTTTGATAGAGTAACCCTTAGGCAGGCTGTCACAGGTTAGACTCATGTATATCTCATTTGATGGGTGGTGACGATAAAAATCTACACCCATGCTTACAGGAATCAACCCTGGTTTTAAACGCGAAAGATCAGGCCTGAAAACCTTCAGTGTATCTTCATAAATAGCATCACTCCAGTTGTCTCCGGGTTTCAGAACTATTTTATGGTTGAAAAGCGCAACAGAGTCAGTTTTCGATTTGAAATAGGTGATTTTCTGCCATCCTGGTTGAGGTATTCTCAAAGTCCTCTTTGCGCAATTTTCCGGTTCTGCCCATCTGTAGACACCATCTTTTCCTTCGTAACCCATCCACAAAGCAAAATGATAGGTGGTATCTACAAAAAAATGCTGATCGACATCTATATAAATCACATCTGGTCTGCTCAATGTCGAATCGATTCTTTTAAAACCTTTTGAAGGATTTCCTTTCTCATCTGTAATATCCCACCAGAAACCGGTTTTAAGTTTCGAACCACTTATGCCTATCGTGTCTATATCCCAGTTTATTGTTATCCTGTTTGTCAGAGAATCAAAGCTGATATCGATAATGGTAATGGTATTTGGAAGATCTCCCGGATTCATTGTCTTTGCTGATGTACTGGATTTTTCAGTCACAAAAGACCAGTATTGTCCGCTTATATAAGTCTGTAAACCAAAATGGTACAGTGTATTCTCGCTAAGGTTATCTATCAGCACTTCCTTAAGATCTGCATCAGCAATTACGCTTACATACTCTGTCGTATCAAACTCCCTATTAACAGGTATCTCCTTGCTGCCATACCAAATTTTTACTTTTTCAATGTTGTCGCCCTGCTCTTTGCTCCATCTCAATTTTACCGAAGTTGATCGCACGCTATCTACTGTCAAAGTACAATAATTGACAGTACGGGGAGTTCCTACACTCTGTGTTTCCTTCACCGTATCACTGTAGTTACCAAGAATCCCTCTCCAGCTGACATTAAAAGTAATGACCTCTTCCGGCCCCGAAAACAGATCATCCTCATAACGCTTGGACCAGACACCGGAGGAAGACCAGATATTTTCCAGTGTATCTGTTTTAAGTGTATCACACTTAACTACCTCCTGTCCGGTTGAAGAATACCACACAAGCACATATTCCAGCGAATCTTTTTTATCTTCCAAAGTATTAAAACCAGCAATTTCTACATCGATTGTTCCCAACTGTATTTTATACTCAGTCTTCACAAAATGCAGTGGATTTGACAATGGGGCAGTACTGCACATGAAAGCACTGGCCCCATTCGCGGTATCAAAAGATGGTATGGTATCGGGATTTTTCCAGAAAGGTGATGCTGCAAAGTAATAGGTGATACAATCTCTTCTATTAACCTCTATAATTTTCTCGAAAGTAGATGATCCACTGCCAAGTATTTCATTCATGGAAATTTTGACAAAATTGGGGACATTTCTTATGGGTGTTTTCGGAAACCCCCCCTCTTCATACCAGATACCGATTGAATCTACATAAGGTTGCTCTCCAGACACAACAGGAAGAACATCAAATCTTTGTAAACTTATCAGCACATGATTCCTGTCTATCATCCTGACCTGCTTAATAAAGAGCGGATTCAGATTGGTGCTTTCTATTATCACCAATTCTACAGTGTCACTGGTATCTTTTCCAAATTCATTGCCTACTACACAAAAGTAAAAACCTTTTTCGGTGACATCCTCTATAACCAGAGAATCATTATCAATACCCATATCAATATCAGGATCCCCGATTTTATACCAGGTGTATTTAAGAGAAGATCCCGAGGCATTCAGGTAAAAAACTGCTTTATCATTCTTAAGAGCTGCAACCGTTTCAGGCTGTTTCACTATCTTAGGAGCTTTGCCGTTTACAGTCAATTTTGCGGGATTACTGGTATCACTGCCGGCAATATTAACTGCTACACATCTGTATTGACTGCCATCCAGCTCCTGAGTAACCGATTCCAGAACAAGTGTGCTGCCTTCACTGATGGAATCATCCCCCATTATCCAGTAATATCTGTAAGCCCTCAGTGCAGATGCAGAAAAAGAAACATTATTTCCCTCTATTACCGTACTGTCTTTGGGATGATCAGTAAATTTCGGTTTTTTAACAATCGTAAGAGTGCAAACCCGGCTTGTATCCTCACCAATATTGTTCGTTATCACACAATAATATTCTGCAATAGTATCCTCGTCCGCCGATGCAGTAACTTTAGACAGTTTAAGCTCAGAAGAAGTAGCTCCAGGTATTGTATCACCATTCTTATACCACTGATATCTCAAAGGTTCTGATCCATTTGCCTCAACTTCAAATACAGCATCTGTACCTTCTGCCACAGTGGTATCTTCAGGTTGTTTACTGATAGATGGAGCTCCACCCCGTAGAAGCGCCCAACAGCCAGCATCATATTTCCCATTCAATGAACCACGGATGGTACTACTGATATCCCGAAGCGGAACACCAGTGGTGTCACCAATCGCTTTTGCTTTGGAATTATCAGCGAGTTTCCAATGTGAAGGTTCTGTTCTATCACCTATGTCAATAAAAAGAGAATCATTTCTGGTAATAGAACCTTCCATTCTATCGGTTAAATCGTAATTAGGAACGATGTTTTTATTGTTGCTGAAAATAGAATTGGTAAACCTGATCCAATTTTTATTAAAGTTTGGCGAAAAAGTAAAAATAGTATCATTATTGCCAAAGGTGCAGTGAGTAAACTTAATTACAGGAGTCCCACTCCAGAATTCAAACCTTGCAACACAACCGTTGCCATAAAAAAGGCAGTTCTCGAAAGTGATATTCGTTGAAATTCCACCTGCGAATCGGAATAATGGGTTGCCTTTGATGTTACGGAATATGCAACTGTTAAAATACCTGGTGTCTGCGTCACCATTTTCCTGTTGAAAGTTATATGTAGTGGCGTTATTACTTTCAAAAATAACTCGAGTAAAGAAAAGGTTTTTTTTGCGGAAAAAATCATAGCTGATCTCAGTTCCTATGTGCCTCAGGATTGGATATTTGTCAGGATCAGTTCCGGTATGGATAAAGGTAATATTAGCGACATTAGCAGGTGTCTGGTAATAGGAGGACAAATTAAATATCAACTGATTCTCAGTTTCTGGGAAATTGAAAGTGTCGGCAGGCAGAGGATTCAGTTTTAAAATACTGTCCAGTTCGTTACCACCCTTAGACAGTTTGATAGAAGTTGCCAGACTCTGCAGAGCCATAAATAGAATCAAAAGACAGAAAATCTGCATCCTACCGAAAACACAAAGTCTGTGAATCCCTCTCATATTTTAATCCCTCTAAGCGATTAACCAGCAAAAAAAAGTCCTGTATATAATTATAACTATAACAATGGAAAATATAAATCTATATAAAAAATCCTTCAATTACGTTTTTGTCAAGCTCAAAGGTTCCCTGAACAGATTCTGATCACCAAAATGGATCATCGCCATATTGAAATCCTCCGGAAAAGGAGCTTCAATATGAACCCTTAAACCGGTGAATGGGTGAATAAAAGACAGATAACGGGCATGCAATGCCTGACGGGAAAAGGACTTAAATATTTTAGCCGCAAATGGACGGTCCACAGGCGCAACCCGCATCAACCTCTCCTTTCCCCCTCCATATAAACTGTCTGCCAGGATTGGAAAACCCTTTGAACTGCAATGAACCCTTATCTGATGCGTCCTACCTGTATGAAGTTTAAAATACATGGCTGAAATTCCCGCGCGATACCGTAACAACCAATACTCGGTCAATGATGGTTTACCATTTTTTGAACAGGTACGTTTCAAAGGATCCCTGTGGCTGCGCTCCAGCGGAAGATCGATCCGACCATGGCTCTCTGATGGTTCTCCAAAACAGAATCCGACATAATGTTTTTCCACCAAACGGTTGGCAAACGCTGAGGCCATGGCAACATGCGCATTGTTGGTCTTGGCAACTATCATTACTCCACTGGTCTCCTTATCCAACCGATGCACTATTCCGGGCCGGTCAGAGGCAGAACCTTCAGATAAAGTACCTATCTGATACAACAGAGCATTAACCAGAGTTCCATCAGCAACCCCATTGCCAGGATGTACCACCAGTCCGGAAGGTTTGTTCACAGCCACAAAATGTTCATCTTCGTAAAGTATGTCAAGAGGTATGTTCTGCGGTGCCAATTTAATATCACGCACCATAGCAGATCTGACAACCTCGATACGGTCACCCCCGGCTATTATATCCTTCTTGCTGGCCTTCTGATTATTACGCAACACCTTTCCATCTGCTATCAGTTTCTGAATTTGAGACCGTGAAACATCTGCCAGTTTGCGGGCCAGAAACAGATCCAGTCTTTCTGCTTTACTTTCAGAGGATATTTCCAGTATAAGAGGTAAATTATTCGACATCTTCTGAAACACTTCCATCCGGAATTAATGAGGACCTTTCAGAATCGGTTTGACTGACATTTTTTAAATCCTGCCGCCTTTTTTTCCGTTTTTCTTCTGTAATAAAGGTAATCATCAGAAGCACTATACCGGCAGTTACATAAATATCTGCAAGATTAAATATGGGCCAGTAATGCCTCTCGGAAATTCCTATACGGATAAAATCAATTACCCCCAGCTCCGGATGGATAATGCGGTCGAGTAAATTTCCAAATGCACCAGGAAAAATCAGCATGATTCCCCAATGAAGGGATATTTCGGTTTCCGGAATATTACGATAGTAAAGGATAAGCATGATTATTGCCAGAAAAGTAAATACAATAAAGAACTGATTTACCGGAAATGAAGCAATTATCGATTGTGGATTAAAGCCAAAAAGAGCTCCTTTGTTGTAAACCAGCAAAAGCTGCAGATAGTCACCTGCGATTTTTACCGGAGTAGCAAAATGAAGGTTCGTATGTGCCAAATACTTTGTAAGCCAGTCCAGGAAAAATCCTACTGCAGTAACTATAAACAGCAATAACCATTTTCTTTTCATCTTATTTTCCAATAAGCCCTCCGATTCGATACTGATTCAGCCCCTTATTACGCTAACTCCACTTCGATTATTACTTATCTGGAGTGCCCTATAAAATACTGAATTACGGCTTAATCGGAAATATCTCTGAGCAAAAGTTATTTTTAACCCCAAAAATTTATCCGAACAGTTTATTTTCAATCGGAGTGATTTACCGGGATGATAAGAAAAGCGGCTTTTCCATTACCGATAGCTGATAAAAAGACCTCTATATGGAAAAAATGAGCCTCAAACCATGAATATAGTTTCATATATCAGAATTATCCGCTACTCCAATGCACTGATGGCTGGATTAACCACATTCTTAGGGTTCTGGCTTTCAGACTCCTCACTTTCCCGTTCTTCAGTATTACTGCTGATTGTTGCCACCATTTGCTCCACAGGTTTTGGCAACACTATCAATGATATCTTTGATATCGACTCAGACCGTATCAATCATCCTGATCGTCCCTTACCCCAGGGTAACATTTCTGTTCGATCAGCCTGGATTTTTTCAATGCTGCTTTTAATATCCGCACTGGTTTCTTCGTTCATTGTTTCCAGTTTGCATGGATGGGCGACGGTTCTGCCTTTACTGCTTCTCACTATTTATGCACTTTTTCTTAAAGCTACCCCAATTGCCGGAAATCTTTTAGTGGCTGCACTGGTTGCCTACACAATCCTTTATGGCGCGCTGGGCGCTGTCGGTTTTCCCAGACTCATTCTTCCGGCATCTATGGCATTTCTTCTGAATTTTTCCCGTGAAATCATAAAAGATCTTCAGGATTCAAAAGGAGACCTGGCCAGCGGAGTAATTACCTCAGCTGTTCTTTCTGTCCGAACACTCAAGACTATTATTTATGTCTGCAGCACTGCCTGCCTTTCTTTACTTTTCATCACCATCAGCATGAAACTTTTCGGAAATATTTACACTTTGATAAGTCTCAGCATCATTTTGCCTCTCCATGTCTATCGGACAGTTCTTATCTCCAGAAAAGGAATAGATAAGCTATTTAAGCAGATTTCCGCTCTGTTTAAACTGGAGATGTTAACAGGACTTATCGCTTTAGCTGCTGATAAGATTTATGCAGGTATCTTTTGAGAGATATGCATTCTCTTTTCAGGGTAGAGAAAAGCGGAAACAATCGTATAGTTTCCTCCGTCTTCTCTCAAGTCACTTTCAAAAAAATTCCTCTATCGGAACAATACCGGCTGTCCGGTTGACTGAATCACATCACGCCACAACGAGCTTTCCGGATCTACCCGATTGCGTTTCTGAACTGCCAGTGCCATAGGTATGTGCACAAAAGTGTTGTTAATCAGACTTATCAGCAACTTTGTCTTTCCAGCCATCGCTGCGTGAACTGCATTGTTGCCCAGACGATTACAATAAATCGAATCATTGGGGTTAGCAGGTGTACTGCGAATAATATAGCTGGGATCGATATATTTCAGATTAATCTCTATGCCCTCCTTCTTAAAGAAATCAGTGATCTTTTCCCGCAAAAGCAGTCCAATATCCCCCAGCTTTTTATTGCCCGAAGCATCTACTCCGAGCGCAGATTCAGAAAAAAGCTCCTGCCCTGCCCCTTCGGCGACCACTACGAGTGCATGGTTTCGTCGCGCGAGCCGTTTTTTCAATTCCAACAGTAATCCAGACTCCCCCTCCAGCTCAAATGGAATCTCAGGAATAAGAACATAATTAACATCGTTGGTCCCCAATGTAGTGTGAACCGCAATAAAACCAGACTCCCTACCCATAAGTTTTACTATTCCAATTCCATTTATTGCATCGTGAGCCTCCACATGTGCCCCACTTACCGCTTCCACCGCTTTTGAGACAGCAGTTTCAAAGCCGAAAGACTTCTGAACAAAGCTAAGATCATTATCAATTGTCTTAGGGATTCCTACAACGACGGTCTTTAAACCCCGCCTAATAATCTCCTCAGCGATGTTGAGTGCCCCCTTCTGTGTTCCATCCCCACCAATGGTAAAAAGCATTGATAGATTCATCCTCTCGATAGAATCCACAATCTCAGATATTCTGTCCCCACCACCTCTGGACGATCCTAAAATTGTGCCGCCAATCCGGTGAATATTAGTTACCACATCAGGATTAAGCTCCATTGCAGGATATTTGTACTCTGGAATCAATCCCCGGAATCCGAAACGAATACCTGAAATATTTCGTACCCCGTAATGATACCAGAGTGTCATGACGATGGCCCTGATAACATCATTTAATCCCGGGCACAGTCCACCACAGGTTACGATCGCAGCATGCACCTTTGAAGGGTCAAAATATATATATTCACGAGGTCCTGCCCTTTCGATCAGATTTTCTCTCTGATAAGTCACAGTTTCTCCCGGCTTCGCCTTTACATCGTAAATAATGTAATCATCTTCACCAACGTAATTGGCCATAAGATCACCGCTCTTTTTGGATAAAACTACCGGTGATTTGATCCTCGGAACACCAATGCTGGAAATCGTGAAATCATAAAGACCCATTGTTATCTCCTATTAATGATTTTCGCCGAATAAATTGATAATTTTAATATAATTGATGTGCACAAAAATTTTTTCTGTCAGCACTCATCTGCCTGCCCGATTTTTTTCAAAACTTGTAAAAAGCCTGTCTTCCTTTGTATTTTTGAGAGATGAAAATTAAACAATTACTGTTACTATCACTGCTTTGGGCTCTGCATATCTTCTCCTGCGCCAGTCTCACTTCCCCAAGCGGAGGTCCAGATGATAAAACCGGACCAGAAGTGCTCGCTTCAACCCCGGTACCAAAATCTACCAATATCAACACAGATACCAGAATCAGTTTTACCTTCTCTGAATGGATCTCAAATAAAAAATCAGATTGTATCTCTATTTTCCCGCCCATAGCATATTCAACCAAAATACACAGCAATAAACTTGATATTTATCCCCTGGAGAAACTCCAGGATTCAACCACATATCACGTTCTTATCACTTCAACTCTTCTGGATCTCCATGGTAACCCTATCTCTCCATACAATCTTATATTCTCGACCGGTCCAGATCTTGACAGTGGCTCAATCAGCGGATGTATTATCGACCCGGCGGAAAAGACTGCCCAATACAGAATAGCCTTCTTCACCCCTGAAGATCTGGCCGATTCAGGTGTATGCGGGACCCCCTCTTATCTTCTGCAAACCGATACCACCGGTAAATTCAATTTTACAAATCTTAAAACCGGCTCTTACCAGGCAATTGCGTATGTCGATATCAATAACGATGCACATCTTCAAGCAACCGAATCGGTATTTACACCAGAAGATTCTCTCATATACATAGACCAGATCACCCCTATGGTGTTTTTCTATCCTTCGGTATTCGATACATCTTTTCCTCGGATAACCAGTCTTAAAGCTATTAACAACAAGATACTCAGTGCTGTCTGGAGCAAGAAGTACGATTCTCTCGTTTTTAATTCACCAACTTTTAAAATTGAACGGACAAATCATTCAGAAACACTGCAGAATGTAAGATATGCTCCCTTAAACAATTCGCTGTCCTTTATGCTCTGTACCGATATCCCCATGGAGGTCGCACCTTACAGAGTGATCTTTTCTACAGCAAGATCGTTTGACAACCAAGTATTTAACGATACAATACTCTTTAATGGAATTAATACCATTGATACCGTTTTTCCAGTCCTGAAAAGTAAACCGGATACCACTTCTTTTATAAATCTCACGCCGGAACTGAAACTTATCTGGTCGAAACCGGTCACAGCCACTACCCATCTTTTTCTGAAAAACCAGTCTGGTGATTCTATACCTGCACTTCTTTCCAAAGGCTATTCAGACACTACTATTATCAGACCTGTCCAGCGACTGCACCCGTCTACTGTTTACAGTATCACCATTCTTAAAAAACACTTCCGGGATCTTTATGGAAATACCATCTTTTCTAAAGACTCCAGCGATACAGCAGATACTGTTATGGTAAAGACTGCTGATGCTGACAGCATCGCCTTAAGTCTTCAGGGTACCGCACCATGTCTGGGCCACTCTGAATCCAGAGTATGGTTCTATACACCTTTCACTTCACCAAATACCAGATACCTTGCAGAAGACAGTGCCGGATATTTCCGCTTCGATTCCATAACCGCTGGCAAAGGATATGTGGGATATTTTAATGATAAGAATAAAAACAGAACTCCTGATAAAGGAAGAATCTATCCGTGGCATTCACCGGAACCATACATAACAGCCACAGATACTGTTGAAGCCAGAGCTCGCTGGGATGTAGAAGGTATTTCCATTTCGATCTGTGATCCATGTAGGTTTTCTGCTTCTGACAGTGCAAGCATAGACACTACTGATTCCAAAGGACAGTGAAAAGAAATTAAAGTCCGTCCGAAAACTCCACATTTTCTGCTGTTTTTCAGCGGACAGGCTTATTTAAAGTCAGTTTGCACACTGTATTTTACTATTATTTCACTCCGAATTGTTTCCCCATAGCCAATTATTACCACCTTAGCGGCTAAAACGAAAACAGGTCATTAATGAAACTGCTTTTACTATTGTCATTATCGTAATGGCTCCGGTCAGACCAGAACCAGGCAGAATAAGTGTAGCAGTCAGTCCTATCCCGGCTACTCCTCCCACCAGATCTGCCGCATTGCGTTTCACCCAGGAAATATCTTTACAGCTTATCATCTGCGCCCCACAAATAATCCCCATAACACTGTTTAAACCAAAGAAGAGTATCTCAGGAGGATTTTTAAATACAGTCAGGAAAAATAATGTCATTACCACATAAATACCCACAATCAAATCTGGCACTGGAAATTTTTTAATGCAGGTTCCAATGACAAAGCCTACCGATAACGCAATCATCAAAAGTGACACTCTAGAATACAGTGTACCAAACAGCGCCTGGTAAAGCATCATTATTATTATTGTGTAGGAACCGGTACAAAACCCTGTGGTTCCGATTGAAAAGAGCTCGTTTCCACGCAAAAATAACAGAATTGAAATTATCAGCAGTGTAATTGCTATTAGTATAATTGCAGATATTGAAACATTAAATTTATCCAAATAACGCTCCAGAGTAAATCTTAGTATCAGAGGATGTGCTACTTTATTAACATCGGATTTCACCAGGTTCTGATTTGCAGATACAATTTCCTCCGGTGACACTGAAGCCAGAATAAAATCACTATAATAACCGGTTGGTACTTTACATACGGTTGCAAACTCAAAGGGAATATCCGATGCTACAAATGTCCAGCCTTCACCAGGAAACACTTTCACAACTCCGAATACCTGCGACAGGGTTGAAACCATGAGACTTTTCATTTTTTCTTCATATTCATCCAGATAGTTGCTGTTAAGACTCAGAGTAAATGAAAACAGCCCGGAGTCTGTCATCATCTCCTTCATTCTGTAAAAAAATTCTTCGGTAAACAAGCGGCTCATCGCCATATTTTCAGGAAGATCACATCCCAGCAGCACAATATCGAATGGATTCTTCCGGGATAATCTCTCCGGTGTCTGACAGACACACCCGGAATCAGCAAGCAAAGGCTCACTCTCTATACACACCAGTTCTGATAAATTGTATTTTCTGATCTCAGCAGAATGCCCATTATCATGAATCAATAAAATGCGATCTGCACTCCTGATCGATAAAGGCACATGAACCGATTGCTCTATCGAAGGATTGGGGTAGCCCATCCTGTATACCTGCTTATTAAGCAACACCACATTCCTTTCATTATCAACAGCAATCTCCCCCTCTCTTCCATAGAAAACAGAGAAATCTTCTCCTCCGTATTTCCATTTGTTTGAATGAGGTTCAATTAACACAAATATCAGAAGAGAAAGTGCTGCCAGACCGAAAACGATCCGGTCTTTCCATAGTGCAGGCAATAAACAGATTGCAGCCAACAGAATGATAACCAGATGATTGACAGCATAATAAACAGTCCACGATACCAGTATCAGACCGGCTATGGTCCCTGCATTCTCCCATCTATACAGAAACTTACCTTCACAAAAGCGAGCCAACACTCCAAACAATGCTCCTGTAAGCAGAGCACAAGGTACAATTGCGACCAGTATTACTGCAGTTATAAAGAGAGGAGACTGAAGCTCCCCAGGTAAAACAAACCGGGGAATAACCCTTATAATAAGAATTCCTCCGATACATGATAGCAGATAAAAAAGAAATAACCAGGACATTTTCAGCGGTATAATATATCTGGAGATCCGGTTACCTGCAGCACCGGCAAGTAACCAGATTGACAGACCCAGGCTTAAAAGAAATTCATTACCCGAAAAAACCGCGAATAATTCCCGGATAAAAATAACCTGGGCAACAGAAGAGAAAAGACCATTGGCACCACTATACCATTGGGCAGCTCTATTTCTGAATAGACTCATCATCATCGGAGTTGTTATTCAGAAAAATGCTCTGCAGTGTAGACTCTCACCTCAGAAGTTTTCCAGCCGTCCCTGGGCATCCCTGCCTTTAATGACAGTTGCTCAAGAAATTTAAGCTTATCCGGCAACTGTTCCCAGACCTGTGGAAGATAAGTAGATTGATAAAAACCTTTTCGCAAGATAACCCCATGAACCCCAGGAACAAGCTTTTTTAACAGTTCATCAGGAGTTGAAAACTCTAAAGGCTGGGGTTTAGTCAAAACCGACACTTCGACTTTGATTCCTGAAAGTTCGTTTACAGTAACTGGTGGGAAACGGGGATCTTTTAACGCAGCATTTTCTGCATTTTCCATGACTGCCAGATAAAGAGGTTTTATCGGTTCGATATAACCGATACAGCCACGGAGATCACCTTTACTGGTCAGAGTGACAAAACAGCCCCGGTTATCCTTCAGTATCTCAGGCATTTCAGCAGTATCAGTCACAGCCTTTTTCTGGACTGCAGCATTTAAACTGTTTCTGGCAAGTCGAAGAAGGAATGACTTATGTTCAGCTTTAAGTACAGAAATCTCTGAAGACAAAAGCCCGGAACCGGACTTGTCACTGTAAATTATAGATGCGTATCCCACTACCCTTGAATCCGAACCATACTGAGGAGCGGTCTCATAGGATGTGCGTGCATCCAGTAAATGAGGTTTAAGCATCATCTTACGGGCTAAATGCATTATGACCCGTATAGGAGTCCTCCCGCATCCATCAATTTCTCCATCGATTTTCCCACTAAGAATATTCTGAACTGTGTTATCATCAATCTGTCTGGCTTTTTTGTTGGGATAGTAGTGAGAAAGATCAGATGAAGCAATTACCAGAGTGGTTTCATCCAGAAAAGGATACAAGAGTTCAGCTACCTGAGCAGGATCGATTTCACCTGTCAGAATGGGTATTATTTTAAAATCCTTCAGCTGGACCTGTAAAAATGGCAATTGCACCTCAAGACAATGTTCCTGTTCATGTGCACCTTTTGCAGCACATACAAAAGAATTCTTTCGCAATTTTTCTACAATATCCAGATCCAGTTCCACCAAACCTAAAGGAGTCTGGTAATGGGTTACTTCCGGAATCGAGACCCCCTTAAACCAGGCGTGATGAGAAGGACCGATAAGAAAGACCCGCCTGGTTTCCTTATTCACAGTTGCAAAGCCTTTGCCCGCCACGGGGCCGGAAAAAACAAAACCAGCATGGGGGCTGATCATCAGTCGTGGCGATTTCAGCGAAGAATTATTTCCAGTAATATAACTCAGCACTTCTTTCCTGAGTTCATTTGCACCAGCCGGATAGAACTGACCCGCGACAGCAGCTTTACGGACAATCATTTCTGCTGACACATTCTGGTTGTTACTGCTCATTATTAATACTCCTAAAAAAAATAATAATTCTGTGGCTCCAGGAAACCTAACTGCCCCACAAACCCGGCACCGCTTTTTTACATTTAGCACACACTCCTCCTGATAAAGCCTTAAGTTCTGTGTTATAGCCCTTTCTGGATATGAGTAATTCTCCACAGGACAAACAATAAGTATCTGAATTTATCTGGGGAACATTGCCTATATATACAAAGTGTAATCCCTCTTCAACAGCAGTCTTTCTGGCATCTTCAAGAGTTTGGGTCGGGGTTGGATAAAGATTTGCCAACTTATACAAAGGGAAAAACCGGGAAAAATGCAAAGGTGTAAAGCTTCCAAGGTTATGCTTTATCCATCTGCACATCTCACGAATCATCTTCTGATCATCATTCCATTGTGGAATGATAAGATTCACCACCTCTATCCAGACTCCTGCCTTCCTTGCAGTTATAAGCGACTGAAGCACAGGTTCCAGTTTCCCGGCATTCAGATTGTGGTATATATTATCATTAAAGCTTTTCAGATCTATATTGGCCCCATCTATAACCTTGCACAGCTCTGTCAAAGGCTCCTGATTTATGTATCCCGATGAAATCAGTATGTTTTTAAGGCCCGCTTTACGGGCAAGTAAAGCAGTATCCAGAACATATTCTACCCATGCAACCGGTTCGGAATAAGTATATGCAATTGATGAGCACCCTCTTTTGATTGCCTCTTCGACCGCTCTTGCAGGAGGAAGAAAGGTATTACTGGTCTGCAATGGGCTGCTCTGGCTTATTGTATAGTTCTGACAATTTTTGCAGCGTAAGTTACACCCGGCAATTCCCAATGAGAAGGTTTTGGTACCAGGTAACATATGATACAGTGGTTTCTTTTCGATAGGATCTGCATGTATCGCACATGGATAAGCATACCCAAGGCTGACTAGAGTTCCTTTGACATTTTTTCTGTTCCTGCAGATCCCCGTTCTTTCTTCGGTCAGTACACATTCGTGAGGGCAAAGATCACAATAAATGGCATTTCCGCTCTTATGCCAAAATCTGGCTTGATAATTCTTACCGGAATTCTGAGCATATCCGGATACTGCAGCACCTGCAAATGCAGTCAGGCTCATGATTAATTCTCTTCTGGTAACCATGATAAATCAGTAAACATCAAAAAAACGTTTTGTAACTCCACCTTTCCCGATTGGCACTACAATACGCTTTCCACAGCCGGGACAGCGCCCTTCATAGGCGGTCCCCTGTTTATTTTTATAAATTCTGCAGTATATATTACAGCAATGGAAATGCATTCCAAGAAACTCTTTTTTCCCATCCTTAGGGATCTCAGAACCCATAATCAACTCTTGTTGATATATAACTGTTTTTTTAAAATATAGTCAATAACAGATGAAGGCAAAAGATGCTTACAGGTATAACCTTGCGAAAAATAACTCCTGATCATTGAAGAACTGATACCCCAGCGGGGAGAAGGAATAAACTTAACGGTAGCATTCGAAAGTTCTTCAGGAATCAGATCAGAATACCCGGGTCTGCTGGCAACACAAAAACTTACCAGATCAATTATTTCCCGATACCGATGCCAAGAACAGATCTCATGCAGATTATCCGATCCAATAATGAAATACAGAGGACGGTTAAACTCTCTTATCAGCTCATGCAGTGTATCGATAGTATAAGAGATCCCGGGACGATTAAGCTCACCTTCCCAAATTATTGAATCGGTCTCTTCTTCCAGCGCACACCGAAGCATATTCAAACGGTCTGAAGCCGAAGCACAAATTGAAGTACTCTTATGAGGAGGATTGCCGGAGGGAATAAAAATTATCTTTTCCAGCCCTAAAGCCTCCCTGGCAAGAGAGGCTACTGCAAGATGCCCGTTGTGAACAGGGTCAAAAATTCCTCCCAGAACACCTAGTAAACCAGTCATGAAATTTCCCCTGAGAGCTCATTGGACCTGTTTTAGCAAATCATGAGCCTTGGCAATCATAACTTTATCACTGCTATTCTGGATCAGAGCATCCAGCAACTCTTTGGATTCGCTCTTTCTGTTCAGTTTTATCAACAGCTCTGCAGCGGTGTAACGAGCCTGATCAACATATTTTGATTGGGGATAATCCAGAAGAAAAGTCTTGAAACAAACAACAGCCGATTCGAATTCATCGATTTTTATGTAAAAATTAGCTGCATCAAATTCTTTCTTGGCAAGCTTTTCATAAGACAGGTCAAGGTATTTTCTGGCACTGTCTGCAAATGGTCCATCCGGATTCTCATCAAGGAAATCTCTGAACAGGGAGATAGCTTCTTTAGTTTCCTGCTGATCACGTCCGGAAGGATGAGATTGCATATATACGGCATAGCCGATACGGAATTGAGCCTCCTGGTGAAAAGGAGATTGTTGATAGTCCTGGGCAAGGAGTTCAAAGCTGGTCCGCCCTTCGATATAATTTTTGGACTTGAGATCTGCCATCCCTAAATAATAGAGTATACTGTCCATTAAGGGACTTCCGCCGCATTGAATCTTTGCATTCTCAAGAGTAGTTTTCACCCTGGAGTATTTCCCATCGTTATAAAAAGCTACCGCCTTTGAAACCGCATCGGAACAATCAAAAAGCTTACTCTTTTTAGCCTTGGAAAAACCAGGTATTACTAACAGAGCTGTGATAAAGAAAAAACTGATTACAATCTTTCTCATAATTTTTTTTCCAGGATTATTTGACCGGGATTCCGTTCAAAATGAATGGTTAAAGCATTTATTTATCCATTAAAAGTGGTTTTTTGAGTATTAAAAAAGCAAATATAAGTTGAGAAAACGATTCTTAACCACTTAAAAAAGCCTTCTCCCCCTTGTTTTCCCCATCAGGGCAGATATATTCATCCAGAGCATCAAGCCCGTGCAAAAGCGAAATAATCGAAACTTTCAAGCTTTGACTTGAGCATTTCTAAAGAGATGCCCAATACTTTGCTTGCACGTGCCAGGTCCTGATCGTACCGATTCACTATTCTGATAATGTGCTTTCTTTCAACTTCTTTGAGCGTACATTCTTCGATTTTTTCATCGATAACAGCTGACTTACAGGTAAGCCCCGGGAAATGTTCAATTTTTAAGTCTTTTCCCTGGGCTAAAAGTAGCGCTCGTTCTAAAATATTTCTCATCTCACGGATATTACCAGGCCAGGAGTAGTCAATCAAATGCTTCAAAACTTCCGAATCAAGCGGGAACTTCTGATACCCGAAAGAAAGCAGGATATTCTCCGCAAACCCTGGAATATCCTCTTTTCGCTCCTTTAAAGCAGGTAATTCGATGGGGAAAACACATATTCTGTAATAAAGATCAGTTCTGAATTTTCCGATTTCCGATTCTTCCAACAGCTTCTTATTGGTGGCACATATTAGTCTGAACCTGCTGGTTCGAATCTTGTTTTCTCCTATTCTGCGAAAACTTTTCTCCTCGATAGTTTTTAACAACTCTGCCTGAACACTTAATTCCATGTCACCGATCTCATCCAGAAACAATGTGCCATTATCTGCGACTTCGATAAGTCCCTCCCTGTCCTTAAGTGCAGAAGTAAACGAGCCTCTGGTATGTCCATACAGTTCACTTCTTAACAGTTCCCCTCTTAATGCAGAACAGTTGAGCTCAATATAATTTCCAGAAGCCCTGGAGCTGTTTTCATGAATCCATTTTGCCAGAACCCCTTTTCCGGTGCCGGTCTCTCCAGTAAGTAAAACAACCGAATCGTTTTTTGATGCGACCTCTGCAAATTTCCTTACCTGCAGACTCTTGGGAGAATTCCCGAAATATGGCTCCAAAGGTGCTTTTTTTAGCCTCCGCGATCGACTCTCAATTTTTTTAAGCTCCTCATGCTCCAGGCACTTCTGAATGCTGAGACCTAAACCTTCGATCTCCATTGGTTTGGTGATAAAATTGGCAGCCCCCAGACGCATGGCTTTCACTGCCGTACTCACGTCTGCCATCCCCGATATTACAATTACCGGTGTAGAGCTGAATTTTGTGGTGATTTCCTGAATAAGATCCAGAGACATTCCATCAGGAAGTTTTATGTCCAATAAGACTGCATCAAATACTTCCTTTTCGAGCATCGAACGGGCCTGGCTTAATGAAAAAGCCTGAGATACACTATATCCTTTGCTGGAAAGATATCTGGTTATTCCTACTTGTATAATCTCCTCATCATCTACCAATAATATCCTGGAATGCATCCCCATAAGCCTCCTACCTTAATTTAATCGACCAAATACAGGAGCGTTCTGCTTAAAAAAAGAGCAGGCAATAGGCATACCAAAGGAGAAGATAATCTCAGATTTAAAGATATCAGATAATTATAACTTTAATGCACTTATTAATTTCCATTTTCCATCCCCCTACAGTTTCTTTATGGTAAGTCTGCTCCCCATCTTTAAAGAACCTTATTAACTTACTCATTTGCTGATATTTCCCCTGGAAATCATCAGTTCCTTTAAAAAACGTGAGGTATGGTTTTTTCTTTTCAGCCTAACTATCTGTTCCGGTGTCCCTTGGGCCACTACCTGGCCCCCCTGGATTCCACCTTCTGGCCCCATGTCAATTATCCAGTCTGCCTCTGCAATCACATCAAGGTTATGTTCTATAATCACTACTGAATTTCCGACATCCACAAGTCTGTGAAGGACCTGTATCAGTTTGTCTACATCAGCCATGTGCAGTCCCACTGTTGGCTCATCCAGGATGTACAGGGTGTGAGCAAGAGCTTTCTTACGTGCACTGGTCTGTACTTTAGCTTTTCCCAGCTCTGTAATAAGTTTTATTCTCTGTGCTTCCCCACCGCTAAGAGTAGGACTCTGCTGACCCAGAGTCAGATACCCCAGCCCGGTCTCCTGAAGCAATTTAAGATCATGATGGATAGAATGATGAGCAGCAAAGAATTCTACCGCCTCATCGATATTCATATTAAGAATCTCAGCGATGGATTTGCCCTTGAATTTGACAGCAAGCGTTTCAGGTGTATATCTTTGTCCACCACAGGTCTCACAGGGAACGACCACATCGGGAAGAAAACTCATCTCTATTTTTTTCATTCCCTGACCATCACAGGATGGGCAGCGTCCCTTGTCTGTATTAAAAGAAAAACGGCTTGCAGTATATCCCCGCATTATGGCCTCTGGAGTCTTTGCAAATATTTTCCGTATCTCATCCATAAATCCCACATAAGTTGCGGGACAGGATCTGGGTGTCTTCCCGATGGGACTCTGGTCTACTTCCAGAACCCTGCTGACCTGCTCCCATCCGGTTATTTCATTACACCCATAGTAAGGCCCATCTATCTTATCCGAAAGCCGCTCTTTCAGATTTCTATAAAGAATATCCCTGACAAGGGTACTTTTTCCACTTCCACTTACCCCGGTGACACATACAAAAGCCCCCATAGGAATGGATACATCGATTGATTTCAGATTATGCAAAGTTGCACCATTTATATGTACAGATCCCTTACTGTCAATCGGTCTTCGTGGCCGATCATGAGCAAGCGGCTTTTTAAGATATTGCCCGGTAAGAGATTCCTTGCTTTTGAGTACATCCCTGACTGTACCCTGAGCAATCAGTCTGCCACCGGTTTTGCCTCCTCCGGGCCCCAGGTCTACAATGTGTTGTGCCCGGCGTATCGTTTCCTCATCATGTTCGACTACCACCACAGTGTTTCCTTTATCCTTTAATCGGAACAATGTGTCCAGAAGCCTGACATTATCTCTGGCGTGAAGTCCGATGGTTGGTTCATCAAGAATATAACAGACCCCCCTGAGGTTTGTACCCAACTGGGCCGCCAGCCTTATTCGCTGTGCTTCACCGCCGCTCAGAGTGGGTGCCGCTCTGTCAAGAGTCAGATAATCCAGACCAACATGTTCCAGAAACTGCAGTCTTGAAAGCAATTCCGCAATGATGCTGGTAGCAATCAGAGAATCTCTTCCTTTTAATTTGAAAGAACAAAATGTTGCATATGCATCCCTGACCGACAAAGCAGTATATTCGTCTATAGATTTCCCTTTAAGAAAAACCGATAGAGCTTCTTTTTTGAGCCTTTTTCCATTGCATACCCGGCAGATACGCTCATTACCATCCCACCACTCATTCCACATTATCTCTTCACCGGTCTGATTCTCATCAAAACCGCTCATTTCCAATCCTGTTCCAAAACAGTTTGGACACCATCCATGTTTGGAATTAAATGAAAACAGGCGCGGATCGGGTTCATCAAAACTTCTTCTGCACTGTTGACAGCTTCTGGATTTGGAGATAATTCTTGATGATTCTATGCCCCGTTTTTTTGTTTCGATGTAGGCGGTATCCTTACCAAAATAGAACGATTTTTCCAGTATTTCCCGTATTTCTTTCTCGTTTTCCGGATTAACAACAATATCACCCATGACAACTTCTATACGATGTTCCTTGTATCTGTCTAATTGGGGGACCTGATCAATAAAATGGATTATCCCATCGGTTCTTAGTTTATAATACCCCTGGGAATATGCCCATTTAGCCAGATCATAATAAGTTCCTTTTCGGTTGATAATAAGAGGTGCAAAAACCGAAATGGTTTCGCCCTGATATCGTTTCATGGTATCAGAAACAATTTCGTCTATGCTCTGGGATGTGATCGGGATATTACAGTCAGGGCAATGTTGAATTCCTATTTTTACAAACAAAAGTCTCAGGAAATGGTAGATTTCGGTAACCGTAGCCACAGTACTTTTTCTTCCGCCTCTGCTTGTACGCTGTTCGATTGCAACGGTGGGAGGTATTCCCAGAACTGCATCAACATCCGGTTTTGAAGCAGGCTGAATAAATTGTCTCGCATAGGCATTTAGAGATTCAAGGTATCGACGCTGTCCTTCGGCAAAAAGGATATCGAAAGCCACTGTACTTTTACCGCTTCCGCTGACCCCTGTAATGACAGTAAACTGATTTCTGGGAATGCTCAGGCTGATATTCTTAAGGTTGTGTTCTCTTGCATTTCTTATAGTTATCTGATCTTTCAATGTAGCCACAGATTCTTCTGTTGACAATTTTTGAATATTCGACACGACCAATTTATTTCGTGTTTTCCTGTATTGCATCAATGCCTTACCGGTATGACTTTCTTTACACTTCACAATCTGGTCAGGTGTACCGGTAAATATTACTCTCCCACCCTGCTCACCTCCTTCGGGTCCCAGATCGATTAACCAGTCAGATCCATCAATAACATCGAGATTGTGTTCTATCACCACCACCGAATTCCCTTCCTTCAGAAGTTTTCTGAAGGCTTTCATTAGAACCTCGATATCCTGAAAATGCAGTCCTGTGGTCGGTTCGTCAAAAAGAAAGAGCTTCCCTTTACTCGTGTGATAGAATCCTTCGGCAAGGTGACCGGCAAGTTTCAGCCGCTGCGCTTCACCACCACTAAGAGTAGGCAAGGGTTGTCCAAGTCTCAGATAGGAAAGTCCCACATCTTTAAGCGGTGCCAGACGGCTTTGAAGCCAATTGGGTCCGGCAAAGAAATCACAGGCATCATCAACCGTCAATTCCAGTACCTCACTGATTGACAGTTCCACGCCTTTAAATCTTTTAGAATCTTCCTGCGCAGCAATTTTGACCTCCAGAATTTCTGCGCGGTACCTTTTACCATCACATTCAGGACATCGGATGTAAACATCACTGAGAAACTGCATCTCCACATGTTCAAAACCGCTGCCATCGCATAGAGGACATCGTCCAGTTCCTGAGTTAAAACTGAAATCACCGGCAGTATATCCTCTGCTTTTAGCCAGTGGTATTTTTGCAAAAAGCGATCGGATCTCATCGAAAGCGCCTATATAAGAAACCGGATTGGATCTGGTTGTTTTTCCAATTGGAGTCTGATCGACCATAATTACATCTTCGAATGCCTCATGATTTTCGATAGAATCGCATTTGCCTGGGATATCGACCGGTTTACCTTTTAATTTTTTTAATCCATAATAGCAGACCTGCTGCATGAGAGTAGATTTTCCTGATCCACTGACACCAGTGATGCACACCAGATGCCCCAGAGGTATTGACACATCGATATTTTTCAGATTATTCTCTGCTGCACCTTTAATAATCAGATATTTACTATCAGAAGGGATATTGGAAGTGGTGTTTTCGATTTTCCGTTCTCCAATAAGATAAGGAGCGGTTTTTGACTCCTTCGACAAGAAGAGTTCCTTCAGTGTGCCAAAAAAGACAGCTTTACCTCCCAGCTCACCCGGACCCGGTCCCATATCCAGCACATAATCTGCTGCTCTTATAACCTCGGGATCATGCTCGACCACAACGATGGTATTTCCAGCATCCCTCAGGCGATGAAGCACATTTATCAGACGATTGATATCACGGGAATGAAGTCCAATGCTGGGTTCATCCAGAATGAAAAGTGTATTGACCAGTGAAGTTCCCAGAGCTGTGGTGAGGTTTATTCTCTGAACTTCTCCCCCGCTCAGGGTTCTTGATTGCCGGTCAAGGGTAAGATAGCCCAGACCGACTTCTGTAAGGTACTTCAGACGAATGCAAATCTGCTGAAGCACCATTTCTGCAGCTTCGTCAAAAGGTGCTGGAAGCTTGAGATTCTGGAAAAAATTCAATGCATCCTGTACGGGAAGCAGCATGACATCATGAATTGTCAATCCTTTTCCATCACCAAGCCTCCACTGCAAAGCTTCCGCTTTAAGTCTGGCGCCATTGCAACTGGAACATATCTGATAAACACGATATCTGGACAAAAGCATCCGTATATGCATTTTATAGCTCTTGGTTTCCAGCCACTGAAAAAAGCGGCGTACCCCATACCATTTTCCTTCATCAAAATCACCCTCACCCTCCAGCACCCATTCTCTGTGAGCCTCTGAAAGATCTTTAAAGGGGATATCAACCGGAACCCCTTTTTTGCGGGCAAATTTCATCAGTTCTTCCTGACATTCCCTGAAGCTTTTTGTCTGCCATGGTTTTACCGCACCCTCCTTCAATGATTTATTCCAGTCAGGAATGACCAGATCATAGTCCACCCCGATGACTCTTCCGAAACCCCTGCAACTCTCACAGGCCCCCACAGGTGTGTTAAACGAAAAGAGAGCTGAAGTGGGCTCTTTATATTGAATATCGCACTCTGCACAGTGAAGACCACTGGAGAATGCATGTGCTTTCCCTCCAGCATCGACAGGTAAGATAGAAACTTTCCCGTTTCCATATCTTAGCGCCGCCTCTAGGTCTTCCACCAGCCGGTCTTTGTTGCTTTTTACTACCTTAAGCCGATCCTGGATCATCTCTACAGAATCATCTTTTTCGGCATGGATTCTGGTATATCCCTGATTTGAAAGCAAACTCAGTACTTCCTGTTTTGTAAAATTATGAGGGATATAAACCGTAAAGGTAACCAGAATCTCTTTACCTTCAAAAAGAGTAAACGCCTCTTTGCATATAGAACCGGGATTATCTGATTTTACTTTTTTACCACATTTCTGACACACCAGAAATGAGGCTCTGGAATAGAGCAGTTTCAGATGATCATTGATTTCGGTCATCGTTCCTACTGTAGAGCGTGATGTGCGTACGGGATTGGTCTGGTCAATGGCAATAGCCGGGGGAATACCCTCGATTTTATCTACATTAGGTTTATCCATACGATCCAGAAACTGGCGGGCATAGGAGGAAAAAGTTTCTACATACCGTCGCTGTCCTTCTGCATAGATAGTGTCAAAGGCCAGAGATGATTTTCCGGAGCCACTAACCCCAGTGATAACAGTCATTTTCTTCAGGGGGATTTTCAAACTGAGATTTTTGAGGTTATTCTGCCTTGCGCCTTCAATAACAATGTATTCCTGATTCATAGATTTCCTGGGATTGTTTTTAGAGTGCTAACGTATAAAATAACAGAAACGGGAAAAATAGATTTTTTCTGGAAAGATAAGCTGGATTTCGTTTTTTAAGTGGCGATATTATCTAAAGGTGGATTAAGAGATGGAAAGAGTGGTGGCAGGAAATTTTTTAAAAGTTTTTTGGGGATTTTTCTTTAAAGCCAGGGTCCGGTCATGTCCAGCAGCAATTATTAAATTTATATAATTTTACCTCTGAGACATTGACTCGAATCATACCAAACACATAAAGATACGATTCGTAATAATATTATCTCTGATTGTTACTCTCGATTTAGAATATCTCTCTAATTTACAACATCAACTCAGTACTCCACTTCGAGCTGAGCCTGCGCATCAACTACATCTCTGTTTATCATTACCAGAG
>CAYPMS010000013.1:0-59008 GCA_964411655.1 uncultured Fibrobacter sp.
GTATAGTTAAAAAATTTTTCAAAGGCATTGTTTCTCCTTTTAACATAAAAATTAAAAAAAATTTTGAAAAGTTTGTTCAAAATTTAAGCACTGTAAAGTCACCACGCGTATTGATAATCGGCGGCGGTACCGTTGGCACAGGAAGTAAATGTTTATACAACAGCAATACAATCGAAGTGATCGCTTTTGATGTTTACGATTCACCCGAAATACAATTCATTGCTGATGCACATCAGATTCCGCTTGAAAGTAATTCTGTTGATGGCGTAGTAATACAGTTTGTGCTGGAACATGTGTTAGAACCACAAAAAGTAGTCGATGAAATTTACAGAGTTCTTAAAGATGATGCAATAGTGTATGCTGAAACACCTTTTTTGCAGCAAGTACATGAAGGAGCTTTTGATTTTACACGATTTACAGAAAGTGGACACCGGTATTTATTCAGAAAATTCAAATTGCTGGACTCCGGAGTGATTGCAGGCGCAGGAACACATCTTCTCTGGTCGATCGAGTATTTTTTCCGGGGCCTTTTCCGTTCATGGAAAATTGGTAAAATCTTTAAATTAGGGTTATTCTGGCTGCAGTATTTTGACAGGATAATACCAGATAACTATAACATTGATGCAGCGGATTCTGTTTTCTTTATGGGCAGAAAATCAGATAATTCATTTCCTGCCAACCAGATGTACAAGTATTATAAAGGAGCCGATAAAAAGTAAACAATATATGTACAGATTTTTTCCATGATAATTTAAACTTTTTGCGATGCCCGAATTCTAAAAAAATGAACAACTCCAGACCATGTCAACATAACCAAAAGTGTCTGACAAAATGAAAAAACGGATTCTTATAGCTGTTTTATCTGTAATAATATTGGCTAACGATAACAAAGAATCCAAAATCGTTTTTTTGGCGATATCTGGTATCAGAATGGCCAGATACTCAATGGCACCTTCGCCTTTCAGGTGATATTGACAATTTCTGGCTCCAGAAAGCTTTTGCCAATTCAGGTTTAAAAATCGGGATAAACAAATGGTTGTCTATCACAGCTGCACTGATGCCGGTTAAACCTAAAATCCGCAGTTGAACGCGGCGCATATGCGTAACATCTTGAGCGCTAAGCCATTCACGCGGTTTGACCTTATCACGTTGTCACTTCCGTTCTTTAAGCGCAAGGTATCCGGTGCAATAGCACCGTCTTTATCTTACCGCTTTGTCACTTCCGTTCTTTAAGCGTAAGGTATCCGGTGCAATAGCACCGTCTTTATCTTACCGCTTTGTCGATAGGGCCTGCACCGCGTTCAAGGCCTATCATCTCAATATCTTATGCATCTGCATCCACCTCAACTGCGGAATTTAGGTTAAATTTACAAAAGAATACTGTAAGAACAGTTTGAGATTTGGAAATTCAGACCTGAAAGCACAAAATCACAAGATCGTTTTTTATAAACAGCAGGTCATTTAAAGAGGGATAGGAATGGAAGCAATATGGAACGATTGTTCACAGATCAGACATCCTCGTTGAACACTTACCGACGTTCGCATTCTGACATCCGTCTGTTGAAGGCCAGCTGTAACCAATAAAGGGCGCATGCCTTACCAGAAAATTCCTCATAAACATTCGGACTGACACATCTGCCACTCCACTCTGCGGAGTGAAGGGCATCGTAAAGAGCTTTTTTAACCTTAGCGCCTGATCACAACCTTGCGGGAACTTTTACTGCTGCTGCATTCGACTCCCCCATCAGGAAGATCCTTGATGGTAACCCCAAGATGCGTGAGCTGATCTCTAATCAGATCAGCTGTTTTGTAGTCTCTGGAAGCACGCGCCTTAAAACGCTCACCTATTCTCTGCACAAGATCTGAAGGATATTCAGATGGAAGGTTCTGCTTGTCGGCAGGATATTCTGAAGACAGACTCAAATTGATAACATTTTCTTTTGGTACTTCGGAAAGACCCAGAGCCAGAATCTGATCCGCTCTCTTCACACATTCAGTTTTTACTGTCGCATCGATTTTTTCATCCTTTAATACATTCCAGAATGCAGCCATCGCCCTGGGCATGTTAAGATCATCACAGACCGCTTCAAAAAAATCACCCAGCACACTGTCAACTTCCTGTTGTGACACAGTCCTGTACACGGAAGGTATTGATGCGATCGTCTGATAAAGGTTTGAAAGACTGTGTGCAGATGCTTTCAGCCCTTCCCAGCTAAAACTCAAAGGTGAACGGTAATGCGCAGTAAAGCAGAACATCCGATAAGCCAATGGCGGAATCTGGGCTTCTTTAACCTTATCAAGGGTAATGAAACTTCCCCCGGATTTGGCCATTTTCCCCTTATCTAAAACCAAAAATTCTCCATGTAACCAGTATTTTACGAACTTCTTTCCTGTTGCCGCTTCTGATTGAGCAATCTCATTGGAATGGTGCACCCTGATATGATCTGAACCACCGCAATGAATATCTATGGGTTGAGGCAAATATTCCATTGACATTGCACTACACTCAATATGCCAGCCAGGAAAACCCACGCCCCATGGGCTATCCCATTCCATCTGACGTTTACGATTGGTGGGAGAAAATTTCCAGAGGGCAAAGTCGGTAACAAAACGCTTTTCCCCCATGTCTACCCGCTCACCGGCCCGAAGACTGTTCGGATCCAGATGCGCAAAATCACAATAGGAAGGGAATTTTGATGTATCGAAATAGATTCCATCGGAAGTACGATAAGTAAATCCGCGATTCTCGAGTTCCTGAATCAAACGGATCATCTGCTGAATATGATCGGTTGCCTTGGGCCAGATATCGGGATTAAGAATATTAAGATCGGAAATGTTTTCCTTAAACTTTTCAGTAAAAATATTGGCTATATCCCAGACACTTTTTCCTTCCCTAAGTGCCCCTTTTTCCATTTTATCCTCACCGGTGTCCTCATCAGATGTAAGATGCCCCACATCGGTGATATTCATCACATGTTTTACTTTGTATCCCAGGGCAAGAAGAGTCCTTTTGAGAACATCTTCAAAAACATAGGTCCGCAAATTACCTATGTGAGCATAGTTATAAACGGTGGGACCACAGCAGTACATCCCCACCGGGTCATTAACAGGTTCAAAAAGTTCTTTGGAACGGCTGGCCGTATTATACAGGTATAACTTTTTCATCTAAAACTCCAGCACCACTTTGCCGGCTCCCTCGCTAACATTACCGATCACAACGGGCTCAAACGATTCGATTTCTTTGGAGGACATAACAGTATCTACCACCTCAGGTTTAACAGCGAGTACTAACCCTATACCCATGTTGAAAGTGTGGTACATCTCTTCACTCTCCACATTTCCAGCTTCCTGAAGCCAACAGAAAATCGGATCTGGTTTCCATGCATTGGTAAGGATTACAGCATTGCAGTTCTGTGGAAGAATTCTGTCGATATTATCCTGGAAACCTCCTCCGGTCAGATGAGCACACCCTTTAATCAAACCCTTTTCTATTAGTTTTAGCACCGGAGTGTAAGCTCTGTGTGGGCGAAGAAGTTCCTGGGCGAAAGATTTTCCGGTCGGCTCAAAAATGTCACTGTAACTTTTACCGGCTACTTCTTTAACGATTTTTCGTGCGAGACTGTAACCATTTGTGTGAAGCCCATTAGAACGCAGTCCAATCAACACATCACCCGGAACAATGCTGCTGCCATCTATAATTTTATCCTTGTCCACAACGCCAACTATGCATCCTACCAGATCGTATTCACCCTTTTTATACAAATCCGGCATTTCTGCGGTCTCCCCGCCTATAAGCACACACCCGTTAGCTTTACAGGCAATACTCAGACCGGAAACGATCTGCTCGGCAACCTCCGGCACCAGCTTATGAATTCCGATATAATCCAGGAAAAAAAGAGGTCTTGCCCCCAAAACCAGAATATCATCGATACAATGATTCACGATATCCTGACCGACAGAATCATGAATGCCTGACTCAAAGGCGACCATAACTTTAGTTCCAACACTGTCTGTAGAAGAAACCAAAACCGGGTGCTTCATAGACGCAAAACTGGTAGTATCAAACATACCACCGAACTGGCCAAATTTTCCCACAACCGAACTGTTATAAGTTGAGCTGACCAGCTCTCCTATACGAACCTTTGTTTTGTTCCATACCGATAAATCGACGCCTGCATCCGAATAACGCAATGGTTTTGCCATAGATAATAGATTTCTGTTAAAAGATGAATGTATTCACAATGATTGATAAACGGGGAAATAATCAAGGAAAAAATTACCGGTCTTAGCGATTCAAACGAATTCACTGACAAGCCATTTTTTGATTTTGATAATATAGATCAGGGGGCAAATAGAGTCAATCAACGCGCTGTGCATTATAATCTACAGCAACTTTAAAAGTCGCGACTGTTGAAATCTCCTTCGCCTTCCGTACACAGTTTTATTTCTGGCATGTAAAAAAAAGAGATACTTCTGGGCTCTGGTGATTGCGACATAGAAAAGTCGTTTTTCCTCTTCCCAGTCACAATCAATAGCAGCTTTCCTGTTAGATATCTTTGAAAGTGCAGAGATAAACTCAAACCATGATCCGATCCTTTTACTGCTGACCAGATGATAAGCGGGAAACACACTCTCCTCCAGATCACAGAGAAAAACTACCGGAAACTCCAGCCCCTTACTGCGGTGCACAGTAAGAAGCTGCGGGTAATCTGAAAGAGACATCTTTTTTAACCGGTCATTAACCCATTCCAGAGTCTGATTGACTCTGAAAAGAATCGCCATCTCTTTTACTGGTATGCTGTTTTTCATGCTAATACCGGTTGCAGTTGACATCACCCAGGAAACAAGCCTTTCCATGTTTTCGAAGCGGTGCACAGAAGGCTTCATGATGTTGTCTTTTTTTGTGTATCTGGCAGATACCAGAACTTTTCTGTATGCAGGATCTTTATTTATGAACAACCGGTTAGCAGTATCAAGAATCACCGGAACACTGCGATAATTAGATTGAAGTTTAAGGATTTTAGCCCCCTTGAAATAATTGCAGAACTCAATTGTAGGGCGAATATCTGCTCCTCTAAAACCATAAATAGCCTGATCATCATCTCCTACCGCAAAAAGTGAGCTTCCATTTGAGAGTAAACAATGCAGCAATTTTATCTGGACAGGATTTGTATCCTGAAATTCATCCACCAGGACAGCATCGAATCTTTTAGAATAAATATCTATCAACCAGGGATTCTCTTCAAACAACTGCATGAGCCCGGTGATAAGATCGGAAAAGTCCCAGACGCCTTTTTCGCGCTTTAGCTTTTCCAGACGATCTGCAATCTGCTTTAGTACCTGCTTTTGAGTATTGGAGAGAAAAGTCTGTTTTTCTGCAAATACCGATCTCTGAGAAAGCAAAGAATCTAATCTGAACAGATCTGCATTTAGAAGTGCTCTCTCATTTTTGCTGCTAACCATTACCAGCATCTCAAGACGCTCCCGTTCTGAGAGCAACCGGGGCATTCCCGAATAACCTAATCTGCAAAAATTAAGGGTCCCATCAACTGTCTCGGACAGTACCCTCAAACCCAGGCCATGGAAGGTAGTGATCAAAGGATACCTGGGTTGGTTTTTTATTCCATCCAGGGCAGCCACCCTAGATACCATCTCTTCTGCTGCCTTACGGGTAAAAGTAAGTGCACAGATTCTCTCTGTATCTATACCCGACAGCATGCAGAATGCGATCCGCTTTGTTAGTACAGTAGTTTTACCACAACCGGCGCCAGCCAGAACCAGAGTATGGGAATCTGAAGAGGCGGTGACTGCTATTTTCTGATCCTGATTTAACCCTTTAAGGAGAGACTCCAGGACAGGTTCGGCGATGTCATTCATATTGAGTGGAAAACTTTCGATATACAATCAAGGTTAATTTGATAAAAAAGTGAGCACCAGAAAAAGAAAAGCAACTGCTGTGCTCAAAGGGCAAATCCTGTTTGATACAATCAGTTCCATTCTGTGGCCAAAAGCTTCTAAATTCATATTAATCAAAGAAAAGCTTACCAAAACGTTTGCAGTAATGTTATACTTTTAAAAAGATTTTATTCGGACTGAAAAACTAAACTGGCACTTATCATACCTGGAGGAATCATGTCTCAACAGATCAACAGGAAACCTATCGGCAATTTTTTTATAAAAAAATCGCTTCAGTTGCGACTAATATTCAAGATTGTGCTTACATCTCTTATTTCCACCATTCTTTCTTCCGGAACATTGATACTGGTGTACTACCTTAAGTACAAAACCGTGATCGTTTATCAGTTGGATAAGATAAGCCAGGAACTTAGCCGGGAACACATTGTTTATCTGATCCTGCCCACTCTTCTGATCAGCTCTGTAGTCAGTATTCTGGTTTCGGTGGGTTTAGGCTTGTACGCATCACGCAAATATGCTGTTCCGGTTTACAAGCTTGAGCAGTGGGCATCATTGCTTCGAATGGGAAAAATGTCTGCGCTCCTGCGATTCCGTGAAAAGGAGGAGATGGCAGAGCTTTCTAATGCCTGCAATCAGCTTTCCTCAGAAATGCGGGAACGGTTTGTAAAAATACGGACTCAATCAGAGCTGCTTAAACAGTCTTCCCCATCATCTCCCATTGCTGCAGAGATAGAGAAGGTGCTGTCAGGCCTGGAACTGGAAACGGTTCCTATAGAAGTGTCTACCACCTTTTATTCAGTGAGCCCATTAAATCCTTCAGAACAGAAAAAGTAAACAAGATCAAAAAAATAGTCTGCCAGATTTAATCCAGAGGGGAAGAACTCCCCTCTGTTAAAGGTCACCATCTCCAATCCACCTTAACAAATCATTTTACGAACTGCTCCTGCAGATGGAAACCAGCAAATGCAGAGTGGCATTTTTTTTGCGTTTTTAGCTGAGCAAATACCAATATCGTTCCGTAACAAAATGCAGGAGAATTTCATGAGTTACTTTATTAAGGAAATGTTCAATCGTCATCCTCAAATCATTTCAGAACCGGAAAAGACATCACTTACCGATGCAATAGAGGCATGCCTGAATTGCTCTCAGGTCTGTACAGCATGCTCTGATGCCTGTTTAGGGGAAAAAGAGGTGGAACAATTCAGAAGTGTTATCCGCTCTGCTAATGATAGCAGCGATTTATGCTTTGCCACCGCAAAAATACTGAGCCGCCTTAATTATCAGACTCCAAGAACTCTGCGAAGCCTGATCACTGCCTGCATAGATCAGGTACAACACACAGGCCTCCAGTGTAACGAGCATGCACATCGTCATGAACATTGCCGTGTTTGCGCAGACACCTGTCGGGCTTGCGAAAATACTCTTTCCGAATACCTGAAAATTCTAAGCTGATATAGCAAAGCTTGCATCTGGGTTCTTTCAATTTGTATCTTTATATGCAAAGATTACTCAGCCAAAAAAGAAGAGATGTCATGTTTTTTTATCTGAGGCATTAACAGAACCGATAAAGATCAAACCATTTGCAGGTGATTAATTGCAGATTTTTTTTGTCAGTAAGTTCGATTGGCTGAGCAGTGGCCCGATGTCCACAGTGTCAACCATATTCACACATGCTATTTCAAGCCAGAAAATAAAAACTACCTTCATAACCCAATGCTCTGAACAGTGCGACGTAAATCATGAACTGAAAAACCGATTCGGCCTTCTGCCCAATTCATTCTTAACCCTGCAAATCTTTAGAAAAAAATCGTTTTTACCCTCAGCCACCCTGTTCTATCTGGAAGCTCTCATTTACATTATTCGTAAAGCAGGCCCTACAGATATCATCTATACTCGCAACAGTACATTTCTTCCCTATCTCTATATCATAAAATTGTTTACCAAAGCCAGGGCATTCTTCGAAGCGCACGGTTATCATGGGAATCCCGATGCAGTTAAACGCACAATCAGTTTCTCCAGATATGATATAGCAGAAAAACTGTTTTTAAGCAAAATTGATGGTATATGCAGCTTAACCGAAGCAATGAAAAACTTATTCAAAAAAGATTTTCCAGACACTCCTGTCTGCACTTTACCTTTAGGAGTTTCTGTTAAATCCAAAGACTTCATTATTGACCCCGTATCTGGTTTTTCCAGAAGGCAACTCTGCTATATCGGAAGATATAATGAAAATATTGATGCTGAAACAGTGTTTAAAGCTATCTCAATTTGCAAACCACATGGAATAAAGCTGATCTGGATCGGCCTTACTCCTTCCCAAAAAAGCGTACTCATGCAACTTGCAGAATCCTTTGAAATAACTCCCCTGGTAGAACTTCTGCCATGGATGGGCTACCATCAGATGTGTCACACTGTAAAGAGAGCAGCAGGCGCAGGCCTTGTGGCCTACAAAGACAGCTTCGATTCCAATGTTCAGATCTCACCCACCAAGCTATTTGATTTCTTTTCGTTTGGCCTCCCGATGCTGGCTTCAGATGTTGGTGCAGTAAGAGAAATCACAAATACCCATTTCGATGAGTTGCTTTTCCAACCCGGAAATGCTGCGGAACTAGCTGTGAAAATCCAAAACCTGTTCAGTTCCTTTAAGCTGTATAAGAAATATTGTGAAGAATCACTCAAGATGGCAGATGAATTCAGCTGGGAAAAACGCGCACAGAAATTTCTCTCATTCATATCAACAGCACAGCCTGCAAAGTAGTTTTTTGCATCCGAAGTCAATTCTGTCTCTTTGACTGAAGATCTGCATTTTTTAAAGATTGCTGTATTAGTGAAGCTTTTTTCTCCAATCGTTTCACAGATATCGGGAAAAGTGTTTTAACTTCCTGCTGCGCAAAAAGAGAGATTGCATACTCCTCCACCATTATCCTGTATTCTTCTATTTCATGCAAAACTTCAACATCCAGGTTTGTGTTTTCCATTTCCTTCAGTTTAGTATAGAAAAGCATGAGTTCCGCTCTTTTCTGTCCATATTTTACAGGCTCAAGAAATGCCCTCTGTATCCTGAATCCAAATGCTTTCATGTATCTGGGAAACTGGCAGAAACGTTCAAATTTTACATTAGATAAGAGTTCATTTCTGTAGGAGCCCAGATCTGCAAGCAACTCTTTTTTCAAAATCTGATGATTTCCCTGCTTTTCCTTTTTTATTAAAGCGCAATTATGATTATAGGATAGGATAATCTTCTCAAGCAATTCCACTGCTTTATACCCGATTCCTTTTGATTTTACACGGGCATTTTCCATGATACTGTCAAAACTTTCTCTGCTGCGTGGGGCTTCAGTTCCATAATCAAGCAAAAACCCGTGTATTGAGGTTGTTAATGATTTTCTGAGAAGATCTGCACCGCCAAATGGAGCACATAATAATCTCAGATTCTCTGTAAATTTCAGCTCCCGATCAATCCAGGCAAACTCTTTGACCAACAAGATTTCCATCAGTTTTTTTACACCATCACGATGCATTACCCTGGCATCTTCAGCAGATCTGCAAAGCACGTAATCTACTGAATCTTCATTCTTCTTCAATGCCGGATACCCTAATAAGGGTATACTGTTTTTTCCGGTTGTTACCTCCACATAATCCGGCATCGATCCGATTGTCCAATCTGTGAGCCCCTTTTTTTCATGTCTTCTGTACGCCTCTTCCCATGGTTCATCTTTTCGGGTAAGATTTCTGGAAATATGCCGCAACACAGCTCCACCACGCCCGCAGGTAATCACCTTCCCATTATCCTCATGCACTTCGACTCTTAAAGTAAGATGGTCAGGCAGTTTGGAAGCAATTAACAAATCCGGTTCCACATCAACTCCATAAAGCGACTTTATAGCCTTTGACAGATTTGTTTCAAATGTTTCTGCAGATAAAGTCAGGATATGAGAGAGCTCAGAAGCCTTTTCATTAAGTGGCATCAGTTTTTTCCTGATTTCCTTGGGAAGACTTCGCAGATGTTCAAGAATCTTTTCAGGCCATAATGCCGGAATTAGATATTCAAGTGAACTTTCAGGTATATACGCTGCATCACTTACAGGTACCTTAAGGGTTATTCCATCACTCTCATTACCGGGGGCAAAACGGTATTTAAGTTCAAATTTTTTACCACCGATAGAAATCCTGTCCGGCAGACTTGATAGATGCTGTGGAATTTCGTTTACCAGTATGTCCTCTTTTTTCATTAAAAGAAAATCATCACCACCCTTCTGCCGGATTATGCGATTGAGATCATGCACAGAAGTTACATTTGTTAATCTTTCACTATAAAAATTCTCAATTGCCGATTCGCCCGCAAAAAATGATCTGGACCGAAGCTTCTCCTCAAGCTTTTCAACCTCCCTTCGAACCATCTTATTATGATTATAGAAACGATAGAAAGTATTAAGCTGCTCCTCGACCAGACCCTGCCTGATAAAAACAGCACAGGCTTTTTCCGGATTAATTTTTCCAAAACTGACAGCCGCATGCTCTGCTATCTGCAATCCAAACAGATATACCCTTTCTGCAGCTCTTACCACCCCTGTTTCCCTGTCAAAATAAGGTTCTGAATAGCTTCTGGTGCACAAATGTTTCCCTAATTGTTCCAGCCACAAAGGATTAACAGGCGCAACCGTGCGGGCAAACAACTGCGAAGTTTCCACTATCTCGTGACAAAAGATCCATTGTGGCTTATGATCACGAAGTGCAGATCCGGGAAAGATAACAACATCCCTGCCACGGGATGCCCGATATTGACCTGTTTCAGTTTTCATTGCGCAATTGGATAACAGACCGCTAAGTAACGACCGGTGTATGGCATCTGAAGATGCAGGCTGTTCATTGATTGTAAATCCTTTCATTGCAGTTACTTTTTCCAGAAGCATCTGATGAACATCATGCCATTCCTGCATCCGGGTATAGGACAGAAAATTATCCTTGCAGAATTTCCTTATCCTGCTTTGGGTCTTAAGAGATTCCCATTCCTGCCTGAATTCATCCCATAATTTTACATAACTAAGAAAATCCGATCCCGGGACCATAAATTTGCGATGCATTGCATCTGCTTCAGCACTCTTTTCAAAAGGCCGTTCTCTGGGATCAACTATTGAAAGCGCAGATGCTATAATAAGCACCTCTCTAAGGGCATTTTCCTCTTTTGCTGCAATCACCATTCTGGCGATATGCGGATCGATGGGTAATTGAGCCATTTTCCTGCCCAGTACAGTCAGCCGGTTCTCAGAATCGATGGCACCAAGCTCCCGCAAAAGCTGATAACCTTCCGAAACCGATGATCGTGAAGGAGGTTCCAGAAACGGAAACTCTTCAATATCTCCCAGGTTATGAGCAACCATCGAAAGAATGACTCCTGCCAGGTTTGCCCTCTTAATCTCAGGAAGAGTGAAGTCCTCACGACTTTCATACTTTTTCTCAGAGAAAAGCCTTATACAAAGCCCCTCCATCACCCTTCCACATCGACCCTTTCGCTGGTCTGCTGCTGCTTTTGAGATCGGTTCAATAGGCAAACGGTTTGTGCGAAGCCGTGGCACATACCTGGAAACCCTGGCTAATCCGGTGTCTATAACAAACCTTATATTGGGAACTGTTATGGAGGTTTCAGCAATGTTAGTAGAAACAACTATTTTTCTTTTATCAAAACTATTAAAAATTGCTTCCTGCTCCGATTTACTCAGACGGGAAAACAGAGGCAAAACAAGCAGCTCAGGCCGCTTCATCCCTCTGAGTCTTTCAACCGTCTCCCGGATATCTCTCTCGGTAGGCATAAAAATCAGCATGTCACCTGAACTGTAAAGGTCAAGCAGATCCTGGGCAGCTTTAACAGCGGAATCGACATACGTCTCTTCTATGTAGTCCTCATCCTCATCATTGAGATACAGCAGTTCAACAGGAAAAAGCCGTCCCGATACCTCGATTACAGGTGCATTACCGAATGCCTTTGAAAACAATGCGGTATCAATAGTTGCAGAAGAGATGATGACTTTAAGATCAGGGCGTTCAGGAAGAATGTTTTTAAGATGTCCTAGGATAAAATCGATATTTAGACTTCGCTCATGTGCTTCATCGATAATCAATGTATCGTATAGTGAAAGATGGGGATCAATCTCAATTTCCGCCAGAAGAATCCCATCGGTCATATATTTGATACAGGCCTGAGGCGAATCATGATCATGAAAGCGGATCTTGTAACCCACATGTTCTCCAACGGAACAATGCAGTTCCTCAGCCACCCGTCTGGCAATAGAAATAGCGGCAATTCTTCTTGGCTGTGTGCATCCTATTTTCCCATTTTTCCCCCTGCCAGCTTCAAGACAGATTATCGGAAGTTGAGTTGTTTTGCCGGAACCAGTCTCCCCTGCTACAATAACTACTTGATTCTGTAAAATTGCGGAAAGGATCTCCTCTTTCCGCTCCAGAATCGGTAATCCTTCTGTATAGCGAATAGGAGGACGCTTCAAATCACCAAAATTGTTAATCTTTTTTATTTTGTTCATTTAGATATTACGTATTAAAATGCTCAAAAATATATTTTCAAACAGAGCAACTGTAAAATCACACAAAATAGTATCAGAAAATCACAGTATAAAGCAGTAATAATGTGATTGATCTCAATTTCATTATTCTGTATAATAGATAGATATTGCATAAGAAGGTTTCGTCAGATGAGAAAAAGATTGGAAGTAGTAATAGTTGATGATGAAGTACAAATCACTGAATTACTGAAAACATTTCTCCAGTGTTCTTCAAAAAACAGCAACATTCACACTTTTAACGATTCGATTGAAGCCAAAACATACCTTTCTAATAACAAGGTCGATATACTCATTACCGACTACAAAATGCCAAAATGCAATGGCCTTCAGTTGATGGAGCACCTTGATCCTAACGTTAAAAAAATCCTTATCTCCGGTTTTGTCTCAGAAATTGCCGAAGAGCGGCTCCAGAAGTTAGATGCTATCTTTTTTGAAAAACCAGTCCCAATGAAAGCCTTGGGCTCAATCGTTAGCGAACAGGAGAAAAAATTACTGACCTCTGATAATTGAAAGTGCAACCATATGCAACTTATTCTGGTATACATAACCACAAAAGACAGAGCGCAGGCAGAAGAGATCGGGAAAAAGCTGGTTGAAGAGAAACTGGCCGGATGCATAAACATCATAGATGGAATGAAGTCGATCTATTTTTGGGATAACAGTCTTCAGCAGGATTGTGAAACCATATTAATTGCTAAAACCGCTCAGCATCTCTTATCTGAATTAACTTCCAGAGTTAAACAACTTCATACCTACAGTTGCCCCTGTGTCATTGCACTTCCACTGATTGGAGGAAACCCCGATTATCTTCAATGGCTGCAACAGCAAATTACACCGGACGGTCATCTTTAACACCTACAATAATCTTTAAATTGCCCCCACTTAAAGGCAAATCTCATTCAATTTTCCTACCAGCTTCTCCGTAATGCTTCATTTCCTTTTGTTCTTTCCGGAGGGCTTACCATGTTTAAAACAACTCTTTTTTTACTTGCCGGCTGTCTGGCCATCTGCGCTGCACCAACTGTTCTGGTAGAAAAAATCGATCAAATTCCAGATTACTATCAACGAGACAGAGCCTATGGCGGTTTTCCCAGAGCCGGAGCTGTATATTGCGGCCCAGTAGCGGTTTCCAACTCTCTTTACTGGTTTGCCCAAAATGGCTATTCAGGGATAATCGATATTACTGAAGACAGCAAAAAGGATCAGCATAAACTGATCAAACTTCTGGGGTCTGAAAAATATATTAACACCGGTTCTGGCGGCTCAAGCCCCGATATGATCTGCACCGGAATACAAAAATTCATGAATGAGAGAAATTATAAAAGTGCAAAAATAAAGTTCTATGGATGGCGGCCTGTGCCAGAGCAGTTCAGAACCGGCTTTACTATTCCTGAGCTTTCTCTTGCCAAAGAATCACTATCCAAAGACAATGCTGTCTGGCTAAACATCGGCTGGTATGATTATAATGAAAAAAAGAAAGAATACAAAAGAACCGGTGGCCATTGGGTTACTTTTGTCGGCTATGGTCATGATGGTAAAAAGAACAACTCAGAAGTACTTATCATTCACGATCCTGAGACCCGCTGGCGCCATAACGATTATATCAGAGTGCAGAAGATAAGCGAAGGAATGCTGACTGGAAAAATGGAAAATCTACCACAAAACGCCACCGGGTATTACAGTTTTCCTTCGGGTTATAAAAGGTATGGAATAATCGAAGGAATGATTATACTCGAAATGCCACCTAAAAGCAGTCAAACCGTTTCCTTACCTTAATATAAAACAACAGGTTTTTACCACTAAGGAAACCGAACTTCCGGATTTTTTGCAGGGGGAGGCAGTTTCAGACCACCGAGCCTTAATCCCTGTTTGCAAAAAAATCTCTCGGAATATGCCTTTCAATGCCCGTCCGGGATGACTATAAAAACGGGCTTCTGGATTCTATGCATTTGCGAAAGAGATGAGGATTTGTAACAGAAGATGGTGGACAATATATCGGAATAAGCAGATACATTTCCTCCCTCATAGCTTCCGAATTGTTTTCCAGCTATGTAATTCTTATTACCTGTCTATTCTTACGCTTACAATGTCAGTTGCTGTTAGAACTGCAGATTCCGCTGCCAACGAAGAAAAAGCATTATATTTATTGTTACAAACATGAGTCGTCAGAAGATATGTTGCACCGGTTTCAGGATAGGCGCTTGCAGGAATAGCTGCCGGTGAGGAGAGGTCATTTTTTTCTTCCGCACTCATATAGGTTGTTCCTGTATAAATAACCCCATCAGGTTGCATTTCTTCAACGTAGAAAAAATCGCCATTACCTTCATGTTTCCAGCTAACAGATGAACCATCGGATGAAGGTGTTATATCTCCAGGCATCAACACCTCTTCTTCTGCGGTCTTACCGTCTATTGTGATTGAACATTTTATCTTTTGGCCTGGTGTAATATCTGAATAATCTATCTGTGCCATATATTGTTTTAAGATCTGGCTCTCAAACTCAAGTTCCATCCCATTAACCACCACTTTGGCATCGGTTACCGGTTCATCTTTTCTTTTGATACTTGCATATATCATACACTCTTTTTCCACCCCACCTAAATCTTCCGGGTACCAGGACTGATTCCGGCTAATTGCAAGTATGATGCTCAGGTCACTCTTAGTGTTGTTAACACCCATTGGATTATCACTATCACAAAAGATAAAGGCACTGGAAATTATCAGAGCTGCAAGCAGGGTACGCGGATGGTTCATCTGAAATCCTTTGTTTATGTTTAGTAAAAGAAAGTTTTGTAATAGTTATTTTATAACTTTTTACAGTATCAATAAATAATAGACTCAAAAGTGATGCAGTATGGTAACACCTATTGTGAATTAGATACGCAAAGTTTATCAGAAAAACACCAAAAAGGGAAGTTCCAAATCATATAACATTTAATAAAATGTTAATCTTTTATAACGCTTTTGTCAATCTGAAATGCTCGATTTGAATGAAGCACCTTTTCGGTTTTCTACCAGTACTGACAAGAAACAAAAAGCCCCTGGAAATGCCGCTTTTAAATTCCGACAATTTCAGAGGCTTAAAAAACACGCCCTGAGGGAGTCGAACCCCCAACCCTCTGGTCCGAAGCCAGATGCTCTATCCATTGAGCTAAGGGCGCAGAAAAAATTCGTGATCCCGGGACTAAAATTTCCTGTTTAAGGCTTGCTTAATATAATTTTAGCCACCAATCCAGGTAAACTGCCTCCTTCTCTCCCCTGCTCAAAATCAGCCAATTTGGTAATTGGATACAGATATCCTTTTTTATATATTACAAACTCCATCTGGACAAAATTTCTCAAGGCAGCTTTTCTCGTGCATGAATTAAGAGAGTTTTACGATATAATTATCATCGGTGCAGGACCTGCCGGGCTTAATGCCGGAATGCACATAATTAAAGCAGGATTTGATAAATCAGTTCTACTGGTAGATAAAACCACCCCCTGGGATCACCCCATTGCCTGCGCCGAAGGTGTTGGAAAGCTTGGTTTTGAAGAATCTGTCACAATCAGAAAATCCTGGATCCGTCAGGAAATAAAGTATGCCCGTTTCCATGCACCCGATGGCACCGTTATCTCCTATAAGGATAAAAATGGCGGCTACATCATTAATCGCGCCCTGATGCAAAAGGAGATGGCTTCTCAACTGGAATCTTCCGGAATTCAATGCCTCTTCAACCGCAAAGTTTCAAATATCCAGCCACCATTCAGAGGCTTTAGAACCGTTGTTTTCGAAAATGGCCAGAAATGTACAGCCCGGGTCATTATCGATGCATCAGGGCCACTCTGTTGTTTTGGCAGGGAAGAAAAGATCAACTGCAAACCAGGTGACCTGGAACCCTCCTATTTTGCCTTGGTGGAAAACATCGATATCGAGCAGGACTATATCCACATCTACGCCGGTAAGGAACTGGCTCCCGGTGGCTATGCCTGGGTTTTCCCCAGAGGTGAAAACGCCGCGAACATCGGTATAGTGCTGGGAAGACATGCCATCACTCATGCAAACCTCAGAGAGCTTCTGCATACTTTCCTTTCCAGACACTATCCATCGGTAAAAATTGTCCACCGCTTTGCAGGTGCTATTCCATGCGCCTTCAAAAAGGTACCGATTGCAATTCCGGGATTCATAAAAACAGGTGATGCCGCAAACACTGTAAATCCCATATCCAGAGCAGGAATCTCAGAAGCACTCCTCTGTGGCGGTCTGGCCGGCGATGCCGCCTTAAAGATGGTCGGCACAGAAACAAACCGACAACTTCTTTCTATCTGCAATGAATATCAAAACGAATGGTTCAAAAGAAGAGGAAACCGCCATATTAAATTAGCAAGAGTAAAAAACTCTCTTCTGGCTGTTCCTGATGAAGATTACAATAATGGAACAAGGCTTCTATCATCGATACCAAGCGAAGAACTCACAATGTCCAAAATATTCACCGCAAGCCTGGGGAGATTCCCCAGACTGGTATGGGCACTCAGACACTTGATGTAAATTAAGTCTGATTGGTAATCCAATTTGAATAACGGATAACGAATACCAGTAGTGTCCAATTAATAGCACAAAAGATCACTCAAAAAAATCTTATAAAACGCGAACCTTTTATCATTGCCAACACTCTGCGTTAGATTTCATTTTCTTTGAAGCACCAGCACTCTTAACAATTTAAATCCGTGTCAGCCAAGGGTAAATTTACTGTTGATGCACGAAGGAAGCTCGTCTGGCTGATGAGTTACAAAAATGATGGCTGTACTGCATTGGTAAGCCAGTGTATCAATAGTAGAGATCACCTTTTGTCTTGAATCCGGAGGCAACCCCTGGCAGGGCTCATCCAGAATAAGCAGTTCGGGGCCCTTTATAATCGCCCGCAAAAGAAGCAGCAGTCTCTGATTTCCTTCCGACATCGAACCAAATGGCACTTCTTTGAGCTCAGAAATCCCGAAAGCTTCAAAGATCTCTTCCACTCTGTATCTTCTCTGCTTTGAAGGTTTACAGAATAACCCAATCGAATCGTAATATCCAGAAAGCACCACATCCTGGGCACTGGTTTCCAGCGGATAACACACCTGAAGCTCTGGAGCCATCCATCCGATTCTTTTTTTGATACTCCAAATATTTGAACCCTGCCCCCAGCGTACCCCAAATACCTCGATATCATTTGCATACATCTGCGGATGATCACCCAGAATCAGACTCAATAGCGTCGTTTTCCCGGATCCATTGGGTCCTGTTACCGCCCAGTGCTCCCCTTTTCTGATGGTCCAGCAGACATCTTTCAGGATAAACTTTCTGCCGGATTTAACATTTACATGCGACATCCGCACCAGAACTTCATGTCCCCTGGGACGTTCACAAAAAAGAGCTGCGACTGGCTCAGCAGTTCCCCTTTTCACTGATGAGCCTGGATGCAGCTCCGTTTTCCCCTTTGACAAGGCGTGATTAAAAGGACCTGATGAGGTTATTTTAAAAGAATCAATTTCCAGAAGATGGGTTACATTTCGGGGAATTTCGGTTTTATCGCTGGTAATAAACATGCAGGTTATACCCTGGCTGATCAGTGAAGGTATTATGCTGCCACAAAGATGATCTCTGTAACGGAAATCAAGGCCCTGAAAAGGATTATCTAAAATCAGCAGTACCGGATCCCTTAACAGTTGATATACCATAGCTACTTTTCTGCATTCTCCGTTTGAAAGCATGTCAATTTCTCTGTCCAACAGATTTTCAATCTGAAACATTCGTAAGAGCTCCTTCTGCCGCTTTCTATATGAAGAAGCTTCGCCTGGCTGACTTTTGATTATCTGAAAGGGATTTATCTCGTAGACCCGTTCCCTGCTGAGATAGTCTCTGACACTCAAAGATTCATCATTACTCCAATACCTGGATTGCACAAAACGGTTTTGATCCGATTTCATCTGCCGGTTCATATCAAATCCCACATACCCGATTCTGGCCTGGGGTTCAATCGTCAGAAACGGATTAGTGCTTTCCTTTAAGTTATAAATTATTTCACCGGAAACGAAAGGAAATTCTCCACACAAAGCTCTGGCTAACACAGTTTTTCCTGAACCGGTTTTACCACAAACCGCCCAGAACTGATCTGGATAGATACTCCAGGAAATTTCATCAAAAACGGTTCTGTCCAATAGACGAATTGATACATTATGCATAGAAATGAGAGGAAGAGGCTTTTTATCCATGAGATTACCGGCTGTTCCTGATGAATTAAGACTACATTGAGTAAAATACAAAATGGTATAAAGAAGCCGATCCCCAAACTTTGGTCACCAAGGGAAACTTGCTGTGTCGAGTCGATAATTAAACCATTTGCTGTCTCCAGGAGGAACGCTCTTCATTGAGTAGTTAAGTTTCCTACTTCCCCCACAGGACCGAAAGCACCGGCTTAATTTGCCACCATATCCAAATTAAAGGGGCATCCCAGTGTTTCAAAAAAATGACGGAAAAAAAGAGGGGCATTTACTTCGGAAGCAACTTCGTGTTGATGCGGCTTTTGAGCCTTCCAGAAAGTTTTTCCCGGAATATCATAAGAAACATCATTAACAGTAACCCTTCCTTTTAAGAAGCGGCACACTTCCTTTTCAAAAACTGAAACAGCCGCAAGAGGATCATGAAAAGTGATATAATCGTGATAGGTAAACCGGTCTATCAGAGGTAAAATTGCACCAGACGATTTCACGTCAAAACACCTTTTTACGATTTCTTTTTTAATCACCAACTGACAGGTAACATCAAGACCTACCGACCTGTGTACCGGAACTGTTGAATTATATACAATAGATGCAGCTACAGGATCAACCGATGCATTCCATTCACTCTCAATATCCCTAAGCCCGGGCAATTCATAATGAAATACTCCACACATGAGAACCAGTTGCCTTAACAGTCTGGCAGTCTCAGGGTATCTGGTGAAAAGAAGAGCAATATTGGTAAGAGGTCCAATGCTCAGAAGTGTAATTTCACCTGGATTACTGACAATGGTTTTGTGAAGAAAATCGATGGCGTCATCTGGAGAGGATGAACTGCCAAAGCGGTTCGTTCGTAAATCGGTTGCCAGTTGTGCTACCGGTTGACGCTGGGTACCCTGAAGCGGTTCAGATGCACCAGGGAAAATTGGCAGATAGTGTCCGTTTTCTATACAGATCTGATGAGCCAGTTCTGCCCTTTTTTTCGATTCACCAGTAACAGTAGTGATCCCCATCAGTTCACATCTGGGATTGGAAAGCAGATAACAAAGAGTGAGAGCATCATCGATATCCGAGCCGATGTCGGTGTCCAGAAGGAGTTTGATTTTGGTCATGAACAAATTCCAATCGGGATAAGTGATGAATAATTTTTTATTACGAAACAGAAAAGGCGACAAGGAGATGCGATTTACGTAAATCGTCAGTATTTCAATTGAATTTTTTTTTCGCAAAAGTCCAGAAAATTAAAGCAACAGAGAAAATTCGAACACAGGGAGAAAATATTGAAGACTGAATAAATCTATTTGCGCAAATAACAGATTAGCCAGGGTTTTCGCCCCCGGCAATTATTCTGCAAATGGAATCTCCTCATGAACAAAATACCATTGTTCAAGGTGACTTCTGACCATTTCCTGAAGCTGATCATACATCTGCTGCACGATATTGCTTTTTGTCAGATCTACGGGATTGATTTTAAGCTGATAACGATCGCCATCCTCCCTCACCATAAAAGCAGTATAACAATCGATTGGTGAGTTGGTAAAGTAAACCAGCTTGTCAAGACCGGCTCCACCATGAACCTTTTTACCAAACAGCGTCACCGGTTTGGAATAATCGGTCTTCTCATCGAATACCGAAATCAGTATCTCTTTTTTTCGCAATGCAGCAGCCATTTCCAGAGCAGCAGATGTTCCAGGCCTGCCGATTTCGATAAAACGGATTGGTCCGAAGAGCCCGCTTTTTTCAAGTGCCAATGCCCTCTCATGAGCGATTCTGGAGAACTGTTCTGTTGAGAATCTCAGTACTACATTCAATGGAAACTTTGAAGTGGCAAGTACAGGTGCAAGGAACTCGACAGCTCCAAAATGAGCTATCGCCAGTAGTACTCCCTTGCCTGCATCCAATGAGTTTTTCAGTTTCTCGCAGGCATCCTGACAGTTTATCTGGTTATGAAGAAAGTTGAAGTAAAAATCCGGCCCCCCACACAACGGAAGCAGCTTTTCGTAATAGTGAAGTATCACATGATGCCGGATTTTTTGAACTGACTGCAGGTCAGCCGGCAAGCCCAGCAAATCAAGATTTTTCTCAATTAGTCTGAATTCATCCGGATTCTCTTTATACCAGAGATTTCCTTTTTCAAGCACTGCGGACCGGAGTTCTGTTGTAGTTTTACCGAATATGTTGTTAAGCAGATCTGGTGACTGTATAAATTTACTGAGATTCATGATTACCTTAATTGCCATTCGCTAAAGCATTCTGATTAATAGTGAAGGATCGGAGTGTATCTTTGTGTTCCTTGTTTTTGTAAAAGGATTTCCACAGATAATAAAACCCATCCATCAATTCTTGTTCTGTAAAATTTTTGGGTTTAAAAACGATGTTACCATGATTCCAGACGGAGTAGTTTCTGTGAAGAATCCTGTTCTCCCTTGCCATCTGTTCCCCAAGAGGAGTACCAGGGAAAGGAGTGATGATATAGAATTCGGCCAGATCGATCCGGGAATCATCACTGAATTTAAGTATGCGATCAAAAACGCCTTTATCCTGGTCGTCAAAGCCTATCCCGAAAGAAGCAAAAAAGTGTATACCTGCATCTTCGATCATCTTTACCAAATCGATTCCTTTCTGCCATTCTTCAGCGGTACAATCAGGGCTGAAAAGTCTTTTGGAAATCCGGTCAAAGCCAAAAATGGTATACATTGAGCAGGCACCGCCTTTTTTGAGCTTGCGGTAAAATTCCGGATCATGATTCATCATCATGGTTGAAGCCAGAAAGATGTTCACATCCAGCTCCTCTGTTTTTTCCATTATTTTCAGGAGAAAATTGGTATACTTCTTACCTGGAAGCATCACGGTGTCGTCTGCAAAATAAAACTCTTTGTATGGCATGCTCTTAATATCTTCGATGATATTATTTACCGGACGTAGCCGAACGTGGGCTCCCTCTTTGTTGGGTATTGGACAGCCTCCACATTTAACACTGCAGCCTCGGGTAGTCAGTACTATGTGTGCATCCCACTTGTAGACATCTCTGGGGAAAATGTCTCGCTTAGGAATAGGGAAATCGGAAAGCGAATAGTCCTGGGTGGCCTGATAAATTCTTTTGAGTTCTCCTTTTGCGCAATCCTCCAGTATCTGATGCCACACCGGTTCTACCTCACCAATGCAAATAGCATCTGCATGCTGAAGCGCTTCCTGAGGAATGGAAGTGGGGTGAATTCCCCCAAGAATTACCTTCGTTTTTCTCTTACGGTATTCATCGGCAATTTCGTAAGCCCTCTGAGCCTGCGGAGTAAAAAAACTGATCGCCACCAGATCAACCTTTTCATCGTAATCAAGGGGTTGGTGGATGTTGTCATCAGTAAGGTTGAACTCAACCTCTGCAGGGGTAAGGGCTGCAATGATTGGAAGAGCCAGTGAAGGTGGCATAGTATAATTGCCGACCAGATATTTTTTTAAATGAACATCCAGCACCTCGTGTCCCTGAAGAAATTTCTGAAAATAGGGATAAATACAACGCAGTTTTAATTCTTCAATCCTTTTTGACATAAGTATCCTCAAGAGGTTTATTGGTATTCATAAAAATAGTCAAATAATCTTATAAATTCGAGATGATTTTAATTTAATTGCAGCGATTTACTCAAAATTGGATCTGTTCCCTGAAACACCGGTAACTTTAAAATAGCTAAAGGTTTAAGTTGCAATATTGTTTTGCTGGAGACGTAGTAATTCGTACAGTATACTGATTACAATTTAAATGCACTGCAAATCCTAAGGAGAGAAAAATAATGAATACCATAAAAACCACCCTGTTATTGGCCACTCTGAGTGTCCTGTTAGTATTACTGGGTGATTACCTTGGCGGCTCTCAGGGAGCACTGATGGCATTGATATTTGCCGGTATAATGAATTTTGGCAGCTACTGGTTTTCAGACAAGATCGTTCTTTCCATGTACCGGGCAAAGGAGGCAGGTCCAACCGATGTCCCCGTACTTTATTCAATAGTACAGCGTATTGCTGAAAGAAATCAGATGCCTATGCCAAAGGTTTATCTGATTGACAGCGATTCCCCTAATGCTTTTGCTACCGGAAGGAATCCTTCTCACGCATCTGTAGCAGCAACGACTGGAATACTACGCATACTGGATGAAAAAGAACTTGAGGGAGTCATGGCTCATGAATTAGCCCATGTACGTAACCGTGACACTCTTACCAGCACAATTGCCGCTACCATTGCCGGTGCTATCACCTGGATTGCAAATATGGTTCAATGGGGAGCGATGTTTGGTGGGCTAAGAAATGATGATGATAACAGAGGTGGTGGAATAGGAGCTCTGTTGATGGCAATACTTGCACCAATCGCTGCGATGCTAATTCAGTTGGCGATATCACGTTCACGGGAGTATGAAGCCGATGATGCAGGGGCCAGAATGTGTCGTAATCCGTTGGCACTGGCAAGTGCACTGAACAAACTCCAAAGAGCCTCAGAAATGATTCCCATGCACAGTGGAAATCCCTCAACTGCTCATCTTTTTATAGTGAACCCTTTTCGGGGAGGTTTTGCAGGTCTTTTCAGCACTCACCCCCCCATACAGGAACGTATAAAACGTCTTCAGTTGCTGTCGCGTCAGATATAATCTGAAATCCCGTTAGCTTCTGATTTCCGCAGTAAATCATGCTGCGGAAGTCAGGTTATATCCTTCAAGCATATTGCGCAAACTCATGCAGTTTTTAACTGCATAACCCCCGATATCATTGTTGAAATAGGCATAAACCGAGCGCTTCTCCAGAAATTGTACCCTTATCCACTCTGCCCATCCCTGAAGATGTGCTTCCGGGTAATCACCTCCATACATAGAATCATATCCATGGAAACGGATATAGATCGAGTCGCTGGTAACTACTTTTTCGGTTGCTATTCCTGCCATGTCGTGAATACAGAAAATATGGCCATGCCTGGCAAGAATTTCATAGGTTTCTTCCCGGTACCAACCCGGATTTCTGAATTCAAATGCGAACCTGTATCTGGTGGGAAGAAGGTCGGAAAATTCGCTTATTCGAGCAGGGTCAAATTTTAAAAGAGGTGGAAGCTGAATCAACACCACAGCAATCTTGGAATAAAGTGGTTCAAAAACCGAAAAAAACCATTTTAATTCATCGGTACAGTTTTTCAGCTTTTTTCTGTGAGAAACAAGTCTGCTCATTTTAACGGAAAATTTAAAATTTTTTGGTGAGCGTTCATTCCAACCCTGGACTGTTTTCTGTATTGGGATCCGATAAAAGGATGCATTGATTTCAACAGTATCAAATTTCTCACTGAAATACTGAAACCATTTTTTCTGAGGAAGATCCTGCGGATAAAAAATGCCTTTCCAGTGCTTATAGCTCCAGCCGGAAGTCCCCAGAAGTACAGTTGGTTTCCTATTTAGCTGATCCATACCAGAAAAAACAACAATTGAGATGCCAGAAAATGCGGATTGTTTTTTCTGAAACAGGGCAGGATTAAGCAGATTTGTTAATCGGTAAAAGTGATCTGCTCCAACACAATTTTTGCCTGTTCTGCAGTGGCAAGGATTCGCTCATCCCGGTAAAATTCCAGATAGCAGATTCTTTTGATCCCACTGTTGGCAATCAGTTTAAAACAGTTCCAACAAGGGGAGGCAGTTACGTAAATATCTGCGCCATCAATAGCGGTTCCATTTTTGGCAGCCTGAATTATCGCATTCGCCTCAGCGTGAACAGTGGCAATACAGTGTCCGTTTTCCATTATATGGCCGATATCATCACAATGAGGAAGCCCACGGATGCTTCCATTGTATCCGGTAGAAAGGATAGTTTTGTCTTTAACAATAACTGCACCCACATGCTTACGGTCACATGTGGAGCGGGTAGCAACCTGAATAGCTATTCTCATGAAATATTCATCCCATGATGCTCTTTTTTCAGCTTTGGTTTTCAGTTCTGATGTTTCTGTTGCCATAAGACCTTCCTTAGTTTAATGAATGGCAATACTCCCCTGGAAAATCAGCTGTGATTCATCTTCCGAAACACTGGGGATGAGCAGGTTTTTATTGATAGGAATCAAGCATCTCAATCCGTTTCTGATGTCTTCCACCTTCGAACGAAGCTTCAAGCCAGGCATTGATTATCTCTGGAACCGCTTCCCGACTGGTAACCCTGCCTCCCAGTACCAGCACATTTGAATCGTTGTGCAGTCTTGACATTCTGGCAGTTTCGGGAGTCGAACACAATGCTGCTCTTACACCTTTAACCCGGTTAGCCGCTATGGATGCGCCAATTCCAGTGCCACAAAGAAGTATGCCGCGATGAAATTCTCCTGATGAAATCTTCTGAGCCAGTTTGAATGCAATAATCGGATAGTCATCTTTTTCATCGTATCGAGCATCACCAGCCTCCTCAAAGGGAATGTTTTTTTGAGAAAGATACTGTTTAATAAATTCTTTCATTTCGAAACCGGCATGATCGCTGCCAATTAGTATTGGATAAGCTTTTTCAGTCATAATATTTCCTTTTCTCAAAATGAAACTCAAAAATACAAGCCGGACCTGCCTTATCAAACCCTTTTTGTGCCTCAAAGTTAATTTTTACTGTTACCGTAACGTATCTCATGCAATCAGGATTTTCTCTTACGGAAAACAATTATTGGGTTACCAGCTGTAACATTTCGTATTTCACCGAATCAAATTAAACAGATGCAGAGGAAAAATGGAAGATCTGGATTCTGAAACTCTAAAAAAGGCAATTAAGGGCGATGATAAGGCCTTCAGGGCCCTCTATGATCATTATGCCCCTTTTGTGTGGAGATTGGTTTTAAGAATGACCGGCGAACAACAGCTGGCTACCGAACTTTTACAGGATACCTTTATCAGAGTTCATGGAGCCTTAAAAAAATTTAAAGGGGATTCATCCTTTTCTACCTGGATCTACCGAATTGCTCACAACGCAGTATTGATGAGCTATAGAAAAAACCGGAAAGCTAAATTTCATGATCCCTTTGATGATCAGATAACCGCCTGTTCGCATGCCGACCAGTATCTGAATAAACAATTAGTAAACAGAGTTCTTGCAGATTTATCAATAGAAGACCGTTTTCTGCTTGTAACCAGAGAAATCGATGGTTTGTCCTTTGAAGAAATCGCCCAGATATGTGGTATTTCTGCCGGAACACTCAGGACCCGTCTTCATCGATTAAAGGAGACTATCAGAAACCGGTTTTCTGAAATATCTATTGAAAAGGAAGCCATCGCATGAACTGTGAAGATCTTTTCTATGAAGAATTGGCATCCTGCCCTGATTTGCCTGGCGGGCAGTATGAAATAATCAGCAAAAAAATCAGACGCAAAACAGTAATCAGAAGGTTAAGCATTTCAGGAACTGTAACTGCAGTGCTGATTTCTGCTTTCCTGTTTACTCAAAACCTGTGGCAGATAAACACTGTCTCGCCTCAGCAGGAACTGGTTGCTGAGATACAGATAATCCAGGAATATCTAAACGGTGAAGATCTTGAGGAACAGATTCAAATGTACGCTTTTTTTAACGAACAATAATCCTTTTTTTGTTGTTTTTTTGAAGGGAGTTTTTTATGAAAAAATCTGAAATGTTCAAGGCGCTCTGTGCCTGCACTATGCTACTGGTCCCAGTGATGTCCTACGCACAACCCGAAGGGAAAGCCTATGCTAAAAAGAACCATATGATGTACGAAGAACTGGGTTTGACTGAAGAGCAAAAGGCTAAACTCAAGGAGCTGCATCAGGAGATTAAAGCTGCCAGAGCGAAAAATTTTGAAACCGCCCGTAATTTACGCATGAAAATCAGGGATGAGTTGTTAAAGGAAAACCCTTCGACTTCACAGCTCGATCTTTATGCCGCTGAACTGGGAGAGGTTCACAAACTGATAGCAAAACAGCACAATGATCACCTTCTGAAAGTCAAGGCGGTATTGAATTCAGAACAGTTCGCCAAAATTGTAAATAAGGAAACTGAAAGATTCGAAAAATACCCGATGGGACCGGATAAAGGTAAATATCACAAAGATCCACATAAAAAATGCGGTATGGAAAACAGGGAAAAATGTAAGAGCGATAACTTCTTTGAATAAACTTAACCGTTCTTTTTATCAACAGAGGTAAGCTTTAGGGCTTACCTTTTTTTTTAAACTTACATTTATTGAACCAAGAACTCCCTAAGAAATAGTGCATTTGCCCGTAACAGGGAATAAAGAAAGGTCGCTGATTCGCTCCGGCCAAATTCCGCCTTCCTAAAAAATTAGCGAAAAGGCAGATTCTTCCATCAGAGCAGTATTCCCCTACCGCTTCACACCCGCCTTAACATTGTGTTTGAATGGTGAACCATTTTTTGTTTTACCACTGATCACAAACAGATAACTGCCGGTCCCTACTGTTCGTCTGTTTTCATTTCTTCCATCCCAGATTACTCCATAATTGTAAATGGAATTGGGGTTGGCCCTCTGTAGTTTCAGATCACGACGGATTACATTTCCCACAGCATCATATACAACTACTTTTCCGAATGATGTTTTCGGATCAAGAGAATCTTTGGGATTTAGAGGCACTAATGGCACTTCTGTCTGTATGGTAATCAGTGTAACGGATGGATTTTTAAGATCCTTCAGAATATTACGGTAATAATCAACCACGTTTCCCGGTAACCGGTTAATAATATTGTCTATACCTGGTGTAAATGGATTAGGCAGAACCGCAGTTATTCTCTTTGGTGCACTGGTAACCACAACCGTATCCGGAATCAAACCATCCTGAGAAACAATAATAATGGTCTGGTGATTTGAACTTTTTCTTTCACTTGTGACCATGGTGGTAAATCCTTGCGAAGGAGATACACTGGCAACATCTTTATCTTTGCTCTTCCATTCCGCACTTTCTGCATATCCGATAAAATTGCCATACTGATCCAGCACGATTGCAAATATTCTGGTCGAGTGATCATCTTCCCCGAAACGAATTGTGTCAAGCAACTGGGGATCAGTCAGATCGAGAGTGTCTTTAACAATCTGTAAACTGTGTGGTTTGTCAGGTACCACGATGATATCCAGATCCTTGTGTGATGGAGGCCGGTTTGTGGAAGCCGGGTCGGCAAAATCGGCTCTCAGGGTGTATTTTCCGGTTTTTCTGCTATTAAAGGTAGTGGTGTTTCCCTGATCAGGATCAATGCTGGCATCTGAGTTACCTGAAGTTAATTTCCATTTGATATCCTGGTCAAAATGTGACATCCAAACATCATTGGTGTCAAAGATATGGCCGTATACAGTGAAAAATTTCCCCGCAGATATGGTGACCTCTTTCCCGAGCGCGGAAAGTTTCAAAGGATCTCCCGGTTTGTCATACAGTCTGATGATATAAGGATCCGGAGCCTTTCTGATGTGCAGAACTACTTTTGCCCTGAACTTTCTATCAGGATATTCCGGATCAGTGAAAGTGGCCCTGAGAGTTATATAGGCATCAAATTCCGTTGCGGTAAAAACGGTATAAGAACCAGTTGCCGGCTCAAGCTTCCCTTTACTATCAGGATCCGCAGTCCAGACAAGTTTTTTATCAAATTCTGTGAAATGAGAATCGGATGTATCGAAAACCCGTCCATAGATTGTGTCGCTGATATCTATTTCCAGGGTGTCATCCTCAAAAATCAGGGTACCGGGATCATCTTTATCAGTGTATAACTTAACAACGTACTGATTTGGCGGGGGGACAGAACCAATAAACAGCTGTACGCTGCATGAAAAATATTCATCCGGATCGGCAGGATTTTTGAATCTTGCGGTCAGAAGAACCTGTGAATTTGCAGTATTTGAGGTGAATATGGTATGCTCCCCTTCAGTTGCACTCAACTCTCCCAGGTTCTCAGGAGAAATATCCCACTGAAGCAGACTGTCATACTCGAAGACCCAGTTGCCATTTTTATCAAACACATGACCATAAACCGGATAGGGTTCTTTGTAACCAGCCGAATCAAAAGCCCCAAGCGGAGTTAAGATGGCAATGTCTCCCGGCTCTTTATACAATTTTATGGTGTATTCTTTTGGCTTAGGTGCAGGGATAATATAAAAAACTATATTTTTTTCCGATTTTTTGCCATTTTCAGGATTTGTGAATGAAGCGGTAACTATCACCTCAGTATTGGCTTTGTTTGCAGTAAACACTGTGGCAGAACCCCTGGTGCTACTGAGCGATCCATTTTCAGAAGATGATATCTTCCAGGTGATTAAACTGTCGTATTCCTTTTTCCACTGTTCAAGACTATCGATAATATGTCCGTAGAGAGGAATGGCAACACCTTCTGTAATGGTATCTGAGGAACCAAGAGGCGGATTATCAGCAGTATTTGGTTCACCGGGTTTTCCGTATATATAGAGGTTTGATGGTGGTGCAAAAATATTAGATGTAATCCAAAGCTGTGACTTATTTGAGTGACGTTCAGCATAAAAAACATCAAGAGTGTAGGTTTTGCCGATCTGAAGCCCCTCGATTTCATCCAGAACTATTGAATCCCTGGTAGCTTCATGAATACCACCCAGATCCAGAGCAAGTTTATTGTTTATAAAAACCCAAACATCATCATCACCTTTGAAATGAAAAACCAGACCTTCCCTCATCACAAATTTCCAGTTCAGTTCCATGGTGAAAGAATAGTTTTGATCTCCGACCTTAGAACTATCCTCACAATGAACGTTCCACTCGTTGCCAAAGCCACGATTATTCAGAGGGAAAAAGTTATCATTTCTGAACTGATACATTCCGTCTGATTGTAGCTCAAATCTTAGGGAATCATAAATAACGAAATTAACGAAAGAGGTATCGTGTGATAATGTATCCAGACCCTCATAGGTTACTACCTGGTTATACTCATCAAAATTGTCCAGCCCAGGAATTGTTCTGCTTTTATATGGAGCTCTGGGGAAGTAGACCGGAACTGTTCTATCCCCCGGACTGAAAGGTCTGAACCATTTTTTTATGTAGTAGTTCAGATATGGAGATTTGCCAGGAACGGGCTTGCGGTCTTTATCGAGTGTCGAATCCACCATTCCTTTGCGGACACTGCCGGTATGTGGTGCTTCAAACTCGGGATTACTGCGATCGGAATGAAAGTCATAATATGTAACTTTCACCCAGATAGACTGTGGTGGTTCCTGTGAATATGATTTAGAAAAAAAAAGAAGTGTAACTGCCAGCAGCACACCCAATCCGGTTGCAAAACGGTTCATTTTTCTCTCCCGGGAATTTAATCTGAATTTTTGGATAGCACAACTGATTCCGGACAAGTGATCAGATTGAGAATAAATGCGCGCACTTGCTCCATTTAGTATTAAGCTGAGTGAATCAGGTTCATAACAAATTCAAGTTATGCCCTTGGATGGGCTTGTTTGTAGATTTTTAGCAGATGCTCTTTAGAAATATGGGTATAAACCTGGGTTGTAGCAAGAGAAGCATGCCCCAGAAGCTCTTTAACAGCTCTGATATCTGCCCCCTCATCCATAAGGTGGGTGGCAAAAGAATGACGAAGGACGTGTGGGCTCTTTTTCTTCTGATTGCTGACCAGAGATAATTTCTGCTGAACAATCCTCTCCAAATGCCGGGCAGAAAGCCTTTCCCCCCGCTTATTTATAAAAAGAGGCGAATCGGGAGAAAGAGCTTTTTTGCGTAATTGCAGATAGCGGTTCATTACCTCGATTGCCACAGTAGTCAATGGCACAATCCTTTCCTTACGCCCCTTCCCTAAAACTCTTACCATCTCCTGACTCTTATTAACAGAACCAATATTGAGGCCTTGAAGTTCTGATAAACGAATGCCACTTCCGTAAAAAAATTCCAGTATGGCATGATTGCGGTATTCTATTTCATCACCGTTCTCAGGTACATTAAGCTCTCTGACCTGGTTCTGGGTTAAAAAAACCGGAAGGGGTTTATCCAATTTGGGTGTGGCAATAACCTTTGTGGGGTTTATTCGAATGTATTTTTTCTTGAGACAGTATTTTGATAGGCTTTTAAGTGCTGCAATCTTTCGGGCTACCGATCGGGCCTTCAAGCCATCATTACTCAGTTTAAAGGTAAAGGCACGCAGATTACTTTTTTTCAGTGCATCTTCAAGCGATAAAGAAATTTTCCTCTCCTGCAGGAAATTTACAAACTGATTTAGATCCCGTCTGTAGGCAATCACTGTATGATCAGAGAAGTTTTTCTCTTTTTTGAGGTATAGCAGAAATTGTTCTATGATAAGTGCGATGTTTTCTGACATCTGATACGCTCTTTTTACTAAGAAAATTTGAAATAATAGAGATAATCAGAAAAATATTAAATCAAAGGGATAGAACGATGCAACTTCTATTTCTTAATTCTTATTCTTCGTTTAGTAATTTTTTTTGATTATTTCTGAATAACATCGATTTAATAATAACAGCACTATTTTTTTTGTTTGATAATAGCTGAATAGTTACAAAAAAACTATATTTTAATTTTTGCAAATCAAAGGAGATCTATGGTAAAAGGTATAATTCTTGCCGGGGGATCAGGAACAAGACTATATCCGGTAACGATAGCAGTCAGCAAACAACTGATGCCTGTTTATGATAAGCCAATGATCTATTACCCTTTATCTATTCTTATGCTTGCCGGAATCCGGGATATTCTGATAATCACTACTCCGGAGGATGCTTCAAGCTTTAAAAGACTTCTGGGTGATGGGTCTCAATGGGGAATCTCCTTGTCTTATGCCCAACAGCCACGACCAGAGGGTTTAGCCCAGGCCTTTATTATAGGGAAAGAATTTATTGGTAATGACAGGGTAGCATTGATTCTGGGAGATAATATCTTCTGGGGGCACGGACTTCCGCAAAATCTCGAACAGGCAGTCAAACACCCCGAAGGTGCTACAGTGTTTGCTTATCGGGTAAATGATCCGCACCGTTATGGAGTTGTGGAATTTGACAACACAGGAAAAGCCTTAACCCTGGAAGAAAAACCGGCCCAACCAAAATCCAATTTCGCTGTTACGGGCCTGTACTTCTACGATTCACAGGTCTCTGAATATGCTTCATCATTAAAACCTTCTCACAGAGGAGAACTGGAAATCACCGATCTTAACAAAATATATTTAGACCGCAATGAACTTAATGTAGTCATTCTTGGCAGAGGCATTGCCTGGCTGGATACTGGAACACATGAAGCCATGCTTCAGGCATCTGTATTTGTGGAAACTATTCAATCCCGACAAGGGCTGAAGGTATGTTGTCCGGAGGAGATAGCATATCGAAGAGGTTATATCTCAGAAGAAAAGCTGCTGGAACTTTCAAAACCGATGCAAAAGAATAATTATGGTAAGTACCTTAGAGATTTAGTATTAAAACCGGAAATTGTAAATGGAAATCTATAAAAACGAAATTGAAGGGCTTTTATTGATTAAGCCGGATGTATTTGTGGATAATCGTGGTTTTTTTCTGGAATCTTACTCTCAGAAAAAATTCATGGATGCAGGTATCGATTGTAATTTTATTCAGGATAACCATTCCAAATCCGAACAGGCAGGAGTTATCCGCGGGCTGCATTTTCAAAAACCTCCTTTCGCCCAGAGCAAACTTGTCAGAGTCACCAGAGGAGCAGTTTTAGATGTAGCAGTAGACCTGCGAAAAAATTCACCCACTTATGGCATGTGGAAAAGCTTCGAGTTGACTGAGAAAAACTATCTTATGGTATTTATACCTCAGGGCTTTGCACACGGGTTCTGTACCCTCTGCCCTGGAACAGAAGTGCAGTACAAGGTGGACAATCTGTATGCTCCCCAATACGACAGCGGAATCAGATGGGATGACCCCACCCTGAAAATAAGCTGGCCGGTCAATAATCCAGTTCTATCTCAAAAAGACGCCTCGCTCTCATTTTTAAAGGAGATAGAATCACCATTCTGACCTTGTACTAAGATGCTCTTTGGTTTTGTGAATAATTCTGGTTACTGTAACCCAGAATACGATCAATATCACTGTTTTCCAGAGTTTCATACTGCAGTAAAGCTGCTGCCAGTGTATCGAGTTTGTCACGGTTACAGGTCAGCAGCTCCACCGCACGCTGCTCCTGCTCAAGGATAATCCTTCGAACCTCTTCATCAATAATCCGGGCGGTCACTTCACTGAAATCCCTGTTCTGAGATAGTTCCCTGCCCAGAAACGGATGCTCCTCTCCCTGGTTAAAGGTAGCAGGTCCCAGTTTTTCACTCATTCCCCATTGACACACCATTTTACGGGCCAGGTTTGTTATCTGCTTGAGATCTTCTGCGGCCCCATTGGTCATTTCATTATAAACCAGCTTCTCAGAGGCTCTTCCACCCAATGCAACCGCAATTCGGGCCAGAAGATATTTTCTGGTGAAATTGTGGCGGTCCATATCCGGAATCTGTTCTGTTGCCCCCAGTACCCTACCACGGGCAATTATGGTAACTTTCTGAATAGGATCAGTTTCCGGAAGCAGTTTGGCTACCAGCGCATGCCCTGCTTCATGATAAGCCACCACCTCCTGCTCTCTGGGTTCCAGTTTATCCTCACGCTCTGCGCCAAGAAGGATCTTATCCTGAGCCTCTTCAAAATCGTGAATATCCACGACACTTTTATTTTTACGACCTGCCAGAAGCGCGGCCTCATTTACCAGGTTTCTTAAATCAGCGCCGGAGAATCCAACTGTTCGGGCTGCTATGTTTTCTAACTGCACCGATTCATCGGTAGGCACATTCCGGGCATGAATCTTAAGGATTTCTATTCTGGCATTCTTCTGGGGCAAATCAAGGGTAATTTGACGATCAAAACGACCTGGTCTGGTTAGCGCAGGATCAAGTACATCGGGCCGGTTAGTGGCCGCAATAACTACCACCGATTCATGAGGCTCAAATCCATCCATCTCTGTAAGTATCTGGTTTAATGTCTGTTCCCGCTCATCATGACTGCCCCCCAGTCCGGTACCCCTTACCCTGCCCACAGAATCCAGCTCATCTATGAAAATGATAGCCGGAGACTCTTTCTTGGCAATCTCAAACATATCCCTGACCCTTGAAGCTCCCACTCCTACAAACATTTCTATAAATTCTGAACCGCTGGTACTGAAAAAAGGAACCCCCGCTTCACCTGCAGTTGCTCTGGCCAGAAGAGTCTTTCCGGTGCCCGGAGGTCCCATCAATAAAACCCCTTTAGGAATAGTTGCCCCTAAACGGGCAAACCGCGCCGGATCTTTCAAATACTCCACTATTTCCTGAAGATCCTTTTTGGCATTGGAGAGCCCGGCCACATTCTGATAACGGGTCGTACACATCTCCTTACGAAACCGCTTTGCCCTGGATTTACCAATCCCAAAAATTGAAGTCCCTGGCATCCCTTTCATCTGACTGGACAACTTCTTGCCGGCATAAAGAAAATATCCCAACAAAAGAAGCCATGGAAACAAAAGCACTATAATGCTCATCCACCAGGATGATGCCTCCTTGTCTTCGGCTCTGATTATCACCTGGTTTGCTTCCAGCATACCCATCAGCGTGGGATCCTCCAGTTGAGGCATTGTGGTAATAAAATTCTTATAAACGATCGAATCAGCAATATTGGCATCAATGCCTTTAACCCGGTATCCATCCCGAAACTTACCCTGGATATGGGTTCCCTTGAAAAACACCTCTGTTATATTTCTATTTCTGAGTTGCTCCTTAAATACTGAATAAGCTAACTCTATCTGCCCCCCTGCATTTATTGAACTGAAAAAATAGGAAAAAAGAATTGTCAGAATCACTCCCCATAAAAGAAATCGCCAAATAGAAATCTTGGGTTCGGTTGCCTTCGGACGCTCAGGGATCTCTCTTGACATGACTTTGCCCCTCAAAACTGGTTTCTTTCTGCAAAATATTGGAAAAGCAAAAGACATTCCGAATGGGAGTTTCTGGAGAGATGGTGCTATAATTGCTTAAAATATCTAAGAAATGAAATCACCTCAGGAGCACCATTATGCGATACGATGAACTTTCTTTGCTTACCCGTAAAGTTATCGAAAAGGCAGGTTTAATCTCTGATCCTCTTAAAGTAGATCTGGAAAACATGATGATCGAATGCGAATCCGAAAACCATCTTCTCAACTCTATGCTGGATTATGTGGAAATCATTCAGGAAGATCCCCTTGAATACCTCAATAACTCCGATTATGATACCACTTCCGATCTTTCTTCATTCAAAAAATCTATCGGTGATCTCCACAGATTTATAATCAAAGTCATTTCTGTTCCCATGAATTCCCGAAACCAAAACTTACTATGAAACAATATCACTTGTATGGAAATCTCTCCCAGGCCTCATCCACAAACGCCTTGAACTCCTGCTCAAATCGCGAACGGGGAAAACGCTCTGCATTCTTACGAATTTCGTAAGGGTCAAAACGATCTTCAACTGCTAAAAACTTTCTTATAGTCTCCACCAGACAACCCGGATCCTGCTTATTAAAAAACATACCGGTCTTCCCCTCAATAATCGTCTCTAACGCCCCACCCCGACCAAATGCAATCACCGGTAACCCCGAGGCTTGTGCCTCTACATTAACGATACCAAAATCCTCTTCTGCAGAAAAAACAAAAGCCCTGGCCTTACTCAGCAATTCTTCTACTTTCTGAGCTGGCTGCTGACCTAAAAACGTGACCGTGGGACCGGCTATACTCTTCAGCATCTCCTTACTGGGCCCCTCCCCAATAATTAACAAAGGAAGTTTAAGTTCATTAAATGCCCGTATTATTACATCCAATCGCTTATAGGGCACAAGCCTGGAAACGGTAATAAAATAGTTATCCCGTTTTTCGCTGATAAAAAACCGCTCTACATCCACCGGCGGATATATAACCTTTGCCGAGCGATTATAGCATTTCCAGATCCGATGCGCGATGTAATTGGAATTGGCCACAAATTCATTGACCCTGTTGGCAGAGATCACATCCCAGATCCGTATATAATGAAGAATCATTCTGGTGATAAAACTCTTTATTCCACCTCTCAATCCTGCAGCCTCGAGATACTCGAAGGTGAGATCCCAAATGTAGCGCATCGGTGAGTGACAATAACAGATATGAAGTTGATCTGAGGCATTAAGCACACCTTTGGCAACTGCATAGGATGAAGAGATTATGATCTTGTATTCGCGCAAATCAAACTGTTCCACTGCCATGGGAAAAAGTGGAAGAAAAAAACGGTGATGTTTTCTGGCCAGAGGGAATCGCTGAAGAAGCGATGTTTTTATCTTCTCAGATTCATAAATAGTACCCCTTACCTGATCCGGATCATGAAACAGTGTGTGGATAGTACCAGGGTATAATTTATATATCGACTGCAGTACACTCTCTGCTCCGGCTAAGGTTACCAGCCATTCATGTATTATTGCTGTTTTTACCATAGCCCAATTGTATAATGATTGATTTTTAGCCGCTATAAGAAATTGGAAAGAACAGGTCATTGGCAGAGCTAATCAGTTATCCCCCAAACGGGACCACTGCCTGCAATCCAGAATCATTCAGAGGTGAGAAATAAGCGGGGGCACGATATCCCAGTTCGAAGCCTCAGTTGTCGCAATTCGGAACTCCATTATGCAGAGCTTTTCCTAAATCCATTTTTGTGCAATGGTATTAACGGAGTACAAAACAAAGATAAGTTGCAGGTGCAACAATGATATCCTGTCAATTTATCGGTACTGTATCATTTAATGCATTTCTATCAGATAAATCTCCGGTTTTTCTCCATGCCCAAGTTTTCTGCAAATCCGTTTTACTTCAGAGAATCAGGACCTCTTCTGATGTCTAAAATTCTCTTTTAGTCTCTACAGACTCCCATTAGGATCCATATACCCAAACACACTCTATTTTTCAAAAGAATGCTCTTTCTCTTTTCTATTGAATACCGGTTTATCCACCCTGCATGCCTAAGAAAGCTTCATAAAATGAAGTACCTGTTTTCTGAGTATTATCTGCAGCAGAAGAAATTGTTTCTTCTACCACCAGAGCATCTGTTATTCTCCTGTCTCTTGTCCTGTCTTCCTGCTCAGATAATTTTTTTTGACATTTCAGGGATTCGATGTACTTTCCTGCATACATTGTGATAAGGAAGACACTGGAATAGATATTGATTCTGTTTTATAATCCTGAATAAAGGCAGAGAAATTGTCCTGAGTCTTAGTATTCAACATTGTTTTTTGTAATATGTATATTATTGCGCTGTCAAAACATTGCTCATAAACAAGTTTCTGAACTTTGTCATGAATACTACCAGGGAATTCTAAAATATCACCAAACAATGCATATACCAGCAGCAGCAACTGACTTTTCCCGTTCTCGATCCCATTCTCCTTTATATGTTTGTTCAAACAAAACTTCACCTCTTCAATACTGCTGAATATCCCGTTTACACCCGGCAGCTTTTCACCTGTCAAACCTGCAACGATTCTGCAGATCTGAGGTTCCAAAGATAAGAGCACATCAGCAAGCGGCCCTCTCTTCCCTATATCCAGCTTATTCATGAACAGAAAAAAATCATCCTTGCCCTTAAGCATACACAGCAGAAGAATTCCCAATGAATAAAATTCGTGATGCTTTCTGCAGACTTTCCCCCGATGAATATCAGGATGATTAAAAACGCTAAATTCATTTTTTACCAGCCCGATCCCATCGTAGCGATAAGTCAGCAGGTCGGCAATACCGGTATCAGTCAGAAAAACCGATCCATCAAAAGAGATCAAGATCTGATCCGGGCAAATATTACCATGAAACATAAAACCAGAGCTTTCGGTAGGAAACCGGTGGGTATACTCAAGAATATCACTGATACTGCTTATTATATAAAACACGACGGATCCTGGCATTTTCAATTTCAATACTGAAAGCCTATTAAGCAGTTGAGTCAGAGTAATACCCCCGATATGCATATTTGTGATGTAATATTTTTTTATGCCCTTTTCACAACATTCCCCAAAATCCACCAGTTTTGGAATACCGAAATGCTCCAGCATCATTGCCTTGGACATCCTTTTTAATGTAGTGCCAAATATTGGTGGAACAACCGTTTTGATTATTACCCTGTGCGACTGAAGATCATTGAAGTATTCGCCTGTCATTACTTCTGAATACAGATTTCTTACTATTACTTTATTGATTTTGTATTTCATAGCAGAACCCTGGTACTACGAAAAAAATCATGCCGTTTATGAGTGTATTAGCTGATTAGGCGAGCAATAGTCATACCATAAGCAACAAATCCATATTATTTGATATCCACAGTAAAAATGCTGTGACTGATTACAGGAATTTTATTGTTGTTCGATGGTTGCCTGATTATTGTGGCTTAAAGGATTCAGTGTAGTACCAGTATCCTGTTTATACTTGCTGACTTCTACTACCAGAGCAAAATATCCCATCAGCTCCTTGTTCTCATCGAAATATGGGTTTGTTATAAATAGAAAGTATGCCACCGAACCATCCGGACGGTTTATGCGTATCTCAGAAGTGTATCCACTTCCATCGGAGCAACGTTCAAATTGCTTTTTAAGTAAAGTAGTACCAATCAGTTTTTCCCTCTCGGCTCCCATTATTTTACAGAATGAATTATTTACCACAATCAGACGGAACTCTTCGTCAGCCAGACAGAATCCTGCAGATGTGGTAGAAAGTATGGTACGCAAGCGTTTCTCGTTTTCCGATATTTCGACTGATTTGAGTTTGGCTTCCTCAAACAGAAAAAAGTGACAGTTCTCAGGCCTGTTGAGTCCATTGTAAATGGCTATTGCCATATCAGTGCAACTGTCATACCCACAGGTACCGCAGTTGTGAAAATCGGTATCACAGTTTTTCCGCATCATTTTAAATATTTTTTTCAGCTCGTCCTCTGAAGGGATAATGATCCGGTTGTTAATGCTGATGTCAGAATACTCTCTTTTGTATAATTCGGCATCCCAGAACCGTGAAACAATCTGATTGATTTTTTCCGAATTTGCTGATGATTCATCCTCCGATGGTTTGCTGTATTTAGAAATTGCCTGATGTGCGCGTATCTTTATGGTCTGCTCAATATCGTCAAGCGGAAGCTGATCTGTAACTGTCAGTGGACCGCCATTGCATCCCCTCTCACAATTAAGGCAATCGATAAAAATCGGGGCTGAACCGTTTTTAATGGATTGGCTAAGATTATCCAGATAGGGGTAGATATGCTTGACTCCTTCAATTTTTCTGGATGCTTCCGATATCCCAGGGACCCATCTTTCAGCAGTCTTTAACAATCCTCCCGGGCTCGAAAAACCCACAGCCCGTTCTGCTGGTGGATTCGTATAATGTTCCTTTGGAAACTGAAGCAGATTTATATTGTTTTTTTGTAAATAGTTATTTATAGATTTGAACCCCACATTGTAATCACCCAGTCCAGTCTGATGAAACTCCCGTTTTTTGGCCAGACAGGGTGATATTGCAGCGATTTTGTGTTGCGCATACTTGGGATAATATTTTTTTATCATCTTTATTGTGTGAAGCATGGGACTGTCTGCCGGGGCCAGATATGGAAGCAATTCCGGGATATACATTTCTATGTAGGTAACTATTGCCGGACATGCCTGGCTAATTACCGGTTTACCGATTTTTTCATTGTTAAGAAGTTCGATATAGGATTTGACAGCCAGTTCGGCACCAAAACTTACATCAAACACCGCTTCTATACCAATATTTCTGAGCCATCCATTAAGATTATACCAGGTTTGCGGAAAGTTGGAAGTTACAGATGGCGCCACAATAGCCACAATTTTCTGTCCTGCAGCCAGATCCTCCATAAGAATATCAAAATCATCGATACAGAAACGGGCACCATGACTGCATACCCTTATACAGTTGCCACATCCTATACACATGTATGGATTTACACTTACAAATTCGCCACTGCCATCGTTGCAGAATTTAACCGGACAGGCAGAGATGCATGCATGACAATTTACACATTTTTCACTGTCAACACCGACACTAACAGGCAGTTCTTTCAGTTTTTTACCGATAATCATCAGTAACTCATCCAGTTTCAGGTTAAAACAGTAAATACCAGGACGGAAAACAATTCAGACGCAGCAGACAATCTTCCCGGTCTGGCGCACAGATCAGAAAGTATCAGTATATTACTACCGAAAATTATAATTCCTGCAGCCAGCGATAAAATCAGAAAGATTATCAGCAGGATTATAATGATATTCCGTCTCCTTTTCACACGCAGGTATTCTGAACCTTCTTCCAGATCACTGTTAATTTTACTGTCATCAACATGCACAGAACAGTTCTCTATTATCTGAGTATCCAGTTCGACCACTCTTTCATTTGCTTTAATTTGCTCTATAATTGGTGGTTCATCTTTGGAAAGCAACAAAGAATCTGCCTTACCTGACATCCCCTCCGGATCTTCCAGAAACTGTCTTACAGTCTCTTCTGCCGTTCCCTTGCTAAGCTGATGATGTATGTCTTCCAAATGAGTGCAGAGTTCTGCTGCCGATTGATAGCGGCTGTTCTTGTCTGTACGTAAACATACCTGTGCAACCGATGCCAGTCTGGGGTCAATCGGTTTCTCATATTCCTCCAGACGGATAAACTGATTTTTCTCTTTCGCCCTGATCAGTTGAATCATGGATGTCTGCGGAAATGGATTCTTTCCGCAAAGCATCTCATACATTACCGCTCCAAAAGAATAGATGTCAGACAACGGGTCTATCGGATATCCGCTTATCTGTTCAGGTGAGAAATAGTGTATAGTACCCACTATATTCTCTGTATCGATCGTATGAAGACCGGTTTCTACCGGCCGTGCAACTCCAAAATCCATCAGTTTGACTACACCATCATTGCCTATCATTATGTTTGATGGTTTCAAATCCCGATGTATCAAACCTTTATATGTTTTACCATAGATCACCAGCTCCAGACTGTGTGCATAAGACAATGCCCGGGCTACCTGAACTGCTATTGCGGCAACCAGCATTGATGGGAGAGTCTTAAACCTGGAAATAAGAGAACTCAATGTCTCACCTTCTACAATGTCCATTTCAATATAAGGAATACCATGCCAGTCTCCTATCGAGTGCACCTCAATGATGTTGGGATGATGCAATTTGGCTGAGATCCTGGCTTCGGTATGAAACCTGCTCCAGGCTATCTTCTGACTGGTAGGGATTAGAATCTTTACTGCCCGATATACTTCCAGTCTTTCATTCCAGGTCCTGTAAACTTTGGCCATCCCCCCGCTACCCAGTATTCCTGTAACCACACCCGATCCAAGCTGAACAGGTTCATCTCCCGTGGGCAGCTTTTGTTGTGATTCTCCCGAAGTAATGTCCAGGGAAAGGTTGACAGCCTTCTCTTTTCTGGCAACACCCGAAACTGCATTCCCGGATTGCTGATGTGCCACATCCGCAATCTCTTCTTCTATTATAAGAGGTTGCCCGACAGATGATTTGTCATCTTTGGACAATTCAAAAGATGTTATGCTGGTTTCAGAGAATTTGAGCGATTTGTTCTCCTCTGTCTTCTCTTTCCTGTCTTTTTTCGTCTTTCTCTCAAAATCAGTGTCAATTGAAAGATCAGTCAGTGTAGTATCCCCTACCTTTTGCGATCTGTTAAACTCATGTGTATCGGTAATCTTTTTACCGATGTAGATTTTTGTCCCGGTTTCCGGAAAAACATCTTCATCTGTACCGCTGTTTTTACCTTTATTCACAGCCCGCTTCTTTTTGTGCTCCGAAGCCGCAGCATTTCTGTAACCAGTACCGGTACCGGTAGTAAAATCAGGAATATCAGAAAAAGCATCCTCTGATCCCGAAAGTCGCAAATTGGATTGTGGCGACATCAGCATCCTCTCACTGATAACAAGGTGCAAATCCCTGCAGACATCATATCAGGTATAAAAGGCCCGATTATAAGTATTATCATCAATTTAAAAATCTTTCAACATAAATAGTGTTCATCTGAAAACCAGCACTTTACCTTTAAGCAGAAATAACCATAGAACTTAGCTGATGGATCGCCATTAAAATCCTGAATCCTGCCTGCTGAGGGAATTTATGGCTATCACAGAGCTGAATTTATGCAGAACAGAAAATCACCCCAGATCTTTTCTCTGGCCAGACCTGTACTGTTCGATGTATTTTGCATCTTCAAAATTGAGCAATTCTGGCTAAAGATATGGAATTATCTTAATGGACAGTTCCGAAATCAAAAATCTGATACAAAAAGATGCAGCAGCCCTTCAGAATCTGTTCAAAGAGACTGAAGCCCTGTTTCTGGAACCACGGCTCTGCCAGCTTGAAGATTTCAGCGGCAATCTCTTAAATCTGTGGGTAATATTAAAAAAAGAGGAATACCTGATTACCTTCGATGAAAAAAACAGCCGTTATGGCCTGGCATTTAAAAATATTTTTAATCAACCGGTCTTTCTGGGCAACTACAAATCACTCTCAGAAACCTATGAAAGCCTGATCAGCCGCGATTAATGATATCACCAGACTCTTTTTTTGAATTCAATTATGTTTGAATTTTTCAAAGGCAGGAACGAAATATCCTAAAAATCTTTTTTATTTGCATGGCTGCTGTGCAACAGAAAAAGGCAGCCGTTTGAAAGGAACCCGAAAAGATGCCACCAAGTAAACGTCCCACTAAAAAATCACTCGAAAAAACACACAAATGCCCCAGATGTACTTCCAGAGGCTACAAGAAAGCCGAAAAATTGAACCTTTTGGAGAAAATCAAATTCTTAGGATGTACGGTCTGGGTGTGCCTCAAATGTGGTAAGAAGTTTGCCTGATCCTTCGTGAAGACGCTACGGATTGCAGGTTTCTTCATGGAGGACTTGAGATCTTAAATCAGAGATGCTTTTCAAGAGTATCTCCAAAGTTTGAGCCCGGAAAATAAGATCACGGTATTGTGATGCCCCTGGCATTCCCTTAATGTACCATGCGATATGCCTTTTCATCTCTTTTAAAGCACTATTTTCGCCGTATTCCCTGGAGAATTCAAGCAGATGCCTTACAGCCATTTCCAGTTTCTCCTGAGCAGAGACTGGTAAAACACTTTTTCCCAGAAAAGCACTCTTGATCTGTGAAAAGATCCAGGGATTTCCATATGCCCCCCTTCCAATCATCACCGAATCGCATCCGGTTTCTCTGACCATCTTTAAAGCATCGGAGGGAGTATTTATATCCCCATTTCCGATTACCGGAATCGAAACCGTTTTTTTTACCTCTGCAATCCTTTCCCAGAAAGAATGGCCAGAGAATCCCATGGTCTGTGATCTGGGGTGAATGGTCAGGGCAGCGGCTCCGCAATCCTGAGCAATCATGGCAAATTCGGTATCCACCCATTCATATTTGTGCCAACCGGAGCGAATCTTGACTGTTACAGGAATGGAGAGCTCGTTTTTCATAGCTTTGAGGATTTTCTGGAAAAGAGAGGCATTCTGCAATAGTGCGGATCCGCCATTTTTCTTTACTACTTTAGGGACAGGACATCCTGAGTTCAGATCAATAAAATCAGGTTTGACATGTTTCTGTACAAATGCAGCAGCTCTTGCCATATGATCCGGATCGGAACCAAAAAGCTGAATACCTATTGGGCGTTCACATTCACTGAACTTCATCAGATCCATTGTAGCTTTCGATCCGTAAAACAGTCCCTCTGCACTTACCATTTCAGAGACAACAATATCGGCACCATTTTCTTTGCAAAGAGTTCGGAATACTTTTTCCGTTATCCCTGCCATGGGCGCAAGTATTACTTTATTATTCAGAAAATCCATAGACTGAAAAATAATCTTTAAGTATAATTTTATCAAAATCTGATACACCTGATCAGAGCTGGAATTGAGCCGGAAGTAAGGGAAACACGAATACGATCCCCAGGAGAAAAGCAGTCATGAAAAGTTTTCAGCAGATTCACTTTGACAGTTCGCCGACCATGCTTGCTGCCTGGCCAGGAATGGGCAATGTCGGACTCATTACAGTAGATTACCTGCGCCGTAAACTAAATGCAACCGCTTTTGCGGAGATCGATATGAGCCCGTTTTTTATTCCTGATTCGATACTGGTAAAAAACGGTATCGCCGATTTTCCTGAAATCCCCAGCAGCATTTTTTACTATACCCACAACCCGAATCTGATCATTTTCCAGAGCAATGCTCAGATTAATGGCCGCGAGGGTATCATGATAATCAAAATGATTCTCGATGTCATTCTTCAGTTTCAGACTAGCCAGATCTTTACCTTTGCAGCATTTGCACAGCCGACTTCCCATCGTAGCCAGTCACAAATTCTGGTCAGTTGTAATTCCGCATCGATGCTCGAAAAGATGATCGCGTCCGGTTTAAACCCAATGCCGGATGGCTATATAGCGGGTCAGAACGGTTTACTTCTGGGCGTAGCAGCCTCCCATAAAATCGATTCTGCCTGCCTTCTGGGTACCATTCCTGGTTATGCCCTTAATCTTGATTACCCTAAAGCTTCACTTGAGCAGGTCAGGTCCATCTGCAATATCCTTAAATTCAATGTAGAACTCTCAGATCTTGAGGAAAGTGTACATTTGATGGAGCATCAATATGAACTGATCGAAGAAAGAATAAAGGACTATATTCCTTCCATCAACAAAGAAGAAAATGAAGAATTTTCCGAGATCGAAGATGAAAAAGTGCCCCATTACATAATGGAGAAGATCGAAAGGATGTTTCAGCAAGCATTAAAGGATAAAAGCCTGGCTTCACAACTAAAAAAAGAGCTGGATCGATGGAATCTCTTCGAATTATATGAAAACCGCTTTTTAGATCTTTTCGAGTAAGCAGAATTACTAATAATAAATGCAGCAGATCAACAGATCGTTTCAAGCGGAACCTTGCCTTTAAGATCTACGACCTGACTTGATATGTAGTGCTCAGGGTCTGGAACTGCCTCTACACAACTAAGTGGAAGATTGTTCACATGTTTAGCCAGGAACTGCTGACCGTAGCTGTTCCAGACTTTATCAAATGAAGTGATATGACGTCTTTTCAATACTATTTCTGTTGTAACAATCAAACGGTAATCACGGTTAATTTGCATGCAGAAATCAAGATCATAGAAACAGTTGCCTTTAAAGGTCTGCTGGTCAAAAGCTGCATTTTGCAGTACCGGTCTCTTTACCGCCATGAATACCCCATCTATTGCCACCACTGGGAAATCTCCATTCTCCTGAGAGAATACCACAGCAAAGAAATCACCGTTTTCCAGATGATGCACCACCCGTCCTTTAATAAAAGGCCTGCCTGCTGCGGTCCAGGAATATTTTTCGGCAAACAGATATTGTGTTCCAGCTACACCGATAGCACCCAGCCAGGGGTCAGCTGCAAATTTTCTCTCCAGAACCACTCCCCAGCCTGGTTTCATGAAAAGCACATCCTCAGCAATAAATACCACTATATCACCGGTGGCATGCTCTAATCCCTGATTATAGGCCTCTGCCAGTCCAATCCCACTACTGCCATCAATCATTATATATTGATGATCTACACCAATGGTTTTAGCAATATTTCTCTCCTGAATCGTTTCTTCAGCCGGTCTGGCCCAGCAGGTAATCACGCTAATCATAATATCCTCATAATTTTTTATAAGAGAGTTCCCGTGTTGGGAGTAAATTATAAATAATTTTTTTATTTTTGCCTATATTCTTCTTTTGGTTGCTTCCCCCCCACTTCAAGCCCTTTTTTAATCACCTCAGATCCGAATCTTGCATTAATTTTATCAACCACCCGTTCGCAAGTTTCCAGAGGACCGATCGAATCGGGCACAGCAAAAAGATTAAGCTGAATCTGCTGATCCAACCCGGTAATACCCACCCCAATGAGTCGGAAACATCGCTCATCCAGCTCCTCAAGAATAAGAATAGCTGTTTCATAGATGGTTTTGGCCAGATTGGTCGGTTCCAGCAGCGACTTTCGTCTGGTATGACGGCTAAAATCGGGTCTGCGATAGGTCAGAAACACGGTGCTGGCTTTCACCCCGATCGCCCTTGCCTGTCGTGCTACATCCTGAGACAACTGATGTAATGTCTTTTTCCACTCCCGCCTGTCAAAACAATCGACATTAAAGGTATGTTCTCTGGAGATAGATTTTACAGAATCCTCCTGCATAACAGGCCTATTGTCAATGCCTCTGCACAGATAATAGAAAGTTGCCCCCTGCTTTCCAAATCTTTTGCAGAGATAATCCATTGAAAGTTTCTGCATATCTCCAATGGTATTAACAGAACAGCGTTTAAAAATCTCTTCACTTTTGTTTCCTACTCCCCACATCCTTTTAATAGGCAATGGAGCGAGCCATTTTTCCAATTGTTCGCCATCAAATGGAGCGCAGGTGATTCCATCCGGTTTATTAAGGTCAGAAGCAATTTTTGCTACAAATTTATTGGAAGCAATTCCTATGGAAGCGGTAAGTCCCTGCTGTTTTTTGATTTGCTGAGAAATCATTTCTGCAGCATTTAACGGATTTCCGAACAGTTTCCCGGTTCCACTCATATCAATAAAAGCTTCATCTACCGATACTTTTTCGATTTGAGGAGAGAACTGCTCAAAAATTTCCATTATTTGCCTGGAAACTTTTTCATACACTTCCATCCTTGGAGTAATGAAGATCCCCTGGGGACATCTGCTGTATGCTTCATTGATAGGCATGGCAGAATGGATACCGAATTTACGGGCTTCATAGCTGGCAGTAGAGACCACGCCACGGTTTCCAGGTTTAGCCCCCACGATAAGCGGTTTTCCCCTGTATTGGGGATTATCCCTCTGCTCAACAGCAGCAAAGAAAGCATCCATATCCACATGAAAAATGATGCGTTGCATGGATCAGAATATAATACGGTGAAAGTATTGATGGCCATTGTCACACCAGAGGAGAAGATGGAACAATTTTTCCATATTCCGAGCCGAATCTTATTTAGATAAATGAACTGTAACTGACTGTTAAGGTATCCTGTTATGAATGATGATTTCCTGAGTTTTGTTTCTGAGTACTTTTCGGTGGATAAGAGATTGATTGACAGAAAAACCCGGATAGAAGCTCTTGAGAGAACTGCCCACGACCGGATTGTTTTCACTTTTGAATTGGAAAAACATTATGGGATCGAATTTGAGGAAGAGGAGCTTGTTAAAATGGGCAACTTGGGAGATTACCAGGCACTACTGGAAAAAAAGCTTCAAAAAAAGGAAAGTAGCTTAAAGAAAGCAGCCTAAGAGAGCGGCCCGATAATTGCAGTTCCTAATAAATGACTGTGCTAAATTTGCCAAGGAGGAACTATGATTTGGCAATGGATAAAGAATTTGATGATTTTACTGACACTATTACCGGCTACCATTTTGGGGCAATTAACCGATACCATGCAGGATACCGGTTATAATGGAGCTGCAGATGGAGCAGCATCTACCGGATGGTGGTGGTTTTGGGTGATAATGCTTTTGCTGATAGTAGGTATTGCTATCTGGTGGGCTGCCCGAACAGGTGCTCAGGGGGGAGCTGCCAGAACCAGGGGAGGAGGAGCAGCACCCCGCGCATAATATCCGGGGCGATCGGTTGATCGCCCAACTTTCCCCCTCATATCGCAACCATCTTTACTGATTCAATTGCGCTCAGTTTTCCTGGTTTTCTGATCTGATATAAGGGAAGTTCAATATCCACAGTGCAACCAGGCCCGGGGATACTGTTACGAATCGAAACTGTCCCATTATGAACTTCCAGAATATGCTTCACTATAGCCAGTCCTAATCCGGTCCCCTTCTTCCTGGTGGTGAAAAACGGCTCGAACATCCTTTTGAGATTATCTTCTTTTATTCCGCTTCCCTGATCACAAATACTGACCTTCACATATTTGCCTTCTTTATGTATCCAGATGGAAATGACGGTACCTTTGGGGCTGTGCTGAGAAGCATTCTCCAGGATATTCATGAAAACCTGCTGAAGCTTCAGAGGATCACCCTTAATTTTTAATTCCTCCTCCATCTCTTCCTTGTTTATCTCTACAGTATAGCCGCTGCGATTTCCCGAGCTTTTCCACAAAGCCACCGACTCTTTAACCAGATCATAAAAATTGATGATAACCACCTTCGAACGTTCTATGGGTTTACCAAGCTCCAGCAGATCCTGCATTAAGCGGGTCAACCTTTCAACATGAGTAAATACATGATCTTTATAAAGCAGATAATCAGGTTTATCCCCCAACTCCTGAAAAAGTGCTTCCAGCACCACGGAAATAGCATTGAGAGGATTCCGCACCTCATGAGCCACTCCGGATGTCAGCAAACCCAGGATACGAAGCTTCTGGCTTTGAGTCAACTGATTTTCCTTCTCCACCTGAGGATTTATGAGATCCTGAGTAAACTGATACTGTGAATTTTCCCGGATTATGAGAGTTAAACCAGAATCATTGGGATAAGCAGTGATCTCATACTGATATTCCTTTTCTTCTTTGGTCATGATAAATGTGGAGACGGTTGTTTTTGGCTGCGCCAAAACACTCTTGAGCATATCCTGAATCTCTAATCCGGGATTTTCCGGGAAAAGCTCATAGAAAGGACGAGTAAGGGCAGATTTGGCACAGACTCCAGTGAGCTTTTCTGCTGCCCTGTTCCAATAAACACATTTCAAATTGGAATCCAGCACGATTAAAACATCGGTTATGCTTTCGGCTATCCGCCTGTAACGCTCCTCATTTTTAGCCATCTGCAACTGTTTTGATCTGATCCGCGGGATAGTTTGAAATTCTGAAACATCTCTGCGAACTACCGAAAGCAGTCTCGAATACTTGTTCCTGCTCACAAAATCATTAGCCCCCAGACGCATGGCATAAACTATCAGTTCTTCATCCGATTCAGATGAAATCACTACAAAGGGAAGATTCGGATTTGATTGCCGAACCAGTTTTATGCCATTTTCCAAAGTAAAATTTTCCATATCGTTGCTGAAAAGAACCAGATCCCAGTATTTCTGCTTTAGACTTTCCAGCATTTGCTCAGCAGTTTCAATACGTTCTGAATAAATATCAAATCCATCTCTGGATAATACAGACTCCAGTTTCGCAACATTCTCTTCGGAATTTTCCACCATCAAGACACGAAGAATGCATTCCATATTTATTTACTCCAGATAAATGGTTACTACAAACACAGAACACACAATCTGCCATGGGCCATTTAAGGCTGACAAAGAGGTTTTTCTAAAAATCGAGAATTGAAATGGGAAAAATGAGAAAAGAGATAACGGAGTCTTAATATAAAACTTTCCTCTCCCAAAAAAACATGATAATAAAAATTTTTTTAACCCCTTAGATTCGGGCACTTAGGGGAAAAAGAGAGTAAAAAGCGGTATGACATGATCCTTTCAGGCAACAATCGGATCCTTGTAACTTTCCAGTTTTCTGTAAAGCGACGACAGAGAAATTCCCAGTGCCCTGCTGGCTTCGGTTTTATCCCCAAAGTGCTTGAGAGCCTTGAGGATATGCTTTTTTTCCAGAAGCTCCAGATTCCATTGAAGAGGTGAGGGGTGCATTGAAGAATTATTGACATTATGTAAGCCTGGAAAGTGCTCAACAGTAAGAGGTTTGCCCTGGGATAATAATACTGCCCTCTCCAGCATGTTTCTGAGTTCCCTTATGTTTCCTGGCCATGAGTAATCGGACAGCAATCTGACAACCGATTCATCGATAGATTGATAATCCAACCCGAAACTGCTTAAAATATGAGCCACTAAGCCAGGCAGGTCTTTTTTCCTGTTTCGAAGGGAGGGAAGTTCAATGGGGAAAACACAGATTCGGTAATAAAGGTCAGAACGGAAAGCTCCTTCCAGTGAAGCCTGCCTGAGATTGCGGTTAGTAGCACAAATAAGCCTGAAATTACTGTTTCTGGTTTTATTTTCACCGATTCTGCGAAAAGTTTTCTCTTCGATGGTTTTTAACAGCTCAGCCTGCACTTCAGGATCCATATCACCTATCTCATCTAGAAACAGCGTTCCACCATCAGCAATTTCAATCAGTCCATCCCTGTCCTTAATAGCTGATGTAAATGCTCCTTTAGTATGTCCGTAAAGTTCACTTCTAAGAAGTTCGCCGCGTAAACTGGAACAGTTGAGTTCTACGTAGTTACCATTTCTGCGGGCGCTGTGATCATGAATCCACCTGGCCAGAACCCCTTTACCGGTTCCGGTTTCTCCAAGCAGCAGTACGACAGAGTCATTTAAGGCAGCAACTCTGGCATATTCAATTGTTTTCTCGATTTCAGGGCTTATACCGAAGTAAATCTTAGGATTTTCTGGAAGTAAACGTTTATGAATCTGTTCCCGCCTTTTAAGTTCTTCCACCTGTAAACTATTATGAAGGCTCAGCTCCAATGCTTCCATCTCCACCGGTTTGGTAAGAAAATTGAAAGCTCCGTACTGCATAGCCTCCACCGCAGTTGAAATATCGCTTATTCCAGAGATCACTATTATGGCTGTAGACTCACTGGACATGCTGATCTCTTTAATCAGATGTAAAGAACAGCCATCAGGTAATTTCAAATCCAGAAGAACTGCATTAAAATTCTCTACTGAAAGTAACTGCCTGCCCATAGCCAGAGAGTTGGCTGTCTTGATGTAGTATCCCTTGTGAGATAAATATTTTGAATAGCCTAAAAGTGTGGTTTCGTCATCTTCTATTAAAAGGACTTTCGGGTTTCTCACGCTTCAACCCCTGGTTTCCGGTGGATTTAAACGGTTTTATATTTATACTACAAACCAGAGCAAAAAGCAGGCCAAAGGTCTGAAAACTATCCTTTTTTTCTCAGTCGTATAGCTTTTGGAGTGACTTCCACCAGTTCATCATCGTTGATATAAGAGATACAGTCCTCCAGACTCATCTCACGGGCAGGTGTAAGAATCACATTCTCATCAGAACCAGCAGCACGCATATTAGTCAGTTTCTTTTCTTTACCGGGATTTACCACAAGGTCATTCGAACGACAGTGCTCACCGACAATCTGTCCTTTGTAAACGTTAACTCCCGGCCCCATAAACATTATCCCGCGGTCCTGAAGCCCAAACAGAGCGTACGCCACAGTAATGCAAGTCTCCTTTGACACTAAAACCCCGTTGCTGCGAGTCCTGATCTCACCTGCGAACGGTCCATATTCCAGAAATACATAATTCATGGTGCCCATTCCTCTGGTATCGGTTAAAAACTCCGAACGATACCCCAGCAATCCTCTGGTGGGGATCTTGAAAACCAGACGGGCTATCCCGTTTTCCTGATGCATCTGCATAAGTATACCCTTACGCATGCTTATCTTATCGATAACTGCACCCATGTATTTCTCATCCACATCGATAGTAAGCTCCTCATAGGGTTCGAGCTTCACCCCATTTTCCTCCTGCATTATCACCTGCGGACGTGTCACCTGAAACTCATAACCTTCCCTTCGCATTCGTTCTATAAGGATAGACAGGTGCAATTCACCTCGGCCTGACACCTTGTAACCGATAGAATCAGGAAGTTCCTCAACCACCAGTGCGACATCAGATAGTACCTCCCGCTGCAGCCTTTCCTGAATGTGTCTGGAAGTCACAAACTTGCCATCTTTACCGGCAAAAGGAGAATCATTAGGAATAAAGTTCATAGAAATGGTTGGCGGGTCGATAACCGTTGGAGGCAATGGGTTGGGTCGAAGCGGATCAGTAAAGCTAACCCCCACCGTCACTTCATCCATACCTGCTACAGCCACTATCTCTCCTACCCCTGCCATTTCCACAGGCACTTTCTGCACGCCGTCAAATCTGTATACTTTGGTAATACGGGCAGGCACCAGTTTCCCATCACGAAGTGCCACTGCGATCTCTTTGTTAACATTTAAGGTACCGGCAGTAATTTTACCGATTCCAAGCCTGCCCAGATAAGGGGAGTAATCAATTGAACTGACTAACATTTGCAAAGGTTCTTCTGGATCGCCCTGTGGTGGAGGAATATGGGAGATGATTTTCTCCAGAAGCGGTTCCAGGGTCATTCCATCATCGTCAGGGTTGTTTCGGGCATACCCTGCCTTGGCAGAGGAATAAACCACCGGAAAATCCAGAATGTGATCAGGGGCATTGAGTTTGACAAAAAGATCAAACACCTGGTCTACGGCCCAGGAAGGACGGGCTGCAGGTTTATCGATTTTGTTAACCACCACAATAATGGGCAGAGACAGGGATAAGGCTTTCTTCAAAACGAAATAGGTCTGAGGCATGGGACCTTCTTTGGCATCCACCAACAACAATGCCCCATCTGCCATCTTTAAAATTCTCTCCACCTGCCCTCCAAAATCAGCATGCCCCGGAGTATCTATTACATTAATATGATAACCCTGGTAACGGAAAGATCCGTTCTTGGCGGCTATAGTTATACCTCGCTCTCTTTCCAGATCCATCGAATCCATAAACCGGGTAGCAACACTTTGATTTTCCCTGAACATTCCGCTCTGCTTGAACAGCTGATCTACCAGAGTCGTTTTACCATGGTCCACATGCGCAATAATTGCAATATTTCTGATTTTAAGTCGGTCTAAACTCATTTTTTTACAATTCTTCACTCCGAACCCTCTTTTCTGACGATCCGGCATAATTTACAGGTTAATTTAAGGAGTGGATAAATTACATTCTGCGGAAAGATTTAAAAACAGTACGTGAAAAGCAGGGTCAAATTGTCCAATAATGGCTTATTCAGGTCAAAATCCAGAGATAAGGATGATCCATTACCCAATTTTGAGGATATTATATATTTTAATAAAGACAACAATCCTGAAATATTAAGGAAAAACAAACGAATTCCCTACTCACCTGTTCTTTTGTTGTTTTCTGTTTAAAACTGCCATTGTACATTAAGCCTGAGGATTAATGATGAAAAAAGTGATAGATGATATTGAGCTGGTACTCTCTCATCCTCTGACCAGCCAGGTTCAGTGGATAGGACAAAGCGAACCTCTGCGCCAGCTTCATGCCTGCTGGATGGTAATAGATAAAAATGATTTACCATTAACACCACGGATCATCGGACATCCCGGTATAGGCAAAACCACCATGGCCATAGCTGCAGCCCGTGAACGCAATCAGGATGTTTACATTATGCAGTGCACAAGCGATACAAGACCAGAGGATCTTCTGGTAACACCTGTACTATCGGAAAATGGCAAAATCACCTACCATGCCAGTCCCCTTCTTTCTGCTGTAATCACCGGAGGTGTAGCCATTCTGGATGAAGGGAACCGTATGTCCGAAAAATCATGGGCCTCACTGGCCGGACTCTTTGATAATCGCAGAACTGTGGAATCCATTATCGCCGGCATCACTATTACTGCCCATAAAGAATTCAGAGCTGCAGTCACCATGAATGAGGATTCCTCTACATTCGAAATCCCCGACTACATAATGTCAAGGCTTCAGCCCGGAATCCAGATTCCCTTTCCCAGCCGTGAAGACGAACTTAAAATCCTGCAATACAATCTTCCCTTTTCAGATGAAGAACTGTTGCAGATATGTGTCGATTTTCTGCAAAAGGCTCACAATCTGGATCTTCCCTACTCTGTACGTGATGGAATAAGTGCACTCAGATATTCCCTGAAATTAAAAAATTCTGGTAATTCAACCGATACCGAACAGCTCTTCAGAAATGCCGTTTTGCAGATACTGGGAGAAGATGCATTGGACATGGAGAGTCTGGCCGCAAAAAGAAAACTTTCCGGTGAGCATTTACCATCAATGAATCTGGGAGATTTCTTTTTCTCAGATGACGACTCGCTCAATCCTGACAACAATGAGGACTGACCAGTGATTCTGAGCCCCGGCATAACCATCATCCCATATCTTCACGGCAGCATTTTTTTTGCCAGATATGTCAGATCGCTTTTTCTCAAGCAATGCTTCGACTGCATTGCAGTTGATATACCATCGGTGTTCCAGCAATCCCTCGGAGACGCTATCGACAAACTGCCTCTTGTCAGCGCGCTGGCAGCCAGAACGGTTTCCGATCCCGTCTTCTATCTCCCGATTGACCCCTGCGATGCAGCAATAGAAGCAGTCAGACAATCCCAGCAGAATTACAAACCATTTTTCTGTATCGGTTCACCATATTTAAAAGTACCAACACCGCTTCCTGCATTGCCCGATCCCTATGCAGCTTCCAGACTGGGCTTTGACCTTTTCAGCTCTCTTTGTCTTAAAGTACTGGAAAATCCCGAGAAAGATTCAAACGATGATCATGAGGGGCAGTACATTGCTTCTCAGATTCACCAACTCAGGATTAGGTTCAGCAATATTTTAGTTCTGGTTCACTTCAGAACCTTTATTCGAGCCGTTTTTCATTTTTTTCAGGAAAAAAGCTTCAATCTGAGATTTGATAATCATGATGACTGTTCCATAATATCCGCTCTGATCAACCCTGACCATCTCTATTTTGCCTTGGGAGAGCTCCCGTTCGTTACCGGAAAATATGAGAAAGAACGCCATGATCTTTTCGCAAAACCATTTGATGAAGTTGAAGCAATAAAAGACCTCTTCCGGGAAACCAGAGATGATTATTACAGCCAAAAAGAAGAGATCATCTCCCTTTCTCCTGTGCGCATTCAAGCCGCACTGACTTTTCTGCGCAATCTCACCGTATCCTCCGGGCGACTAATGCCTTCTCTTTTTGATATTGTAGAATCGGCCAAAGGGGTGGGAGGTAACTCATTCGCCCTCAGGATTCTAAAAAGCGCCCGTTATTATCCCTATATCCCTGTAGAAGATGACTCCGGTCAAATTGGAATTGGAATTAATAAAATCAGTACCCCTCAATGGGGAGTAACAGAAGCAATTAATCTATTCCGTGATTTTGAACTTCAGTGGCGTACAATTTCCATAAAGCCAGACCCCTCCCTTGAGCGTAAAAAACAATACCGTTTTACCTGGAATCCTTTTGGGATGTGTTCCCATATTCCTGAAGACATACGCATAGAGCGGTTTAATGCCTATATCAGAAAAAAAAGCCTTAATATAATGGTGGAAGATTTCATCAGAAATGAGAAATTCAGTACCTCTGTAAAAGATGGAATCGATATCAGGGAAACACTGAGAAACTGGCACACCGGAGACATTTATGTAAAAGAAATTCCGCCATCACGGGGGAAGATCGATACGGTAGTTATCATTTTTGATGACTCGCACGATCAGAATTATCCCCATTGCGCCACCTGGTATGCAGAACATCAGGAGGAATCTACCCTTAGCTTTTATGCTACAGACCCTTTTGAGAATCTAATCGGACCGGGAATTGCGCAATGCAGCTATGGAGGTCTGGCGTTGCTTTATCCACCAAAACAAATTCCCAATGTCTTTGAAATCACCAAAGACCTGAAACTTCCCAATCTTGCAGCACGCCTGACTATCGGTTCGCTTCTTTTCAGCCAGGAACGGGTGATTGCCTACATTGCACAGAAAAAGCCAGGTATTTTTCTCAGAAATCTGGCATCAAAATACAAGAAACATCTTTTGTGGATTCCCATTAACACATTTTCCAATGAAACACTGCGGCGTTTGCGCAAATTTCACATCCTTAACGGAAAAACTGTTCGCAGTTGGGCAGGAAGGTTTATTGGTGACTAATGGATCGCAAAATCAGGTCTTTCATTATCATTTTTAACACTACAGTCTCTATACTTTTCTCTCAGGAAGCTTCTGACAGCCTGTTTTTCTCAGAACTGGAAAAAAACATACTCCGAGATTATCAGCTTTGCACCGGTGATTCCATGCCATCCCGCAGGACCCTGCTAAAATGGAAATCCGAAATCAGTTTTATAACCGAATCTCAGGATTATACTGCACTTGTTAAGAAATATGCTGATGAAACCGGTATTAATCCTCTGGATGTACGGCCCTGTCAAATAATAAACTGGTCCATTCAGCAGCTCCGCGAAAAAAATGAAACTGAGGCACTTTTGGTGCAAAGTAAAAGAGAGATTCTAAATAAAAGGGCAGACTCCCTTTACCTTCATCAGGAACTGTCTAAAAAACCGGCAAGACCTTATCAGTTCAGAAACATCCCATTTGGAATCACAAAAAAAGGTTTCATGTTTCTCACAGAAAAGCATTGGAATTTATCCGATAAAGGGAACTCCGTTTTCGTAGATTCTATCCTTATAGGGTCCTTAGTGCTGAAAGCTGCATTCCATTTCGATAAAAACGGATTACTTTCGCAGTATGAACTGGAAAGCGCAAGTGCTCCCCTGGACTCCTTAGATTCCTGGGTAAGACCACAGGCAGATTCTATAGCCGCTTTTATGCAGCGGAAAATCGGAACTGCTGCTGATCATTCCTACCGTGTGGGAAGGTTTGAAATAACTCAGGGAAAGCTGGCTATACTAAAATTATGGAATTTTCCAGAGGCTTCTGTATACGCAGGTCTGGCAACCAATAATTACAGGTACTATGCTAAATTAATAGTTAAATCAAAGGCTAAATTAAATGAGATGCCAAAAGATACTGTCCACTAAATACAACAATATAGCCAAAATGGTTATATCTGCCAAAATCCGTCCGATCACAAAAACTTTGCTTTCCGAACAGTCCTCTTTTCTTGATGCTTTACATATTAAAGAATTCATATAAATCACATATTTTGAAAATGAGTCGAACCCTTAAACGTATCTGATTATATCATAATGACTGACCAAATCAATAAGATCGAATACCTGGTATTACATCGGTTTTCCTGGTGTGATATAGTAATTATTTCGTTTCTGATTATTGGGATTTTTCTTACATTTCCAGCAATCAGATCGCTTTCTCCCCAAACAGTGTTGGTATTCGAGGATAATCGGATCATTGCAGAATATCCCATAGATCAAAACCAGATTTTCGATGTTAAAGGGAAAATGGGAATAATGAAAGTAGCAATCCAGAACCGGTCAGTTTCTGTTAACAGCTCCCCCTGCCCCCATCAGCTCTGCATACGACAAGGCTGTATCAGTAAACCTGGCAGCCAGATTGTCTGCATCCCTAATCATATCCTGATAACCATCGATGCCAAAAAAGGTGAAATGCTGGATGCAATCGTACGATGAAAAAAATCAGTATTCAATAAAAACGGTTTGGATTCTGCTGGCAATCGCCCTTAATGCGCTTGAGTTGTTTTTACCGCGAATCCCATTTCTGCCATGGCTTAAACCGGGTCTGGCAAACTGCATTACCGTTGTATGGATAATACGTTTCGGTGTAAAGGATGCGATACTTTTCACACTGCTTCGTTCCTGGATTTCCGGTTTTTATTTCGGTTTTTCTCTTCTCACCCTTGCACTTTCGCTCTCAGGAGGTATTATTGCCACCGTGGCGATGGGAATTGCATGGAAGGTTCTGGGGAAAAAAGGGATGTTAGGCACTGTAGGGTTGAGTATTACAGGGGCATTCTTTCACAACAGTGCTCAATTGGTAGTTGTTTATTTCCTCCTTACACACAATTCTTCAGTTTTTTACCAACTACCCTTTATGGGAGCTGCATCAATTGCCTTTGGCACATTTGCAGGACTGATTGTTCCACAGGTCTGGAATGTCCTGAACCGTTTGGAGTTACCAGAAGTTAACCGCAATCTCTCTGATTGCCAAAACCGATCAACTGTGAAAAACACTTTACAGTGCAGTGCAGTACTTCTGTTTTGTTTTTCCCTTTTTGCTATCAGTGACATTGTTATCATGTTAATTGTTGCAGTGATTTTCACAGGTATGATCTCTATAATCGGCCGTTCGTGGAAAATGATTAGCTATCCGTTAAAATTCTGGCCTCTTTTTCTATTTATACTCTCGATGTATCTGTTTTTTTCCTATGGAAAAAAAATTCCCATTTTTTCTTTTCTGACCTATGAGGGATTAAACATTGCAGTTTTACAGATCTTAAGAGTGTGGATATGGATAGAAGCTGGATTTCTGCTTACACGATTCCGGTTTCATGCGACTTTTTTCTCTGCCTTAGGTATACTCTTCCGCAATCAGCAAGCGACTCTGGTAGCAGGAATCCTGGCATTGGAGTCATTTCCAGACCTGCTCAGTTTTGCCAAAAGCAAAGAGAGTATTTCAGGTCTGAATTTTCTGAGGGCTCCTTCTGAAGCCATAACCGGGTATCTAAAAAGGATGCAGTTATTTATCAGTGACAAGTGGGAGAACAATACAGAAGCGATTTCAGGTAATTCTGAAATCCTCTAAAACTGCTGCTACAGCCTTGTTATTAAAAGTTTTAAAGCGATACCCGCAAATACAGCACCAGCAATCCGGTTCATTATTTTCAGTGCACGATCTGAACCATTTAAAAGTTTGCTTATAAAACCAGAAAAAAAAGAGATGGTACTAAAAACCAGACATGCTGAAAGGATGAACAAAGCTCCCAGAATAAAAAACTGGGGTAATAACGGACCATAATCAGCACTGGCAAACTGAGGCAGGAATGCCAAAAAAAAGATAGATACTTTGGGATTAGTTGCGCTCATTATAACCCCTCTTCGATACAGATGAAAACCGGTAATTTTTCTTTGCGCCTGATTTTCCTTACTCTTTACAGATGCCCTGAATGACTGCCAGGATAAATAAAGCAGGTAAAATGTACCAGCCACTTTTAAAAGTATAAATGAAATCGGATAATTTTTAAAAAGAGTTGTTATTCCTAATGCAACTATTGTGGTATGGAAAAGTAAACCGCTGCACAATCCTGCAATTACAATTAATCCTGATCCAGAGCCATACAAGGCAGAATGGATCAACACGAATAAATTATCCGGTCCGGGCGAAATTGCCAGGAGCACTGAGATGGCAAAAAAAGCAATCATTACTTCTACAGGCATGAGTACTTATTCTTTAAAAGGTGGTGCTAAAGATACCAGGAGATAAAATACTCGATTCTTCTGGCGGATAAACAATGATAATAATCGCAGTGGTCACAATTTCAGGAGGCGCGGTGTGGACAGAGCTTCAGCTCATCTTTTTGGGGGAGGTTAAAAGAGCAATTTCCATTCCTGGCATGTTCCCCAGAGATGAAGTTTCAATGCGGAAAGAAAGCATCTCTGGGGTGTATGGGAATCCACAGTCTTTCCGTCAATCGCCAAAAATTCCAATAACTGCTGAACTTTCCCCGAATTTTAACACAGATCTAATCTAAAATACCAAATCTGACACTAAAAAAGCTCA
>CAYPMS010000014.1:0-56298 GCA_964411655.1 uncultured Fibrobacter sp.
GATTTGGGAAATCTTTTTTCGGTGTTTTTAGGAAATTATTTTCCGGTGCGGACAGCAGTAATCTCATCATCTATAAAATTTAGTTCTAAAGCATGTTTACCCATTTGAAGTTCCCTAAGTAACTCATTGATTTAGTTATGATTATTCTAATGGTGTCCATTAGAAAATACATTCTTTTTATTAGGTGCGTATTTCTAATGGAAAATTTGGGATAAAAAGTGGGATTGAGAAGGCACGAAAAAACGGGACCAAGTTAGGAAGAAAGAAAGGAAGTGTGATTAGTAATGATATGCTGCTCAAAAAATTCAGGGGTGTAGTAAAAGATCTTGAGCAATCAATCTCTATGAGAAAGATTGCGAGGATTCACTCGGTATCGCTATGCACCATTTTGAAGGTGAAGAAGGCAATGGGGGTGTGAGGTAAAGAAGATGTGTTGCAAGGTGTTTAGTCACCTGCAACATACATATCAATATCCAAACTTGCATTTAAGTTAGAAATATCTCTCATCAGGTCATTAGAAAAAGAAAGTTCAGGGTTTTCATCACCTTCAATAATGCAATCAAATTGTATTTCACAGTTTTGCAATTTTAGTAATTTATCACTGAATGGTTTAATTCGATCAAGCAATTCTCTTATATGTTCAGATAAAATGTTTGATTCCTTTTTTGTCGAGGTTATTACCCATACATTTTCTTCCCATTTCATTGAGGAACCTTTTGATCGTGCTTCGCCACAATGCATAATTTTATCAGCATTAATACCTATTATTTTATTTAACTCTTCAGGCGTGTAACTCTTTGTAAATATTGATAAATTTGCTATTACATTCATATTTAAGCATTCCAATTTATAATTTATTAATGTTCAAGCCCGTAGGATCAGGCATACCTTTTCCACCCTTAAGCATTTTGAATATTTCACCTGTATTGGAGTCTTTGAACAGATCAAATTTTGAGGCATTCTTACCACCTTTAAGGTAATGAATATCATAACCAGCTTTCTTTAACATCTTAATTTCACCATTTGTTAAACTCTTCAAATTCATCTTGCCTTTGGCAAGCATAAAAGGCAGCATTGCAAGGCTTGCTTTACCGTTTGTGGCATCATCAGCCATATCCATAAATATACCGAAGCCACCCATTGGTCCATAGGCTGTTTCCACACCTTCATTTGCTTGCATTTGTTCATATTTCAAATGAAAATCTGAAAGCGACATTACACTATTTGAGGCATTCATCATTCCAGAGCCCCAGATCGCACCCATCAACTGCATAGCAGAAAACATCTGGGAAGAAGTAAGCATTGCTTCAGCTTTATCTGGATTTACATATGTCAGTATTGTCAAAAGCGCTTTAGAAAATCCGGAAGACGTGTTAATTTCCATTCCATCTGGATCAATGAAATTAACAGGGTCTCCACCACAGTAAGAATAAGTATTCCAAAACTGATCCGCCGGATCAGTACTCATCCACATCCCAATCTCCGGATCATAAAACCTAACCCCGAAATAATACGCATTCAACCCCGGAATTCCGTTTGCCGAATCCCTCCCATCCCTGTCAAACTCTTTCCCTGTAAACCGCTCTCTTTCCGGATCTGCTCCTGGAGTGGCAATACCTGCAACTTCCTCCATAGTTCCGTAAGGCTGATACATAATTGCATCAGTAATATCACCTGCATCGTTTACTATCATACGGGTGGAACCAAGGTGATCTTTCAAATAGTAATTGTAGTAGTAATTACCTGCAGAACCTTTACAGATCTGTCCTTCACCACTGAGACTGGTATACTCAAAGATCAGATTATTCCCACCATAGGAAAATACCAGTTTATCAGGGATATTGGCGTTTCCTTTCATTTCTGAAATGGTTTTGTCGTTGGAGATGAGAAGAGACTGTCCTCTGGCCAGATCGTAAGATGTTGATACAGAATATGTTACGTTATCAGGAGAAGAAATGTTAATTGAAGCAGAATTTACCACTATTCTTCCGTAGAAAGTATTCATGCTTCGGGCCACCAGAGTACTATCCGCAAGTCTTTCAAAATTAACAATAATACACCCGTTTGTTCCGGCTGGGTTTACAGAGTAATCGGTATAAGAGAGAGTAAATGTTCCTGGAGGAGTCGCAGTTGAAGCACATCTCTTTAACATAAGATCAATCTCCAGCCTGGTAACCTGCTGGTTCGAATAAACCGAGTTATCAAAATAGTAAACCGATTTCGAAGGCTTTTGTACCAGAATCATTGGCCCCAGATCTCCGGTAACATCCGCATATACCGCCTGCTCACCAATACGACCATCAAGTTCCTCCCAGGCTCCACCTCTATAGATTGCCACCTTGTATGAGGCTACAGGGCTGATATTATCAGGTAAAGGTATTGCCAACGATACAGTTTTACTGCTGTTCAGGGTATTGTAGAGAGGTTCCAGATATCTTCCGACAGGAATATAATTACTATCGTTGTATTCAGGTGCACTTATTGGAAAATTCCGAATCTGAAAAAGAATCGGTGAACTTGGATCAGTAAGAGCACCCGGTGCATATGTCATCTTCACACCATTTGCACGGGAGTACCCGGTAAAAAATTTAGCGTAATCATAAATGACAGTCTGTTCAATAGTATTATCGATCATTGCATGATCAGGGATTCCAATCGCTTTGTAATCAAGTGGATCTCTGGGGTCTGTACACAGCTTATATTCGGAAAATGTGGGTACATAATCATCATCAAAATCTTTATCAGGATCAACCACACCACTTTCCACAGTTGCAACCGCTTCAATTAACACTTTTCTGGCATAAAGTGCACCATCACACTGTACTCCATCATAAATCTGAACCTCGGCAAAAGGTGCAATAATTATACCGGTAATCTGTACCTGAGTACCGATTCTTACCATGTCGGGATCAGTAGTATAAATTCTTACAGCCGGTGAGTAAGTGTTGGTTCCTGTAAATTTAGCCTTAGTCCGGTCAGCCAGCTCGAATTCATTACTGATAAAGATCTCCAGATTATCATACATAGACATATCATACAGAATCTCCGCATCAGGTCGAACTATCAAAGTCCTGAAAGTATAAGTCCCTGCTCTGAATTTCACTTTTCCGAAGCTTTCAACAATAAGTGTTTTATACATGCCTGGCGAAAGCTCCAGAACCTGTCCAGGCAATGCAGTTGTATCTTTTGTTCCAATTGTTATCGGCGGGATAACCGGAAAACTAACAACAGCATTTGATGCAGAATCCTGCCATGCACCATCATTAATTTCAGCACCATCCTGAAATGTTACTGTTCCATTTGCAGAAACGTTTCCATAAATTTTAGCATAATTCCGAAGATAAATATTGCCACCGGAAACAAGATTACCTTGTACATTTGCATTTGAACCTACTTCGACATAACCGTTTGAACCTACAGCACCACCACCGGAAAATACACTCCTGTCTTTTATGATGCTCTGCTCGCTGGAATAGATTGCAAATGACAGAAGCGAAACCGACATGACAGTCCCTGGTCCAGAAGTCACAGTTGTAGTACATGTTAATGTATTGGAATAAGCCGAATTTCCTGCAATATTATACGCTAAAACTCTATAATGGTATTCAGTTGAAGCAGTCAAACCATTATCAAGATAGGTTGTCGAATTAATCGGAACAACCGCAATTTCAGAAAAAGGGCCTGTCCCTTGTGCCCGTTCGATTTTGAATCCGTTTTCGTTAGAGCTGTTATCTGTCCATGTGAGACCTGCTTGTGTACTGTAAATTGAATTTGCATAAAGACCTGTCGGTGCATCCGGTACTGTAGTATCTATATATGGCGATAAAACATACCCGGGAACTACTTCAGATGGAACAGACCCGCTCTGACCCGGTTTTAACCACCCGACAGCCAGATTATCATTTTGGTCTCCTTCTTTATGCAATATTTCAATATAATATTTACTACCTTCCAACAAATTAACAGCACTTGATTTTTGCGATGTATATTTATTCCATTCCCGTGAATTGGTATACCCATTTACTGATGCGATTTTTACCTTGTTTGATGGTTGATTGTTTGTCGAAAGCCAAAGTTCTGAATTATCATCACTGGAAATCCAGAATGTATACGGTCCGTTTGAAGGTGCTGTAATATACCCTCTTATCCTCTGACCATAATTATTGCCATAGTTAGATGGAGTATCGAGAATATTGATTGTATTTGAAATATCAGGTGTAGTTGACAATGGGATTGATGATGCTGTAATACCTGTAACATCAGTCCAAATATCCCGACTTATATAACCTGCAGGACCAGGCAGTGTTGTTGCACTTGCAGATGCACTGTAATTGGAATTTCCTGCAATGTTGTATGCTCTGACCCGGTAGGAATATGATGTATTAGCAGTCAGACCAGTGCTCTGGTAAGTGGTAACATTGGCGGCTGTGGTTCCGATCTCAATAAATGAACCACTGCCTGTTGCCCGTTCGATTCTGAATCCACTCTCGTTACTGGAACTATCGACCCAGGAAAGGTCTATCCTCTGCCAGGATATTGCAGTTAAGTTAAGAGAACCTGGACTTAAAGGCGGTGTTGATGCAGTATCAGGTTCACTACCAAAAATCCTGGTTCCGCCAACGTATACTGCAATTTTGGTATTTGCCTGAAAAGTAGAACTGAAATTATTGGAGAAATCATTTGTTTTGTCCCAGGCATTCCATCCGTTGTAATGAAGTGCCACTGAATTTCCCCCTGAATTCGGATGTATTCCACCGGGAGAGAGATTTGCGCCAGTAACAGTGTATTTCAATCTATAACCTGATGCAACTGGTTCTACGACAACCGTTTCACATGATGGCAAATAATATTTGTCCAGAACCGGCACCTGACTGCCTTCAGTCTGGAAATAATAATAATACACAAAATTTGAAAGAACTTCACTACCTGTGTTCTGAATATAAATGCATGGTTTTGATGCATTTGATTCTGACATTCCACCATCAGGGTAAATACGTTTACCGCTATCGTAGCATTAATTTGGCAGACCAGTGCAGCCCATAACAGAATAATTCTCAGCCAATTTCCAGCATTAAATAAAATATGGTTTATCACCATCGTTTATAGCTCCACGTTTATTCACCAGCAATCTTACAAACCCTGTTTCCTGCAGCATCGTAAATCATGGTAACGGTAGATATAAGATTTATTGCAGAAGTTTTTTCGAGATATTCCAGATACTGGTACAAATCACAGTCTTTGCACGAAGTATCATTTATTACATAAGTCCCTCGAGCATCGACTCCTATTTCAGTAGAAGAAACAGGAATACGATCATAGAACCGCAACAACATCGGCATCTCTCTCCAATCAAGTTCAACAACCATTTTTTTATTGATGTCAATAACAAGGCTTCCATGTTCATTATAAATGTATTCTTTACCCCCCGTTTTTGCCTTCTTTAAACGATTCAGATTTGCATAATATCTGTAATCATCATTATTGGAACTTCCCTCTTTTTTAGATTTAAACCTTCCAACTTCATCGTAGGAATAAACCGAATTATATGCAGTATCTGAAGATGATACACCTGTTAAGCGGCTTACATTATCATATGTATATTCCTGATCATATGTTTTTTCCACACTGTTTTTATAACGGTAATCAGTTCTTTTTATATTACCATTATATAAGCCGTTATACGAAATTGCCTCATAAAAACCCGCAGATGCCAGTGACTGTATAGATGTCAACCACTCCTGAATATTGTATGCGTAACTTATCTGATGCCCAGTGCCTGATTTGAAATTTTTGGATATCAACTGTCCCAGGTCGTTATACTCATATTTTATAAGAGTATCACTGGTATCACCCTCATTAACAATACTTTGAAGCATCCCTAAAGAATTGTAGGTGTATGTTTTTACAACCGAATCTGTACCACATTTAAAAGTTTCGGCAATTACTTTTCCCTGCAGATCATATTCAAATGTCAATTTCTGTATTGGGAGTCCCGGTAAAATTTTATATTTATTGGATATTCTTCCTTCGTCATCGTAATCGAAAATATCAGTAACAAAGTATTCTCTTCCCTTTATTTTATTCAAACTGACACTGGCAACCAGTCTTCCTTTAAGATTCTTTAATGTTTCAAGAATGCCAGCAGGAATACCATATTTTTTGGATGAATCAGACAGGCAGGTGCTATTATCATAAAACATAATAACCTTTGCTTCATATCGCTTCACACCACCACCCAAAGGTGAAATGCAATTTTCAATTTTCGTATTCCGTTTAAATTTGTCATAACTGTATTTTAACTCTCTTAAAAGGGTTGTATCTCTGTAAAATCGTTCAAATGTCAACAAACCAGCATCATTATATACATAGGTCTGAACAGACCCATCTGGAAGTTTTTTTCTTACCAGCTGCCCCAGTGGATTATATGTATAAGTGGAGTTTTCTATCAGTTGGACGGGTGAGCCGCTTTCAGGTGCATGCTATTGTACTCATATTCAGCAATGATTTCATCATCAGAATTTGAGGTAGGGTCTGATCGTGTTGCTACTTTTCTTCCAAATATGTCATATAAATCCTGCGTAAAATTATCATTCTGGTCTTTTATTACAGTAAGTGAATGAGTAACGGTGTCAAATGGATTAGGATCGGCTTTTAACAGATGTTTATATAAACCGTCCAGCAGATCAGATTCGGTTTTACCGGTTACCGGTAACATGGTTTTTATGAACCCATTTTTAAATGAAACGGTTCCTGTCAAAATGGTATCATTATATACACTGATAGATGCGACATCTATTCTGGAAACTCCGAAATACCAGAACTTTACACTGTGAGCCCCAATCCTTAACTCCTCTCCAGGGCTCCCGGATTCCCTAATTCTTGAGAGAGGATCTTCATAGTAGGCAACTTCAGAATATGCATTGGGATCATTACCGGTATCAGGTCCATCGTAAGCAAAATATTGCATCCTTAACTGGCCGGTAGAATTATTTATGGTATTGAAATCTCCATGCAGAAAATAGCCCGGATTCTCATCATCAATAAATGATTTGGTGGTATACTTCTCCCTTCCGACTTCATCAAAAAAAGAGCAATTAACCAGATCTTTGGAGTCATCTATACTGGTTTTAACCTGCATAGTTTTTCCATTTGCATCATTATACTCGGTAGTAACCAGATCTGCATCAGAACCGGTGTTTGTTTTACCGACATTAAGTATTCTGGTGCGAATCAGATTGGGCTCTTCTGCTTTCAAAAGAACATTGATAATTAAAATTATTCCAAAAAATTCAATTCTGTGCATAATTTATCCAGAGATTCGTCTTTTTTTTTCTTTACCGGATTGAGATGAATGACTAATAAATAAACTATCCATTTGTTAATCAAAAGTTTTTTTTATTCCTACAATCAGTTTTTATTCATCACATTTCATAAAACTTAAAAACAACAAGTACTTCAATCTTTTGCTCTTAATATGGAAATTATTTAGTTACCATTGTAAATTTTGGAAGCTTTTACTATCTATCTTAATATATTTAACATAACATGTATGCGCAATCATTTATCATACATTTTTGAAAACAGTGTTGACGCTTTTTGGCAATTTTTATCTATAATGCAATTAGATATCTATTCATGTTTAATTACAATGTAAATTAGTTTCCCTTCTCCATCAGTGATTCCAAGACAAAAAAAAGCCTGTGGACCGTAGTACGTTTACTGGCTAAAACAGTTACCAGCTCCTGGTCCGAGCCCGACAGAGGTATATGGAAATACCGCAGCCAGATTCATCATTTTACTTTTTCCAAACTGCTCTGCTGGTTGGCAATGGATAGAGCATCCAGTATTGCATCATTTCTGGGAAAACATAGTTATATTCAACTCTGGAATAATACCAGAGAACGTAATCGCTTGAGCAACACATACAGATTGCAGTCCTGCAGGACTTATACTTCAATAAGTATAAATAAACAGGAGAATTATTTCTGTGTTATCCAGCGAACAGATGGATAAAGCGGTTTCTTTTCAGGGAGTTTACCACCGTTACGAGCCTTAAGCCACTCAACAGGCGTGAGATCACTGACATCGGCATCCGCAGGCCGAATGGCCATCCTCATCAGGATATCTTTAGGTACTCTTCCGGATTAATGCAATTAAGCTTACAAGTCGCGATAATCGAGTAAAGGATCGCCATGCGCTTTCCCCTCTCATCGGACATAATGTGTATCCAGTTTTTTCGACCAATGGCCAAATCCCGAATGACCCTCTCATAAATGCCATTATCAATAGGGAGATCACCGCGTTCCAGTAAACGTATAATTCGATCCCAGTGGCCCAGAGCATAATTAATTGCCTTGGCTGTACGAGACTGAGGAACAATGGTTATACCAGGATTCATCAGAGCGTCTTTCATCTGTTCCAGAATCTCCTTACTGCAACGTTGCCGAATATCGAATCTTTGCTCCACAGAGAATCCTTTTTCATTAGCGAAGCGTTCAATGCGGTAAAGATGTCTGATAAAGCGAAGAATCTTCCTGTTGTACCCGATATGATATTTAGTCTCGATTGCTTCAACAAATTCCCTGCGCACATGCATCATGCAAGCCATCTGGATAAGCCAGTATTTTTTTTACCGAATCATTATAGCTGCTATAACAATCCGTTATAAAATACGTGCCGAACTTAACTCCATTGAGAAACTCTCCGGGTGCGGCAGCGCCGCGGATATCTCGATAGTCAAGTACAGCAACAATCTGTTCTCCATTGACATATGGCCACATGAATCTTCTATGCCCACATCGTTTAATTTTGGAATCATCAGAGTGTATACAGAAAATGTTTTTAACTGCACTAACAAAATGGTTGTAGATCCTTTTCAATGGTACGCAGATCTCTGCGATCCAGCCCACATGGTGGATCGGGTCGACTCGTGATAGATCAGCCTCTGTATTCTATAAAGAGGCTGATGAAACTGATATTTGCTCAGGATTACAAAGAGCAACAGGTTGATGTCAGGAATGATTTTCCTTTCGCAGCAGAATATTTTCATCTGTGAGTTTGCGATTGTCCAGTATGAGTGTCCAAATCAACTGTTTTAGCTGATTGACATCTGTGTGAAGGTCTTCTATTGAATTTGTAGCTGTTGTTTTCACGATCTACAATATATATAAATCAAATTGACCAACCAGGTATTATTGTGTCATTTTTTATTAAATTTCATTTTACTTGCGCAGCAGAAGAAAGCCGATACCGTTTTCGTTGTCTCGCTCCGGCAGGATCAATTCCTTCCAGTATTAACATAAGCTGCGGCAAATCCAGAGTGCTGCCATTATCATTGAGAGATGCAATACTGAAGCGTTCTTTTTCAAGACGTTTGTACCAGTTACAGAAACCGGTACGGTCCCAGAGCAGGATCGGGGTACCACCTTTTGTACGAAGTGTCTTGAGAATAGAACACAAATGCTCAGTGCTTTGTTCCCCGTTAATCTCAACCAGGGTTCCATCAGGAAAGCTTATCAGGACAGAGTTGCCTTGTTGTAATGTCCCCAGGTTTAAAAATGATGGCATTGCCTGGGCAGCTTCTTTTTTTAGTCGGTAATGCAGGCTTCAATAATTTCTTACGATGGACATAGAATGACATGGATGAGAACCCCTGCAGTGCACTGTACTCTTTAACCTAAAGTCCACTTGTTTTTTTTGTGCTATGTGGTGGGGCCAATCATATTTATGTGTACGTGGCATATGTCCTCCTTATACGTTACTACTTTAATAACGTATAAGCACGAAGGAGAAGAAACATGTGTTGGACGAGCGATTACATTCTAACTACTGGAAATAAATTCTTAAAAAATCCGACTATAAATATCTGTACATATTTTCCAATTGAAAAATCCGATCTGGCACAGGGCATAGTTTATATTATCTAAGTTTTTTTAACAGCAATATTTCTGATTTGTGGGCAGTAGTTTCAACAATAGATACTCTGAAATCTGATAACCTGTCAAAGATTTTTGCTGTTTTTTCTCCACAAAAGTAATTTTACTGTTTCTTTCAATAATTATACGGAAATTTTAGTGCACAAGATACTACAGAAATTATTTGATTGCCTTTTTTTACTCAGAATCCCACTGCTAGCTCCGGTATGGACCATTCTAATCCTTGGATGGATTTCAGGTAATCAACATGCACACATCGGAGGAAGTTTTGTTGGTAATAATACAGGTAATTCTGCTATCACTCTTTGGACTATCCTCATTGGCTTCTCTCTTATAGTCGCATCCATTTATGTGGTTAATCAGATTGTTGATATTGAAAGTGACAGAATTAACCATAAACTATTTCTGCTTCCTAACGGGATCATATCTGTTCGTACTGCCTGGATCTTTGCTTTCTTATGTGCGATAATAGGTATTGTTACCAGTTTTTTTTATGATGGAGTCATTCTTTTTCTCTTTTTTGCAGGGTTATTGCTGGGTTACCTTTACAACCTGCCTCCTTTTCAACTCAAGAATCGTGCATGGGGCGGAGTACTCGCCAATTCATTGGGACATGGAATGATTACATTCTTAGTTGGTTGGTATGCTTCAAAAATTGGCACACCTATGGAGCCCCAGGTTATTGTAAAAGGCCTTCTTTCCTCAGTTTCGCCAGCACTGGCCAATGGAGCAGTGTTTCTTGCTACAACCATTCCTGATGCAGATGGGGATCTGTTGACTGGAAAAAAAACCTACTGCGTTAAATATGGCGAAAAGGTCACTGCTATAACCGCTGCATTTTTTTGTTTCGGAGCCTTGATTTTTTCTTTCTTTATAGAAAACCATTTCTGGGTTATGGCGGTACCAACAATTATCAGTCTTCTGTTTTTTGTCCCATTTGCTTTTTTAACTAAAAGGGACCTGGCATTTAAATCTTTCAAATGGCCGGTTTTCCTCTTATCGTTGGCTGTAGCCCTTTTTGTTCCTGAATATGGAATTTTAATAATAGCCACTTTTGCTGGAAGCAGAGCTTATTATCAGAAAAGATTTGGAATAGAGTACCCGACATTCAAATCAAAATGAAAAAAAAACTCCTCCATCTGCTTGATCTTCTGTTTCTGATGCGCCCGATTCTGCTGGTACCGGTATGGGGATTTTCTTTATTCGGATATTACAGGGCTAAAACCGACTCTTTGAAAGAAATTATCAATTCATGGAATCATTACTCGCTATTGACCTGTTTACTTCTGTTTCTTTTCTCTCTGTCTGTGGGAGCTGTATATATCTTCAACCAGATAGCCGATATCGAGGTGGATAAGAAAAATGGCGGTCTTCCTCTTCTTGCCAATGGAATAGTAAAAAAGAAAGATGCTTTGTTTTTTGCATTTTTTCTTTCCGGTATCTCCATACTAACGCCTCTATTTACAGAATACAAAATAATCTCACTCTTAAGCTTTTTTGCCACAATAATTGGCTTGCTTTACAGCTTTAAACCATTTTATTTCTCAGGGAAACCGTTCTTCGATTTTCTCTCTAATGCTTTTGGTTATGGGATGATAGCGTTTGGTGCCGGATGGATCTGTGGTGGCAAAACTCTTATTGAGATAAGTTTCTTAAGTTCTGCACTCCCCTATTTCTTGCTTATGTGTGCAGGTTCCATAAGCTCTACTTTACCGGATCGGGCCGGTGACCTCGCTGAAAGTAAAAACACCACTGCAGTAGTTTTGGGGAATCAAAAAGCACACCTTGTTGCCACATTTTTATTGTTTAATGCAACCGTTGTATCACTATTTGGAGGCGATTTTCTGGCCCTCATCTGCTCGATAGTTCCATTTCCGTTTTATCTTTGCTATATTTTTAAACCTACTGAATTTTTCATGGAATCAACATATAAAATTGGTGGTGCGATGACCATGCTTTGTTCCGGGCTTGTCATACCTTTAATAATTCCAGCCGGACTTATTGTTTTTTTTGTGACTTGGCTGTATTTTCGATTACGTCATGGTGTATCATATCCCTCATTAATAACGGTGCGTGAAGATGTATAGAAAATTCTGGCTGATAGCTTTATTAAAATTCAGCATATCAATGGCATCTTCCTTTCCTCATTTTCTGGTCGAACCTTCATCGCGTATTGTTGATGATATTATCAACTGTGATTTTCAGCATGCATTTGTTATTTGCGATTCATTGAAAAAGGAATTTCCAACTGATCCTCTTCCCTCCATTCTTAAACTTTCTGCAATGGGCATGCGTGATATTGATTGCGAAAAGACAATTGACTCTGCTGGATTTATGGCCGAATTTCTGGTATCTCAGGGATTAATCCGCAGCTTTGAGCAAAAAAATGGCCCATCCTCATATATCCTTATGCTTGATGGTTTCTCCAAAGCGATGCATGCAGCATTCTTTTTGAGGCAAAAAGCCTATTTTAATGTCCTGCATAATGGAGTTGATGCTATAAGGTTACTAAAAAATGCAAAAGAGATAGATTCTACCAATGCTGATGCAGACTTTTTCCTGGGTCTGTATGATTATGGAAAATCCGAATTGAAAAAAAAACTATGGATGGTTCTTTTCTGGTATCCTGGAAGTAAAAAGGAAGGAATCGAAAAACTTAAACAGTGCAGTGAAAATGCCATACTTACCAGAATCGCTGCAAAACTTTGTCTTTCTGATATTTATGTTCAGGAAAATAAGCCCGAACTGTCCCAATCCATCATTACTCAACTGGAAAATCAATATCAAAACAGCCGGTTTGTACTCTGGGCTAAAGTCAAATATCTGGAATCGGTGAAAAACTACGATTCAGCTGCAGCGGTTTATGAGAAACTCTCTACGTATTATGCACTTATTCCTGAAGGAAAACAGAACTTTTTTGTCACCAGAAACCGTATGGCTCATATGCTTAAACTCTCCGGAAAAGAACAAAATGCCGCAGAGATATGCAGATCACTACTAAACGATCAGCAGTTTGATCAATATCGGGATATTCAAAAAGATACACGTAAACTCCTGGAGAATTTGAATAATGGTAAAAGTTGATAAGGAAAAATGCGACCAGTGCGGTACTTGTGTAAGTGTTTGTCCGACTTCTGCTTTGATTTTTATACAGGAACCGGTTATCGATCAGAAAAAATGTACCGGATGTGGCAGATGCATTAAAGTTTGTCCCTTTTCTGCTCTTAGTTCCCTTAAATAACCAAATTTTTCACCGGGTGAAATTATGTCAGAATTCGATATCATAATCGCAGGGGCAGGACCTGCAGGTTCAATGGCTGCCATAAGTGCTTCCAAGGCAGGTCGGAAGGTATGTTTATTGGAACGGAAGGCCAAAGCCGGGGTTCCGGTTCGTTGTGGTGAAGGCATCGGAAGACGTGGATTGCTGGATCATATAGAACCTAAACCTGAATGGATACGCAACACAATAAAAAAAGCGGTAATGGTCTCTCCATCTGGCATTCGTATAGATCTGGAAGGAACCAGTGAGGATTTCATTCTGGATAGAGAAAAAATGGATTCTGACCTGGTTAAAGAAGCCATTAATGCAGGGGCCAGCTATTTCGGTGAAACTCCGATTACCTCTGTTCGGAAAAATGGAGAGATATACGAATGTATCACTCCTGAAAAAACATTCTCTTCCAGGGTTCTTATTCTGGCAGATGGTGTGGAATCAAGATTAGCCCGATTCCTGGGCTGGAATACCACTTTGGAGTTGTCAGATGTGGAAACATGTGCTTTTGCCCGTGTTGTCTCACCTCTTATTGAAAAAAATGCCTGCATTTTTTTCACTGGAACCAGGGTTGCACCTGGTGGCTACGCCTGGGTTTTCCCCAGAGCTATAGGCGAAGCCAACGTTGGATTAGGAATCTCTGGAAATAACAGTGAATCTGGAAAAGCCATGCAGTATCTGGAACGCTTTATAAATTCGGAATTTCCAGGTGCACGGGTCAGTAATCTTCATTGCGGTGGAGTTCCGGTTACCAGATATATTCGACCTCTGGTTAAGGAAGGTGCCATGCTGGTAGGAGATGCTGCCAGGCAGGTAAACTGCCTCAGTGGTGCCGGTCTGGCCTATTCTCTTTATGCAGGCAAATTAGCTGGAAAAACAGCTGCAGATGCATTTAGTGGGAATACAGTAAATTATAAACACTTGAAATTATACGAAAAGAACTGGAACAAAAAGTTCGGTAAACAGCAGAGACGTTCATACAGTTTGAAAAAGTTTGTAGAGAAATACGGCGATGATGCATTTCTGGACAGAATTGCACAATCTCTGTCCAAAGAGAACCCTGCCAAACTGAATTATCTGAAAGTCTTTTCCAGAACTTTCTCTGGTCATCCCTTATTGATGCTAAAGGCGATAAAGTTATTCAGATAGCTTTATTCCCGATTTTCTGATCCCAGTCTGGCCAGCCTAAAGACACAAGGTATTGTGTATTCAATTTTAAGAATACACCTTGTGCCGTCCTTTTTTAAGGAAATTATCAACATTGTATTTGACGGGTTTACCCATCCATGTTATACTTAGTGTTACGAAAACAGTAATAAGAGGAATACTGCATTTTATGAATTTGATTCAGCGTTTGACAGAGATACAGGAGCTTCCAACCTTGCCAGAAATTGCGCTTCGGATAAGAGCATTGATTGTTTCTGAAGAGGGAAACGCTACAATGCTGGCACGGCTCATAGAGCATGATCCGTCTCTTTCAGCAAAGGTTTTAAAAGTTGCAAATTCAGCATTTTATTGCGCTGCAAACAAAAAAATCACCTCTGTTAAACTGGCTATTACCCGGATCGGTTTCAATCAGATTGGTCATATTGCCATGGCAGTAAGTCTGATACGACAATTTTCAAGGAAATCCGATATTCTGGATTATCATCAATTCTGGAAGCACTCATTATCTGCAGCATTTCTCACTAATCTTATACCTGATACTGGTAATTCAGCCGATCAGAACCATTCACTGTTTCTCTCCGGCCTGTTTCATGATATTGGCATTCTGATTTTTGACCAGTTTTTCCATGAACAATTCGACCAGATAATCAAATATGCCATAGAAAAAGAGATCTCCTATCTGGAAGCAGAAAAGGAGCTTTTCCCCAATGAAACACATTCGGCCTTAGGCAGCGCACTTATGGAGATGTGGAAGATTGACCTTTCGGTTGTAAACAGCGTGCGTTATCATCATGTACCCGAGAAAGCACCTGTTAATCTTCGGGCGTCAATATGGGCCACTTATCTTTCAGAGTACATTTTATGCAATTCTGGTCTTGGTTCATTTGAAGGAATGATACAGAATGAAAATAAAGATGTAATAGGATCGTTAAATTTGACCTCTGATATGATCTGCAGCTATCTTAAGCTTGCCGAATATGAAGTTGAACGTTCCGAACTTATTCTTGCTCTGGACTCCAACTACTCACCTATGCAACTGCGTGCAGTCTAACCTTCAGGAGAAATTGATGGATGTATCTTATATAAACCCTTTCATAGAGGCTACCATTGATTGCTTTAAAACCATGATCACCGATAAGATTTCACCGAAAACACCATCTTTGAAACGTCAACCTTTCTCCCGTTATGCCATATCAGGAGTTATTGGCCTTTCCGGTGAGGCCCAGGGTTCAATTTCCTTTGGCTTTTCCATGCCGGTTGCAGTAAAGGTAGTTTCTGATATGTTAAAGACACCTGTTCAGGAAACCGATCCTGATCTTCCGGATGCCATCGGAGAGATAGCCAATATCATCGCAGGCAACGCCAAAAAAGGATTATCAAAATTCAATTTGTCTATCTCACTGCCAAATGTTATCATTGGAACGGATCACACTCTGTGCGGTGAAAGAGGGACTCCAACTATACTGGTTCCTTTTTCCAGTGGTTCGGGTGACTTTATAATGGAAATATCTCTAAAAACAAAATAAACAGGAGCAAATATGAAGATTTTACTCATCGATGATTCTGCCACTATGAGAAGAATTCAGAAAACCCAGATAAACGGACTTGGTATCACCGATGTGGTAGAAGCTGGTGATGGCGAAGATGGGCTGAAAAAACTGGAACAGAGCATGCCCGTAGATCTTATTATGCTGGATTGGAACATGCCGGTAATGGATGGACTAACTTTTCTTAAAAAGGTACGCTCCATCGATGCCTATAAAAATGTAAAAATAATCATGTGCACTTCAGAGTCTGAAAAAACCAGAGTAGTTGAGGCTTTAAAAGCAGGTGCCAACAATTATCTGGTTAAACCTTTTACACCGGAAGCTCTGAAGGAAAAACTGGGTATCTGATTTAGGAAGCCATAATCGCAGCATTGACCGATAGACTTGAACTGTTATCGGATAACTTATTACATCCTGTTCATCTTCAGGGGCAGGTGTTATTTATGGTCCCCGGCAGGATTCGGCTGTTTTTAAATTTTGTCAAAATCATGATGTTCAATTAAAAAGATGTTAAATCAACATCACTGGTGATTCTGTTTACTTTACAGATCTTATATTGCCATATACAGCCAGGCGCCCCTGGTATCGGATTCCGGATGCTCATTGATACTGCGGATCCAGAAATGATATTCACCTAACCGGTCAAACTTATATCTCGTAAAAGTCTTCTATCATTTAAATTAATGGAGTAACACCATTGCAAAGGACAAAAAATCAAAAACCAGGATAACAATTAATACCTGATATCTTATTTTCATTCTTTAAGTGCTGAGTTTGTTAACGACATCTATAGATCTTACTAAAAACACCTTAATCTTCAACGTTATTGAAGACTGGACATCCGGGCTTTAAATTTCCTATCCTGTTTGCGCCAGTTCTGAGGCTCTGTGGGGCAGTATTCAGGATAACGCTGAAGAAGATCCTCCAGTTCGTTTTTACAATGGTTTACATCAAAATCGCGTGGACGCGCATTGTTGAGGTAACGATTAAACCATACTATTGCAGATTCTGGCGAAACAATGTAATACCGGTAAAGATAAGCCATATTTTTTGAAACATCCGGATCATCTGGCTTCTCAAGATAGATGTTTCTGAGAAGACTTTCTGCATCCTGAAACCTGGATAATTTTACATACAAAGAGCTGAGTGCAAGCTTTGCATTTTTATGATTCGGGTCAATACTCAATACTTTTTGAAACTGTTTTTCAGCTTCGTAAAACCATCCTTTTTGGCTGTAAATCTGCCCCAGGTAATAACAGGCTATAGAAAGTTTCTCTCCTGCTTCTGACTCAGCAACTCTTTTAAATTGCGCTATTGCTGAGTCTATCTCTTCCGATCTGAACCAATCCGATTCATCGTTACCGTAGCTTTTCCATTTTTCTTCTTTTCGATGCTGTAATGCTTTAAAAAAATGGAGTTCAGCATTAAGTAAGATGACATCTGAAGAAACGGAATCCATCTGATCTATTAAAGCTTTAGCCTCCTCAAACCGCCCCCGTTGCATCAGACGCTCAACGTTTCTTATTGAAGGTTTAAAGTTGGAATTGATAATATGAACCAGAAGAATTGCCGTAACCAAGACTGTGGAAATGATTGATCCGATTACCAGGATCATAGGAAACGAGAGGCCTTTGCAATTATTATTTATGCCTCCTATCGATGTATAATTCCTGTTACAGATTTGATGCATAGTGTTTTTGAATTTTCCTCTAAAAATTCTACTCTCTTCTCCAGGCACACCAGTAGGGAATTCCGTCTTCATCCCGCAAACGAAGAATACGGCCTTTTGAAAGCTGTTTTACGTAAGAAGCCATTACCACCTTCTTACCTTCAATACTGGTTTCACATCCCCGGACTTCCACATCATTGCCTATCATCAGACCCATATCCTGGTAAAGAATATACCACCCCGGCCCCAGATGAATCGTGTGTTCGAGGTTATCTTTTTTTATGGTCAGCATAACCCCATAAGACATCTCTCTGAATGGAGCCAGTGTATCGATACCGATAATTTTACCTGTGAAGGTCTGCAGATTATACTTATTGAAATATTGCTCATAACGGCCATTCAATCCCCAGCCATCACTTCCCCGGAATTTTACCCCATTCTGAGCTTGAGCCTGAGAAATCACCAGTGAAAATAAAACCATGACTGCCAATAACCTGACTTTCAAAACAGCCTCCTTTTTCTGTTCCAATTTTACAGATTTCTCTATTTTGAGGAATCGGCTATCTTAATTCTATCAGAATTAATATAAAACATGTATAAAAATTAATGAACTTGTACTTGGGCTGCCCGATTAAAACCAGCTGAATCGTCAATACCGTAAGGTAAAGCCTTTTTGGGTAAGCAGTAAAATCAACGATACCGATATAATATGGTTTTTGCCTAACAAAATGTTGTTTTTATCAACTGAGATATTGTTTCTAACAATCAAAATTGGGCATGAAACCGATGATTTTTTTCCAACAATCGCACCGGTCAGGTTTAATTTTATTTTTCTTTTTTCTCCAGAAACCGAATTACAAACTCCGGTTTCTCAACAACAAGGTCTGCTCCGCTATCCAACAACTCCTCTTTATCGCGGAAACCCCATAAACATCCACAAGCAAACATACCCGCAGATTTTGCAGTTTTCATATCAACTGCGGAATCTCCCAGATATAAAAAATCGGAAGGAGAAATCTGACATGAACTGGCTATGCTCAAAGCCGCAGCAGGATCCGGTTTTGGTGGAAATTTCCCGGCACCCACTACCTCTTTAAAAACAGAATTCCCGAAATAGTGATTGATAACCTTTACCGTGAACTCATGAGGTTTATTAGAGAGAACGGTAATAACAATGCCATGATAGGACAGATATTTCAATAGCTGCAGAATTCCATCGTAAACTCTGGTTTTGTGGTTCCATCTTCTGGAATACTCATCGTTCATTTGAGATAGACACTGATCTATGAGTTTCTGATCGGAAATTCCCTGGGGAAGTGCGCGATTAACCAATACCCTCATACCTTCCCCAACGAAGAACCGGTAATCACTTACAGGATGAAGTGAAAATCCGTGGATAGACAAGACATAGTTCATGGAATCTGCAATATCATTTAAACTGTCAACCAAAGTACCATCCAGATCGAAAAGTGCTGCCTTGAATCTCATTTTACCACTTTATGTTTTAGCAACTGTTTAAAATCAAATTGTAGATGCCTGAAGGGCATCCGTTATTGTAGAAATTTATCCTGAATCACAATCAGACTATTCTCATTTTTTAGAATTATTCGATTATAGCTGAATGCTACCTGTTTTTATATCCGCTGTTTTTCAGAGAGCCGATTTCCTTTTCTGAGAGTGGCCGGATTTCTCCAGGTTTCATTTCTCCCAGTTTAACAGATCCAAACTGAATACGTCGCAATCTGCCTATCAGAATCCCCAAAGCCTCAAACATGCGCCTGATCTGGCGATTCTTACCCTCGTACAGATCAAGCTCATACCAGAACTGTTTTCTCTGCTCAGTCACATCAGAGATTTCCCGTACCTCTCTGGCATGAAGAATCTGTCCGTTGGATTCTATTCCCTCAATTAGCATCTGTCGGTCTTTATCGCTCAATGGACGATCTATTTTAACTCTGTATACTTTCTTAATCTGAAACCGTGGATGGGTCAGTGAATGGATCAGTTCCCCATCGTTAGTCAGTAACAAAAGTCCTTCGGAACCAAAATCCAGTCTTCCGACATAATTAAGATGCCCGATATCAAAGCCTTTATTCCTGAGAGCATCATAGATGGTTTCCCGGCCCTGAGGATCCATTCTGGTTACCATCACATTTCGCGGCTTATAATAAGCGAAATACTCCAGCATATGAAAACGTTTTATCTCTTTACCCCGGTATTCCACCTTGTCTTTACAAGGATCAATCCGGCTTCCCAGCTCCGTTACCCTGTTCCCATTAACATATATTTTACCGGATTGGATTATCTCGTCGGCTTTTCGTCTGGATCCTAATCCACACTGAGCCAGAAATTTATTCAGTCTGACTGGTTCCTGGTCATTCATAAATTTATCTTTTCCCCTTTTTCACACAAAAAACCTCTTCCGGAGATTCCGCGATTTTGATATCGATACCGGTAGCTTTACATATTCTCTGCAGGGAAAAACCATCCAGTGTATATCCACCAAAATTAAACATCACTGCAGGAATGATAATCTGCCCGTATTTTTTGTTTTTTGTTTCTCTTTTTATGGTACTTATGATATCCTTAGCTGTCAATAGTCCCGCCACAGTCACGGTTTCACCGAAATAATCATTTTTTACAGCTACAATATCCATTTCGGTTACACCATATTGTTTCTCTGCTTCACTTATTATTCTCTTTAAATAAGGATAAGCAGAAACAGAGGTAAGAAGTAAAGTCTTCCTGTTGAAAGAGATCCTTGATTTTCCTGAGTTCAGCTTGCTTTTACAGGTTTTCCACTGTTCCAGAAGCATCCGTACAAGACCAACTCCGTTCTCAATCTGAGGATAATCTTCGTAGTACTTTGCGGGTGGAATTTTGAGACCGGCTTTTATGAAAAATTCATCCGCCAGAAACAGTTTTCTGAATCCATCTTTTTGCAGATGCTCCAAACTCATCTGTTCCACTTTACTACAGATCCAGCCGGCAGTTTGAGAATCCACCGGTTCGAGAGGAAAATTACGATACCTGGTCAATCCAACCGGTACTACCGCTATAGACAATAAATTCTCTCCGAAAGAAAAAAGATCCTCCAAAGTCCGCAAAAGCACATTACCATCGTTATACCCTTTACATACCACTATCTGGGTATGAAAAGCGACACCACTGTTTTTAAGAAAGTTAAGCTGATCCATTACTGGCGGAGCCTTGCTGTTTCGAAGCATTTTATTGCGGATACCGGTTTCGGTAGCATGAACCGAAATAAATAATGGAGAAATCCCCAATCTGGCAACCTTCTCCAGATCTTTGCGTGTAGTACTGCTCAGAGTGACATAATTTCCATTTAAAAATGAGTATTTGAAATCTTCATCTTTTATATAAAGCCCTGATCTCAAACCGGGAGGCATCTGATCAATAAAACAGAATATGCATCGGTTTTTACAGGTGTTTATGGGTCTTTCCTGAATATCAACGTCAAGAAAACTTCCCTCTTCCCGAATAACTGTCAATTTAACATCTGCATCTCCCCTGCGAACCGAAAGCTCTAAAAGGCAATCGGCTGCAAAGAACCTGAAATCCAGCTCATCAGTTACCTCTTCACCATTAATCGAAGTAATAATATCACTTGATCGTAATCCAGCCTTATAAAAAGGTGATTCTTTGGGAACATGCCTGACTTTTACTCCTCTTATCATAGAAAACCCTGAAACCATTCCTTAAACCCGGAAAATACTGCCTGCCTGATACCCTCAATCTCTTCAGAAAAAAAAATTGAGATTTCATAAAGTTACGGATGTAGTATAGTTTTAGTCATTGATATTTCCAAGTTATTATGCATATAATTGAAATGAAACTGTCCATTACCTGCCTTTATATGGAAAAACATTTGATAATCCCGACAGGGTTGCAGTGGCAGGCTGGGGCAAACCTCAGGGGGCCAGCTCCTTTTCTGTTTAATATGGGGGCTGGGCAATGCCTTTTTGATCAGACAAAAGCCCCGGGGTTTACGATCGTTGACTTGTTTTGAAAACCATCTGAATCAGAATAAAGAAGGGGGAACTATCCGTGAAACCTGCCTATAGAAACATCTGGCTGACAGGCCTGCTATTACTTTCTGGTTTTTTTTGTACTATTAGAGATGACAATGGTCAACCTGGAATCTCCGGTCCTGATACAATCGAAGATACTACTTCAAACCTGGCATTATCTGTCAGTGCAGAAAGTACCTATGTCCGGTTAAAGGATACCATCGCCATACTGGCCAGAGTGTATTCGGACAGCTCCGGAACCAGTTCTGTTATTCCACTTAAAAACGTCAGACTTCAGGCAAGCGCTAATTACGGTACATTTGCCAAGAATTTGCTTTACTCGGATGAAAATGGACGGGCAAAATTTCTTTTCACCGACACAGTATCAAGAAAAGTTGAGATTACGGTGAGAGCCGGTAATGTTTCTCAGACACTGCGCCTTGAAGTTACCAATATACCTGATAAAGTTCAAAAACTCATTGAAGCCATACCGGCAAGATCGGTTATCTCTGCCGGAGGTTTTGATTCCACAACGATTCTGGTTCAGGTGATGAACCATAACCACAATCCCATGGTAGGTGAACTGGTACAGTTTACTACTACTTCCGGAATGATCGTTGGTGATGGTTCCAGTGCAGAAAATTCAGGACAAAGCAGAACCGATCAATTTGGAACAGCCAGAGCTATCCTCAAAAGCTCAAGCTTTAACGATGTTGCTTATGTAACAGCGTATCTGCTCTCAGATCAAACGCTAAGTTGTGAAACAGAAGTAGAGTTCCGGGGTATTTCAATTTCATTGCAGGCAGATCAGTCCAATCTGGTAATCGGTGATACAGCTATTATTACTGCCAGACTTACCGATGCCGGAGAAAACGCCATCGAGAAAGCAGCCGTTTTCTTTGCTCTTCAATCACAGGCTCAATCCAATCTGCAGATACTATGCGCCGATTCTGTTACCAGAGAAAACGGCATAGCCATGGCCAGAATAAAGGCACTCAGAAATGGTATTGATTTTATTCAGGTGAAAGCTGCCGGTACAGAAGCGCTCCTTCAACTGAATGTGTCATCTCTAAAATTAAAAGTAGACCTTAATAAAAGTTCTTTGCAGACACAGGAATCGGATACCGCGATTTTGACAGCCCTCTTTACCAATGGATCCGGAGCAGCTCTTGCTAGTCGCACAGTAACACTAAACAAATACTTTAAAACAGAGGATAATGGAGACACTTCAGCTTCTGTTTCCGGTATCACTGATGCTACCGGGAAGTGCAGTTTTACCTTGCGGCCTCTTCCCTATGAAGGGAAAATGCGTCTGGAGGTTATTGCATTCGATAAAGCTGAAGGATATGCATCTGCAGATACCAGTATCATGTTTTTTACCACCCGGATCATGACCATAAGAGCCCAGGGGTCAATTCCGGCCGATGGTTCCAGCAAGTGTCCGGTAATCGTTACAATTAAGAATAAGAACGGTAACCCGCTGGTAGGAGATAAAATCAGCTTTACCACAACTGCAGGAATGATTACTGCAGTATCAGAAACCGATGATGAAGGTAAAGCGGTTGCATACCTGACCAGTGACAGAAGAAATATCATCGCTAAAGTAACTGCTATATTGCAAAGTGACCCGAACAAAAAACAAACCACAGAAGTGGCTTTCAATGGAATCAAACTTTTAGCAACAATCAATCCGCCAAATATCAGTAGCAACGGAAAAGACACGGCTTCAGTACTTGTGCTTCTTACAGATGCAGCCGGAAGCAGTATTTCTGGTGAGCGGATCAGTTTTTCAAAGCAGATGCAGGAAACTTTTATTATTGGTGCCGATACGGTCACAAACAATATCGGTGAAGCAAGATGCAGAATCGTAGGACATGGGAAAGGACAGGATACAATTCGTATTTTTGCAGCAGGTGCATCGACAGAAGCCCTTCTGAACTATTCATCAAATATCCTGATTATTGACACGGTACCAGGTCAAAGCTGCATAGCAGACAGCACTGATTCTACTCAGATCACTGTTACTTATCTTAAGGGTGATAAAACAACCCCAATTCCCAATGCTCAGGTGGATATTAGCATGACAGTGGGACAGTCGGGTTCTGTATTTGCAAAAACACTGACCACAGCAAGTAACGGAAAGCTAAGTTTTTACATTCGCAACCCTCACTTTGCTACGATCTCTACCATTACAGCTTTGGCCAAAACTGCCTCAGAGCAAACAAGCGCCACATTCAAACTTTATTTCCGGGCAAACATTGTGGCCAGAATAGTTCTTTCAGGAACACCTGAAGTAATCCCGGTAAACGGTTCCAGAGCCATGATAACTGCGGTAGCCTATGATGCGCTTGGAAACAGGGTTAAAGATGCCCGACTCTCATTTAACATAGTCAATGGCCCAAGTGGAGGAGAATACCTGGATCCACCAGTGGCAATCACCGGTGATGATGGCAGTACAACCAGTTGGTTTGTTTCGGGCAGGACACCCAGTAACCACCGTCAGGTCTGGATAACTGCAGGAGACTTTAATGCTGTTAAATCCGATACTGTCAAATTTACTATAGTGGGACCACCACATTACATTACTGTTCGCACAAACATTCTTAAAGGTAAAAATCCCAATGATGGAACATTTGCATTGCCCTGCGCAGCAATCGTTACCGATATAAATGGTAACCCTGTTGCCGATGGAACAGAAGTAACCTTCAGTCTCAAGGTCTCCGGCTTTGTCACCAAACGACTCTACGCAGATTGGGTCAAAGATGCCGGAAATTTATCATGTTACTCAACTATCGATACAAGTTTTGTAATACTCCCGTCTGAAGATTTCAACGATAATTACCGGCTGGATCCAGGTGAAGATCGTAATGGTGATGGAATCCTCAACAGAGGTGAAGATATAAATGGTGATGGTAAATTTGTTCTGGGGCCTCGTTTCATAGATATAAATGGAGACGGAATCCGCCAGTACGACCCGCTGCATCCAGTTGAGGAGTTATCTCCCTGTACAAGCAGCGATGGCCCATGGTATGCAGATTTAAACAAAAACGACCGGTGGGAACCAATTGAACCACTGGATAATACTACATACCTTAGCGCTTATTACAGATTGGTTGCCAGCGGCGCTTTCCGCCGTTATCCGCAGATTACCACAGCCCAGGATTCAGTTGATTTTGCAACCATCTTCACTCTTGATTCTCTTTACGATTGCTATCCGGGTTTCATAAACAAATACATGCCATTCGATGTGGATGCCAATCAAAACGGCATTGCCGATCCCATTACAGCAGTAAGCATCAAGCGAACGGTTACCACCAAGGATGGCAAGGCATTGAATGAGATTATTTATGGTCAATCTGATGCTAATCGTATTGAAATTACTCTATGGGCAGAATCTCAGGGGATTATTACTCAGGCACCTGATAATCTGATTTTACCTGTAGTCAGCGATGAATAATCACGGAGTTAACATTGAAAAAAGCAATTTTTATAACCTTCATCTTTCTATTGTCAAGTACTATTCTGGCATCCAACCTAGCTAACCCTTCAGTTAACGCTCCAGAGGCCAGAATCGCGATTGGAGCATCATATCACCTTGGGGGCTATACATTATCCAACATGGCAATAGCATCACTATGGAATCGTATTCATAGCCGAGTTGAGTATTCACCTTTTAAGTTTTTAAGTCTGGGTATAGAACTTGGTGCTACCCAGATAGATGTCGATCAGTTTATTAATGGTTCTGATACTGTTCCGGTTTTCCATGGTAAGTTCGGTTTCTCAGGTGGTGCCATATTAAAATTGAGCACAAGAGCATTTCTTAAAGACTACCTTAAGATTACCAGCATTACCAAGGCTTCTTATTTCTCTTCGAAAAACCAATACAATGCCCTGTATAAAGGGATAGATGGTGTTGGAATTATCGGAATACAATTTCATATTCCACGATTTGGTTATATAACAACTGGTCCGTTAATATATTTAATCGATGGGACCAACAGAAGTTACACCGGAGAAGAGAATTATTATTCCAATCTTAATAATATAAGAGGATGGATTGCTATCGATTTTTTCCCAAAACTCAAAGAGATTACCAGCAATAAGCCTTATATTTCCATGGAATTCTCGATGTCTCCGAAAATTAATTATTCCAGAAAAATACCAGTGCAGGAATTCAGTGTTTCTATCAGCGTTGGTTCAATAACCAAAAGAATCTATGGAATAGAAAATGATGTTGAGTGGGAACCCTGAGGTGATGAAAGTAATTCTCTGCTAAACCGTTTAAAATAGATTCTTACATAAAGAGATCTTTTATTTTTGTCCAAGTAGTCTTCTTTTTAGAAACAAAAACCCGCTTACCCAAATTTTTTTGATCATCTTTGACAGAACTTACTATTTCAGTTTTCTGTTCTGCTACGACGACTTGTTGTTTTGTGGTATCAGAATTGAGGGCAAAGGAAGCTGTATGACATAAACAGACCAGACAAAGCAGCTTCAATTTATTCATTATTAGCTCCTAATTTATATAAAAAGCTGAATTTTACTATAATATAGGGGAATTTTTAAAAAAAATCAACTTTTTTTTATATTAAAGGGATAACTCTTAAAAATTCTTCTTTCCCCATTCATCCAAGATGCGCAAGTATTTTATCTCTGATTTCACTAAAATTGATGGGCTTGTGAACTACATCATGGATACCATCCAATTTGAGCAGATTATGTTCCAGATCACCTCTCCAACTGGTAACCAAAAAAAATTTGGTATCTGAAGCTTGCTGTTTTACCCATCTGGCTATAGAGCGTCCACCCATATTTCGAACACAAAGGGCAGCAAAAACTGCATTGTAGCGGCTTATTTTTAGTATATCCAGTCCCTTTTCAGCAGTTTCTGCAACCGTGACATTACACCCCAAACGTGAAAGAGATTTCCGCAGCACTTCACGCAGATCTGCATCATCATCAATTACAAGTACTTGAAACATCGATGCCATAGTCTGAATTAAAATTGCGATTTCTATGCCAGTTTTTACTGTTTAAAAACAACAGTATACCTGATAATGGAATTGTACTATAGACTTAAATCAGTAAAATTTACTGAATTGTGAATAAAATACTTACAGTTCGTGAATCATCAACGGCTTGTTATTTTTACTCAGATTTCTGTCGATATATTGAATGATCACACATTCAGTCCGTTTGCCCGGGTCAATATTTATAATCAGCCGATCGATAAGTCTTCTCACCAGTAGCAACCCTCTTCCGTGCTCCTCATTTACCTTCTCAACCCTATTGTTGTCCAACCATTTCAAAGCGTCATTTTTAGTTAGATTCCCTTTAGGATCCTCTACCGAAAAGCCAATTTTTTCGTTATCAAAACCCCAGGTCAGCTTTATGGCATTCGGGACCTGATAGTTGTAGCAATCTGGCCAGCACTCACGTGGAAGATCAGAGAGTTTTAAAACTGCGTGAAAAAAAGCATTGGATACCAACTCATCTATAGCCATTTCCAAATAAAATTTATTATTTACAGGTAACGATTTCACGATATCGGAACAGACACTTTTAGCCTGAGCATAGCTGCTGATAATTTCACTATTCAATGTGGTTTGAGAGAGGAAGCGATGAAGACCAAATATCTCCCCAGTCAGAATTGAACTGACATAAGAGCTGATCTCGTTGAGTCGGAATTCCGGTCCCTTTGAAAGAATGTTGCCAATGTTGTACTTTCTGATTAAAGAGATATACTGATCAATATCGTAACTGGTCATTAAAATGTGTTTAATGGCGGGGTACTTACTATCCAGAACAGAAAATAACTCAAAGCCATCCATGACCGGCATCTGAATATCAGAAATCACCAGGTCTGGCATTTTCTGCTCTATCATTTCCAGAGCTTCTTTACCATTTGAAGCAGATCTGGTGGTATAATTATGAGAAATAAAAAATTCAGACAGTATCTGCCTGACCCCAACTTCATCATCAACTATTAATATATCAAACCGGCCCGGGTTGTTCACTCTATCATCCTGTTTGGAAAAATTTTGTTATGATGAAAAGAGTAATATAAATATTATATAAGTGATGCCCAAATATCCTGTTAATCTCGTAAAATTACTATAACTGATGATATAATGTAAGTATTTCTCAATCTGGATTCGACAAGGGTTGTAAGTTATTTTAGTGGTATAATTTCAGCAGATTAGATATAGGCATTCGATGAGCATATTAGTGATAGTGGCATTTTGCCTTACCGTAGCAGCAGTAATTTTTAATGTAGTAAACTGGATCTACCTGCTTTCTCTCTCTTCCAAAACAAGTGAACTTGAGCAGGAAATCATAAAAAAATCTCAGGAATTTGATAATTTTAAAAAAGAAAAATCTTCCACTCCAAACAAGGTAATTCAGGTAGTCGATGCTTCTACTCAGGAAATGACTGAGCCCGCGGTTTCAGATGAGCCAATTCAAATAATGCGAAATGTGGGAGGTTCATTCGAAAGAGCCGATAATCCTGTTCATTATCCAGAAGAATTTAAACCAGACTCAAGCGAAATTACAGCTAAACCAGAAATCTATACGCCACAGGCTCATATTGAAAACAACATCCTGACAGAACAAATTCCATTTTCCTCCCCTGAACCAGAGATGGAAAACGAGGTAATGGCTACCATTAACGAACAACCGGAACCTGAAAGCCAATTGCCATTTGTTTCTTTTCAACTTTACTCTGAAAGTGCAAAAGATGCAGATTTTAATAATCTCTGGAAAAATATTTATAGCATTCTGCAATCCAATATTCAGATGGAGATAGGAATTGATTTCACCGGAATCAATTTCCTTTACGATAAAGAACTGGCCTATTTGTCTAAAATCCAGAAGATCATTGCATCTGCAGGATCAAAGGTCTTTTTTTTCAATTGTGACAGTGAGCTGGTTTCTATTTTGAGCAACTTTTCAGATCTGTCATCCCATATCAAGAAGAATCTATGAAAGTATTAGGTATCGAGACATCTTGTGATGAAACCTCTATAGCAATTATAGAAGACGGCAAAATACTGTCAAACACTATCTACTCACAACAGGAGCACAGCCAATACGGAGGTGTGGTTCCCGAGATTGCATCACGTGCACATCTGGAAAAAATTGATCGCCTTGCATGTACAGTCTTTCAGGAAAGCGGCTTAAAACCTCAACAGATGGACCTGATTGCTGTTACTGACAGCCCCGGACTCGCAGGAGCACTACTGGTGGGAATCAGCTTTGCCTTGGGTCTGCACACCAGATACAGAATCCCTATAACGGGTATAAACCACCTTGAAGGGCACATCTTTTCTGTGCTTCTGGAGAATCCCGATTTACAATTCCCGTTCCTTGCTCTTGTTGTTTCCGGGGGACATACTGCCATTTATAGAGTAAATGAAATCGGAGATTATCAATGTCTTGGCCAAACCGTAGATGATGCAGCAGGAGAAGCATTTGATAAAGTCGGAAAAATGCTGGAATTTAGCTACCCTGCCGGAAAATCTATCGAAAAAGAAGCTTCCATGTTTACAGAAAAAAATAACCTGATAAACTTTCCAGTTGCCCGTATCTGGTCCAATCCCCTTGATTTCAGTTTCTCAGGACTCAAGACTGCAGTCAAATATTTTCTTAGTTCTCAGGATACAGATTTTATAAGGAATAACCGTCCTGCAATATGTGAATCATTTCAGAGCACCATTATTGAATCACTTCGAAGCAGACTAATAGCTGCATCCCAAAAAACCAAAATAAGAAAAATAGCACTGGTAGGTGGAGTGGCCTGTAACAGCCGATTAAGAGCAGAACTTAAGAAAAGTTTTGCAGATGAACTTTATTTTCCCAGCACTCTTCTGTGCACTGACAATGCAGCCATGATCGCTCTTGCTGCTCAGAAACGGGCAGAAAAAGGAATTACACGATTTCCCGAAATGAACCCGTCTGCAAGTTTATAGGAGGTAATTAAAATGCCATTTTTTGTTTTTGTCTGCTTAGCAGTAATTATCTGTTCCTTATTAATAATGCTGTCAGTTCAATTAATAAAGATGGAAAAGACATTGATTGAGGCCAGCGAAATAACCGAATCCATGGTTAAAAAGTTCTATGGAAATAACTGAGTCGCTTCCTTCTTATTGTAATTCCCCAAACATGGCATCCACATAAGTGTCAGCATCAAAATCCTGAAGGTCGTCAATCTGCTCCCCTACCCCAATCTTTTTTATGGGGATATTGAATGTCTTTGTCAATGCGATTGCCACTCCCCCTTTGGCAGTACCATCCAGCTTTGTAATAATCAGACCTGTAACACCTACTGCCTCGTTAAAAACCCTGGCCTGTTTAATAGCATTCTGACCCGTAGTGGCATCCACCACCAGGAGAATTTCATTTGGTGCATGAGGAGTGTTTCTTTTAATTACCCTTAATATTTTCTGAAGCTCATTCATCAGATTTACTTTTGTATGAAGTCTTCCTGCTGTATCCAGAATAAGTACATCGATATCTCTGGCTTTTGCCGCCTCGATAGCATCAAAGGCAACAGAGGCGGCATCTGCTCCCTCCTGCTGCGCTACAAACTCTGAACCGGTACGTTGAGCCCAGATCCGAAGCTGCTCAATAGCCCCTGCTCTGAATGTATCTGCAGCACCCAACATAACCGATTTACCCTTGAGTCTAAGCTCATTTGCCAATTTACCAATTGTGGTAGTTTTTCCTACTCCGTTGACACCCACTACCAGTATAACCCATGGCTTGGGAGGAAACTCTTCCGGCATCTTTTTTACTTTCAAATCCTCAGCCAATAATTCCTTAAGAACCGAATAGGCCTGGGAGCTGCTTTCAACCCGCCTTTGCCTGATCTCTTCTTTGAGACGACTCACAAATTCCTCTGTATAATCTATACCTATATCTGCAGCAATCAGTGCATCCTCCAATGAATCAAAGAATTGTTCATCAAATCCTCCTTCACCAGTAAGAATTGATGTTATCTGCGACCGTGTTTTAGACAAACCTTCCTTCAGTCGGACAAACAGATTCATTTAAAGATGTTCTCCTTAATAAAAAAGTTATAGACGAGTCTTTAGCAGCTTAATTAGTCAGCCAGTAAATATATGTAAGTACAATAAGAGGAGCAAATGGTTCGAGTCGGGTAAAAACAGAAACCTCGTTCAATCAGATACATTAACTATATCCATAAATGATTCTATTGATTTCTGATCTTTAATAACAGACTCTGCAATGACTCTCAGCCTTTCCAGAGGAAGCCCAATAAGGTTTAAGACTTCCTGCTGAACCATTGGTGTAATCTCTTCTGGAAAAATTTTAAACCCCAGAACATGTGCCATTATATCTGCAACATGAATAATTGATATCCGTAAAGCCAGGCTGTTGTATGACAAAGGTTGGTGATGCAACTGGATACATTGTTTCAGTTCGTTGGGGAAACCACAGTGCTCAGCATAGCAGCCACCTAAAAAACTATGTGCTGTCTCCTTCTTTTCTGTTTGGAAAAAAGGCACATCCTTCAGAATACTCTGTTTATAAAACTGCACAAAACCCTCAGGATCCATAGTTCCAGCTATCAGTTTACCTATATCATGAAGAATAGCTGCTGAAAAAAGTTCATTCTCATCGATTGGACAATCGTATCTGCGTAAAGATTTTGCTATCGCTTCAGCTATTAAAGCAGTACAGACCGAATGACGCCAATAGGAAACCACCGAAAAAGGAGTGTACTCTTTTTTCTTAACAGAACTGAGAATTGAAACCAGAACCAGTGAATGAATTCTTCTGGTTCCCAATAAGGTTACAGCATTTTGAATTGAAGACACAGTGTGAGGAAGACCGATAGAGGCGGAATTTGCCAGGCGAAGGACTTTTCCGGTAATTGCCGGATCCAGCTGCAATACCCTGCTGATATCCAGCGCAGATGATTTGGAATCATCAACAACCGCAAAAATTTTTTTGAGAACCGCAGTGAGTGACGGTAATGCAGATACAGCTCTTGAAAAAGCCTTCTGCTCCACGCTTCAAATCCTTTGGATTAATTGATTATAGAAAAAAACTCTATTGATTTTTCCGCATTCTCAGCAAGGGACTCGATGATTTTCTTATAGTCATCTTCCTGCAATTGTAAAACCGATCTGGCTTTTGTCCATTCATCGCCATAAACTTCATCTTCCCAAAGACCACACCCTATTCTGTGAGTCATAACATCGGCCATATGAACTGTGGTTACCAGTTCACCAAGCTTGTCGGCTTCCTGGGGTTTATGATGATAAACCAGCGAGTACTCAAGATCCAAAGGTAAAGCCCACTTATCAGCAATTATTCTTCCGATTTCTGCATGATCTATACCAAGAATCAATTTTTCTGCTTCCAGCAGTGATATTTTGCTTTTTGTAGCATACTGACAGGCTTCCTGATATCCATCACTAACATACTCATTAAAAATCAGTTTACCAATATCATGAAGAATTCCTGCACAGAATGCACTTTCTGGATCCATCATGCGAATGTTCATAAAATGGCGTACAATAATTTTAGCGGCAATAGCACAGGTGATTGAATGTTTCCAGAAACGATCCTTATCGATAACAGAAGAGTTCGCAGATGAGAACATTTTAATCACTGATGCACTCAAGGCAAGCGATCGGATAGTGTTAAAGCCTAGAATAACTACGGCACTGGTAACCGATGAAATACTTCGGGGTATACCATAAAAAGCGCTGTTGGCCAGACGGATCATTTTACTGGTCAGAGCCGGGTCATGCTCTATAAGTTTAGCTGCATCGTCTGCAGATGAATCCGGTGAATTTACCACCTGAATTAATCGGGAGACAATTGCCGGCAGAGATGGCAAATTATCGATATTTTCTATCACCTGATTATATCTTCCCCTGCTTATTGTGGATGCTCTTTTAGAATTCATTGATTCTTCTCCAAAACCGGTTGAGCCACTTGAAAACGTCCGTTAACAGTTTCATTCACTTTTACATCCAACCAGGAATTACAGTCTCTGCTGAGTCCGGGAATCTCCACATGTATGTAATTAGAAGTAAGTCCCCGAACCGGACTCTCTGATTCTACAATAATTTTCTTGGAAACAGTACGGTTTTTATTAAGAAACTCTACTCTGCTCTGGTTTATAAGCATCCGAAGCTGATTGCTGCGGTTACTTTTAACATATTCTGAAATCTGTTCAGGCAAAGAAATCGCGGAAGTGCCAGGACGTGCAGAAAAACGGAAAATATGAGCATAAGAAAAACCAACCATCGAAACCCTCTCCATAGTCAATTCGAAATCTTTTTCTGTTTCTCCTGGAAAACCCACGATAAAATCGGCTCCCAGACCTGCCGATGGAAATGATCTGCGAAAATCAGAAAGCTTCCTCACTAACTGATCCACATCACTGTAGGGTCGCCTCATAGCCCTGAGAACTTTCTCAGAAAACGATTGAACACTAACGTGCAGATGATCACAAATCTTTTTATTACTTCCAACAAGCTGCAAAATATCATCAGAAAGATCTCTGGGATCAAGCGAACTCAATCTCACCCTGAAATCCCCATCGATTGAAACAAGCTCCTTAAGTAATTCTGCCAATGATTCACTCTGCTCTTTCGCAAACTGACCGATATGGGTTCCTGTTAATACAATTTCTTTAAATCCGGCCTTCACAGCAGAACCGAAAGCAGAAAGAACATGTTGGAACTCTACAGAACGTGATGGACCGCGAACCGATGGCACAATACAGTAGCTGCACCGGTAATTACAGCCTTCCTGAATCTTTAAAGGAAACCTGGTTCGCAAACCTGTTTGGTTTTTGGCAGAAGGTATCCCGCTGGTATTGATAGATAATTGAGGGATCTGATGAGAAAAGTTTTGTTGAAATATTCCGCCACTTTTCCCGAGTATGGAAGGAATCTGGTCTTTTTCGGTGTTTCCTACAACCCAGAAAACAGAGTCCATTTCTTTAAGCTCTGAAGGCTTCTGCTGTGCAAGGCAACCGGTGAGCAGAATCTTAGCTGAAGGATTTCGCCCCGAAACAGCCTTGATCAGTCTTTTTGTCTTGGATTCGGTGGATGAAGTCACTGTGCAGGTATTAATGATTATAAGTTGAGCTTCCTGCAGGTCATCAACAATCTCATAACCTTGCTGCAGAAGCCTGAACCGCAATGAATTCATCTCCTCCTGATTGGTTCTACATCCGAAAGATTTGATAGCGACTTTTCTGGAGAGCATAGCAGTAATTCACACCAGTTCCATTCCCATTTCAGGGATTGAGAAACATGCACAACCACAGATTCAGATCATCCCGGTTCTGACTTAGATACTCCTAACGCAAAAATCTTCTGGACAGTTCATCTACCGATATCCTGACAACGGTCGGTCTGCCATGAGGACAAATATATGGATTTTTGGCGGAGAAAAGGCTGTTCAGTAACGCATTCATCTCTTCCTGTGATAATTTCTGTCCGGCCTTTATGGCTGCACCACAGGCAAAGGCAGCAGCAAAACGTTTTTCCGGTTGAGAGAATGAATCCGGATTCTTTCCATCCATCAGGTATTTTATAATATCTCGTATGGTTTCTTCAACACTTCCATTTTTTAAAAAAGCCGGAATTGCAGAAATTGAGAGTGCACGGGCTCCGAAATCATTTATTTCAAAACCAAAAGCGTTAAAATATTTCTGTCCTGATTGAATAATCATCCTCTCAGTGCTGGATAATTCCATTACAACTGGAAAAAGAAGTTGTTGAGATGCAGAACGTCCCCTGAGAATATCCTCCAGAGCCTGCTCGTAAAGCACCCGCTCATGGGCGGCATGCTGATCAATCAGGAGAATTCCATTTTTAATTGGGGCAAGTATGAACATGTTATGGATCTGATAACAGGAGATCAGATCCCACTGCACATCTTTGGTTAATTGCAGGTTATTTTCTTTAGTCTGCTCAGGCTCTTTTTCTGATAGTTTTACCGCACCTGGAAAAGAAAGTATTGTCTGCTCGGCTGAATTATCGGGAAATGAAATGGATGTCTGATTCTGGGGATACTCCTGTTTCTCCCTTACTGTTAAAGGTAAAGAAACGGAAGATGCAAGATTTTGATTATTAAGGGCAGTATCAGTTTTCATTTCAACCGGAGCCGTAAATTCCTGGTTTTTATTCATATTCAGGGTTATCCCCTGTTTCACCGCAGAGTATACCAGCCCGAAAAGTTCCCGTTCGTTGTCGAATTTTACCTGTTGTTTTGTAGGGTGAACATTAACATCAATCTTTGAGGGATCGACGTTGAGAAAGCAGAAAAACGAGGGGCGTATTCCAAAACCAATGAATTGAGAAAAAGCTTCTCTGATTGCAAAGGTAACAGAATCATTGTCGATTCGCCTTAAATTAACGTACAGGCTTTGGAACCGGGGACGTTCATTGTTTCGTTGAGGGGCAGAGATAAAAACCTGTGCTTCCATATCGGGCTTAACCGCATTGCAGCAGATAAGATTTCTGGCAAATTCAGTTCCCGCAATTTCTGCTATTCTTGCTAAAGGATTGTCACAAACTGGAGTGTCCAGTATTTTTTTGCCATCGATGGACAGGGTAAAATGGATTGTAGGGAAAGGGAGCACAATCTGCTCCATTATTTTAACGATTGCTAACTGTTCGCCCCTGTGACTTTTCATGAATTTTTTTCTTGCAGGTACATTAAAGAACAGATCTTTAACAGAGATGGTAGTTCCTCTTGCATGGGCTAATGGATGAACCTGAGAGATCTCTCCACCTATGCAGTTTAGCTCATATCCCAGTCCTGAATCATCGATACTGCTACAGACACTCATGCGGCTGACAGCCCCGATACTTGCCAGTGCCTCACCTCTGAATCCCATGGAGGCTATAGTAAAAAGATCTTCCAAACGTTTTATTTTACTGGTGGCATGAGGCAGGATACATCTTTGCAGATCGGAAGGGTTCATGCCACATCCGTTATCAGTTACCTTAATAAGAGAGAATCCGGCATCTTCAATGAACACATCTATTCTGGTAGCATCGGCATCGATACTGTTTTCAATCAGTTCCTTAAGAACAGAAGCGGGGCGTTCAACTACCTCTCCAGCGGCGATTTTTTCCACTATAGAGGGTGGAAGTACTTCGATTGTGTTTTTATATTGCATGGCACTTAGAGGTCGAATAAAAGAAGAATGGTGCGGAAGGGGGGACTCGAACCCCCACAGGCGTTACACCCACTAGAACCTGAATCTAGCGCGTCTACCAGTTCCACCACTTCCGCCAAGAGTGAATGGCAAGTTTTTAAAATAGTATTTTGCCTTCTCCCGGGAAAGTGGAAAATCATGTTCTTTATTCCTTCCCTTTTTGCCATTAATGAGGATAGGTCTGTTGCTCGTGTTGAATAATCTCTTTAAACAAACTGCTGTTATTATAGACAAACTCCTCAAAAGAGATTGGTTTTCGGTTACATAGTAACTCGACAGTGGAAGTCACCATTTCATTTTTACCTTCCCGCTGCATCGAATAGAGCTCAAGCATCCCTTTTGCCATCCAGGATGGGATACCAAGACTTTCCATTATATGACAGGCGGTTTCTTCCTGGATGGGAATATATCCTACATGGATTCCCACTGCAGAAGAGATTATGTGAGTAACATCATCTACGGTCAAAGCCTGTGGACCGGTAAGCTCATAGAAGGCACCATAATGTTCTTTTCCTGCGATTATCACTTCTGCTGCAACTGCAGCTACATCGGCTACATCTATATAACTGACTTTAGCATTATTTAGAGGAAGATAAATAAAGCCGCCTGAGGGCTGGGCGTATCGAAGGAAATTCTGCATAAAGATGTTGGGTCTGATGATGGTATAAGCGACTCCACAGTTTTCCAGATATTTTTCTATTCTTCGGTGCCAACGTGAAAACTGGGTTCCAGGTTCCTGCTCGGCTCCCAGAATGGAGAGATTTACAATATGTTCGACACCAAAAAGGAGTGCCCGATCGATCATTCTTTTTGCATACTCCACCTGCTCACGGGCAAAGGGAGTAACCAGAAACAGAGTGCTTATTTCCTGGAATGCTCTATCGATAGTGGAAAAGTCACCGAATTCCAATTGTATCTGTTCTGAGGAAAAGGTTTTTAGCTGAGGGGTAACCCTGCCTCTATGAAAAGCCGCTCTCACCTCTTTTTTACGTCTATATAGCTCTTTAACCAAAGCACTTCCTACTAATCCGGTAGCCCCGGTTACCAAGATTTTCTCTGTCATGACTTACCCCCTGATAAATGAATCTTCCCTCCTGAAAGAATACGCCTTCAGCGGGGGCCATATTTGAAAAATAGGGATCAGGCCTGGTGAGCCACTATGGAACGGACAGTCTGAGCATAATCTCTGGCAAAATCGACAAATGAAACCGGTTCAACTTTGGCGATCTGCTCTATTGTAGAAGTAACGGTAGCACCAGCACCAGAAAAAAGATATTGCATATAATCCAAAAGATACCCTAGCCGCCAGTCAGCAATCTTTCCTTTCAGTGTACCGGCGGTATTTTCCTTTGAGCTTTCCACATATCCGATTTGTAACCCGCTGACTCTGGTGAGGATATCGGCAATCTGATACATGGAATAGGTCTGAGGGCCGGTGAGAGTATAGATTTTGCCCTTATGGCCAGTGCCGGGCATAAAAAGATCGGCTGCCACTGCTGCTACATCCCTGGCATCCACGAAGCTTATCTTTCCACCTTCTGCAGGCAGATAGATTATTGCAGAATCGGGTTGCAGATATTGAAGAAGATGTTGCATGAGACAGTTGGATCGCAGGATCGTATAAGGTATTGAATAATTTCTTATCTGTGATTCTGCCTGGTTAAACCATTGAGCCAGCTCCGGGGCCTTGGGATCATCGCTTCCCAAGACAGAGAGGAAACCAATATGCTCGATAGAACCAGCGCTGGAGACGGCGCTCAGGAAATTTTCTGCAAAAGATGATAGATGCGGCAATGCAGGCAGAATGAGAAAGAGATTTTTGATATCCTGTAAAGCATACCCTATAGACTTTTGATCTTCGAAATTGAAGGTGACAGTTTCGATTCCGGGATGGTCAAAAAGAGTGTTAAGCTTAAGAGGATCGTGAACTGCGGCACGAACATGATTACCGGTATGGGCAAGCCGGTTTACCAGTTCTATTCCGACGTGCCCAGAAGCGCCCATAACCAGAATACTAGGGGCCATAATCTTCTCCTTTTACAAAGTCTGTATTGAAGCCGTATCGGAGGGTTGCAGATCGGCTATCTGGGGGATATCCTTCAAACGGATACTCAAATCGTACTCCTTTAGGAAGACCTCTTCCTGATCTGCCAGAGAATAGCGCACATTTTCTGGAATAGTGGAACCCACTAAATAAGAGCGTATTGGTTTTCCGAAGGCCAGGTGACGCCTGACCCAGGCCCGATGTTTAAGAAGTTGTCCGCTGCTTGCATCAGCTATCCCATCGGCCATCACCTCGATTATAACGTAGGTTCCGTTTCGATCGATACATAAAAGATCGATAGGTCCGAAATCGGTAGGGTATTCCACACCGTCATTACCAAAGACATCCACATAAAGCTCCAGGCCATCTTCTATAAGTTCCAGATTTTTAGCCAGGTAGCTTCGAAGATGCTTTGCTTCGATACAGCCGTTGCCTACGGTCAGTTGCTCTCTGGAAAGCTCATCGCGATCTTTTACTTCCCTGACCGTAAGCACCCCCTTTTCATCCTGAGCGATCTCCCAGATTCCGTGTATCCGTGGGTCATACATTTCCACCTTACCACTGGCCGGACGATAAAGCAGATCATAGATGTCATTGCAACGGCGTGGACGGTTGTTTTCCTTATAATGAACTCTAGACTCGTGATTAACTGTGCATATAATAATAGTATTCTGTATGGTGTTGACACTTACCCCTGGATAATGCTCCAGTATCCAGTCCCTGATGGCGATATTGGTTGATTTGTTTCCATGAACCTCCACCGCCTCCTTTACCATCTGCCAAACAAACGGTTTTGGTTGAGATTCCATTATTACCCCCTCCACACACTCCTGTTCCGGGAAAAAAACTAAAGTGTTTCTCTTCTTCTGTACCAGAAAAGCAAAAAAAAGGCCAGCATATTTGTCTGATCCCTTCTCCCCTGTGGCAAATTTATTGCTCTTTAAGAAACATGAAGAAAAAGAAAGGGTTAAAATTATGGCTCTTCCTGAAAATGAAGACATCACAGTGCAGACCTCTATTATGGTAAACGATTCCAGCCAAGCCCTATATCAGATCTGGAGAGACATGCGTAACTTTGCTGCTATCTTCGATTTCGCTGAATCGGTAATAAAATTAGACCAGAACCGCTTTCGATGCACCATTCTTATAAAAGATCAAAACGAAAGACTCTCCTTGGATCTGGAGATCACCGAAGAGAATCCCTCAAATTACTTTTCATGGCACTCCGCTGACTCTACAGACTTTCTACATCAGGGCACAGCCAGATTTATCCCCCAGCAAAATCATAAAACCGAAATCCAGATCACCCTGCGATTCTTCTTTCCGCCACTTCAGGACAGTAAAGCCTACATGATGGGTCCCGAATTTAAAACCACCATCAAAGACAATCTTATAAGATTCAAACAAGCCTGGGAAGCAAATGAATTTAGGCTGTTAAAGGAAAACTTTGATGAACTCCCCGATGGTCTCAGCAATGCCCCTGAGAACCGAAGAGTCTTCGCACCGGATAAGAAAAAAGGAGACAGACAGAAAAACGAACCATCTACCCCATACTTCCCCTAACGTTCAGCATAAGCACTGTTTGAAGCCTGGGAAACCTTCTCCAGTCTGGCCACCTCAAAGCCCTTATCCCTGGCTGAATCCATCATCTTCTCATAATCCCTGGGATTCATCACCGGCGATTTGGAAAAGATCCACAGATTCTTTCCCCCATCAGAAGTGACAAGTGCGTAATTGTAGTTTTTGTGATCGATGTCAATTATCTGGAAATCAACTGTAAAGAGGAATACTTTCAGTTTCAAATCACCTGTGTTGTTCTTATCCGGTATCTCCACGGCCCCCTTCAGGGTGCATCGCTTACCTCCCCGCGATCCCTTGTAACCGCTGGAAATAAGCTCATATTTATCCTTGCCCACCTTCCTGAGAGTAGAAGTAACTTCTACCAACCCCTTCTCGTGTTTATTTGGCATACGTGCAATCTCATACCAGGTACCGGTGTATCGGTCTAAATCGATATTCTTTACGGTTTCGATCTTCGATGGCTTTGCCGGCAGAATCGAAACTGTAAGAAATACCAGAAGAACAGATACTATCAGATGCGATTTTCGCATAAAAAGCCCTCCGCTTTTCCAGATTAGAAAAAAATTAGTGCAGTTGAACAAAAAAGGTATAATAAAAACCGAATACGAACCAATGAAGTGAAAATTTTAACTAAAACAGAAATCTCAGTGATACCAACTCAACTGTTACATAAAGCGATCCCCATAAATCCCCCATATCCACTTTTCATAAGAGGCTGCATAATTCTCTGCATAAAATTCACCTCTGGAAGAATACCTGCGGGAAAAACTGCTTATGCGGTCGAAATGATGCCCCAGCTCGTGAAGTAAAACATGGAAAAGTTGAAAAGCCTTTACAGAAGATGGTCCGAATTTACACAGATAGTTACGGCCTGTCTTTACTGTTTCAACATTTAGCCGTTTCAGTACCAATCGGTGCTCTTCATAGTAATCAGGAGGAACACTGCGCCAACAATCCTGCTCCCAGGCATTAATTGCCACTACCTTCCCATCATACCATCCATCACATCCCGGCTCTGCTCTGGCCAGTAAAATATAGTCTAAACCCCTGGTAATATCGGTCCACTGCGGAAGCTGCTCAATAAATGAGCGTACTATTCTTCTGGTAAGGAAGTGACGATAACCTTTTCCGGGATGCTCACGCCTGACAAGAAGCTCCCGGTTTTGAGAAGAAATACTGTTTTTTTTTACTATACTGCTGAAAGTCTGCCGCTTAAAATTTCTTGCCACTGCCATAGGAAATTAAAAAGCAACTACCAGACCAAAGAAGAAACTCGAAGCACTATTTCACATGCCAGCGGCTCTCAGTCTATCAACAAGATTTTTTCTGATCAACTTTCTATAAAACAGCATTTTTACATAAACGACAGCACTGCATATCGAACCTGCTCCAACCGCCATCACCCTTACAACCGCACTCATAATACCTCCTTTTTTTCTAGATCATATATTTGATTACTGTACTCATCAAGTTCTTTTTTACAGAAGTAAGGAACCTGTTTGAGAAACAGTATGATAAGAAAGGAGTCAAAAACCAGTCAGAGGAACCCTTCCCCTCTCAGGGTATCCATCTATCGTTTTGGAAAGTATTTTTTTAAGCTGAAGTATCTCCAGTTTCCCTTCAAACAATGCTTTTTTTGAAACAATCTCCTTCTGTATCTGCAGTGCAGCGGTAAAATCAGAGCTTTTCAGTGCTTTCTCCAGCTGAACATACAGAGAAGGAAAACAGTTTGCGATTGCACTGACAAACCCTTTCGCCCCCATTCTCATTGGTTCAACTATCCGAGTACTGCTTCCAATCAGATAACATGGTGTAAAAGGAATCAGCTCACATTGAGCAGAGGAGTCTTTGATTGCGCTGTGAGGAACCTGGGTGAGTATCTCGGAAGTAATTGAGTTACCTGTGTGTTTTGGGAAATTGTACAAGACCATTGGTACTTGACATATATCGGCCACCGATTTGAAATACTGCACCAGTCCACTCTGCGGTGCACCAGAAAAGTAGTAAGGTGGTAATACCATTATTGCATCGGCTCCATGACGTACCGCTCTTTTTACCAGTTTCACCGTAGAAATCAGGCTCTCAGTTCCTGCCTGAAACATGACCATTCCAGGAAAGTGCTCCCTTGCGATATCAAGCAGCTCTATCCGCTCATCGGAGGTCATTGAGAAAAATTCACCGGTAGTACCACTCACAAGTACTCTGTAAATTCCATTTGCATAAAGCCATTTCAGATGGTCAACCATAGCTTTTCTACATATCGTGTCATCCGCATTAAAAGGTGTGGGCAAAGGTACGATAAGCCCTTCGATTGCAATCTGCCTCTTTTGATGGATAACAGATTCAAAAAGCGGCAGATACCTGTTGTCAACCGCTTCCAGAACCAGATTGTAATCATTATCGCAGAAAAGATGTACATCAGACCAGCTCTTGCTTTGAGCCCCAAATTGCTCAAATTCCTGAATATTACTTTTAAGAAAATTGGTGATTGCTTTCTCATAGGAATGCCCCCGCTCGCGCATATCGCGGTTTAGACGGGTCTTAAGCTGAGTCTTGAGATCAGAATCGATAAATATAGAAAAATCAATCAGATCTTTTAGCTGATCACAGGTCGATATTTCTCCTTCGATTATATTGAAGCGAACGGGACTGTACGGAACCGTATCGTTAAACTCACCGGTTTGCAGATCATAAAGCGGAACTTCGATCGTTTTTCCATCCCTTAGCTCTTTGAGATGTTCAATCAACAGATCAATCCTGTTGGCTTCCGGGTGTGGCCCCCAAACCCCCAGTTCAAATCTCTGCTTACGGGTTTTCTTATAATTGTCTAAGGATATTATGGCTGCCTCTGGAACCAAAGAAGCCAGTTTTTCTGAAAATGTGGTTTTTGCGCTTCCTCCAGGTCCTCCCACAGCAATAATAACCGGTCCGCTATGGTCTTTATACAGGCTGCATAAAACTTCTGCGATCACTTTTTCAGGTCTGGAAAATGTGTTTAAAATGCTATGGGTTTTACTGTCGATCATCGGTCTTCTCTTTCTCAAAGTATTATCACTTACTGCCCTTTTCAGGACAGATTCAAAGAAATCCTTAAAAGTACATTGCCGATAAAACCGGGTCAAGAAAGGTAAAATAAGGTGAGCTGCAGGATCGGGAGAAACATTAGAGCAGTAAAGTCGCGCGTAAAATTGCACTTCTAAAGTGTTTAAAAGTCCGAACCACGCGTGAGTTGGTGTGTTTCTATTGTGTTTAGCTGGCTGATCTGCGCTGCAGCATGGGTTGAGAACTGTTATCAGGAAGCTTTGGTTTTGGAACTCCTGCAGACTCCTCTGATTCTTTCCGCTTACGTTGAAACCGATGGGGATTTTCAATGATTTAAGATCCAGTCTGATAAAATTTTGCTAAGCCAAAATCTTTTACAAAAAAGTACCAGTTATTCTAACCTCATTGCAATTATCCCTGAGAGACTATATTTTTAAAGCCTCAATTTTTAAAGGCAGATTTTATGATAAAGGGAATCAGATTCAGAGTCAAATCCATACCTGCAGACATATTTTTATTTCTGGGAGCTTGTTGTTTCTGGGGCTTTTCGACTTCAGTTGGAGATGCCATATTTAACAACTTCCTTAATGAATCCTTTCAGATGAGCGACTTCAAACGATCATTTCTGGAAGTTCCCAGAGAGTTGCCCGGACTAAGCGTTGTTTTTATTTCGGCACTCTTTTTTTTCCTTTGCAGCAGAAGACTAGCGGCTCTGGCGATGTTTTTCTGTGCAATCGGTTCTCTTCTTCTGGCAATTACACCTCCGGTTTATTCTATAATGGTGATATGGCTCTTTCTGCTTAGCACGGGGCAGCATATCATGCTTCCCTTGAACTCATCGATAGGAATGGAACTCGCCAGAAGCGGTCACACCGGCAAGAGACTTGGCCAGTTTAACAGTGCCAGAAATTTCGCAGCTATCTCAGGAAGTGCGCTGGTATTTTTGGGTTTCCGATATCTTCACTTTTCCTTCAACTTAACCTTCATAATCGCCTCCGTAGGATTTCTCATTGCCTCCCTTCTTCTTCTGAAAATGAAAAAGCAATCCTCACAGAGCGCTTCATCAAAACTGAAAATCTATAAAGAATACAACCTTTATTACTTTCTTTCGATTCTTTATGGAGCACGTAAACAGATATTTCTCACCTTTGCCCCCTGGGTACTGGTGACCATTTTTAAAAGGCCGACAACAACGGTAGCGACATTGATGACCATTGGGGGAGCGATCGGTATCTTCTTTCAGCCCTTTATCGGATGGTGTATCGATAGATTCGGGGAAAAACTGGTTCTTGCTTCTGAAGCAGTAATACTCGTAATTATCTGCATCGGTTATGGAACTGCTCAAACTCTTTTCAGTAATGATATCGCTTTCTTTGTTACAGGAGTTTGTTTTATCACCGATGGATTGCTTATGTCGGTAGGTATGGCCCGGGCTACCTGGCTAAAAAAGATAGCTCTTCATCCATCACATGTCACTCCCACTCTTCAGATGGCAGTCAGTCTTGATCACATTTTTTCAATATCCGGTGCAATTTTCTGTGGCATTATTTGGAAAATCTGGGGTTACCAGTATGTATTTCTCTTTGCTGCCCTTATAGCAGTGATCAATTTTTTCTCTGCATTGAGAATCAAAACCGCTATAAAGGAAGAAACAGCAGAAACCAAAGTCCTAACAACTGCAACCATCTGATTTCAATGGAATTTCTTGGAAACTACCGTCCTTTTTATCAATAATTTCCCCTCTCGAACCGTATCCTTTCAGTTAAGCATTCATCACATCAGAAACAGAGAGGATACCATCTATGCCCAGGAAATTTCTTAACAAGCTTGTTAAGCCAGTTGTGTGTTTGATAGTAGTTCTTTTCCTCATTGGCACCGTTGCACCAACAGTATCTTACCTTATTCCTTCAGAGTCTGAAGGTGTTTCATCCAGCAATATGAAATAAGCAGCGGCGGAAAATCCATAGGAGGAAATCCCATCATACGCTTCCAACCTTTCTTTTTGCAACTATGCAGACCATAATGCACTTATAACCGTTTTCTTATATACAGGGGCAGAACAATTATTTACTTACAATAGTTTATAGTGCACTATGGTCTAGCCATTTTCTGGCATACAATGATGATCCCATTGTTTAGTTCCGGTCATTCTTTATGATTAAAAGAAAATCTTACAATCCTTTGTTCAGGTTTCTCTCCTCTCACACACCCGATCATCTATAATAAAAACCTTAAAGACTATTTTGTTAATGTTTCAGATGTAGCTTTGATCTTTCTGACTATGTTCTGGTTTGAAGAAAAAACTTTCCGATCGGCTTCTGAAGAAAAGGTAGAGGGTAAAAAAGCGGTATTTCAATGATTCCATGATTTAATTTTATCCCTTCAGCATAAAATAAAGAAAACGGTTCTGCTGATTTGTCTTTCCCTGTGAACTTATACGCAGATAAACTTACCAGAGCAGGATCCTGAAAACTTTTCGGAGAAATTCATGAAAAAAAAGGTTTATTTTACCTTATGGATAATAATACCGGTTTTAGGCTTAATTCATTGTAATTCAAAAACTACTCCGGTTGAAAATGGAATAAAAAACGGAATACTTCATTATGGTAACCAGACCGAACCCCAGGATCTCGATCCTCACATTGTGACCGGAATTCCCGAATTTCATATCATTCAATCTCTTCTGGAGGGACTGGTGATTCCGGACCCGGTAAATCTTCAGCCGCTTCCAGGCGCAGCCAGTTCCTGGGAAGTATCAGAAGACAACCAGAACTGGACATTCCACCTGAGAAGTAATGGTCGCTGGTCTAACGGAGATAAAGTGAAAGCATCCGACTTTCTCTTTTCCTTCAAGAGAATCCTCTCTCCTGCTCTTGCTGCAGAATACGCCTATATGCTGTATTGCATTGATAATGCTGAAGACTATCACAAATCAAAAATAGATGACTTTTCAAAAGTGGGAGTAAAAGCTCCTGATGACAGTACGCTGGTGATAAAGCTGGGGAAACCTACTCCCTATTTTCTCTCTCTCATAATGCACCATTCCTGGTTCCCGGTTCATCCACCAACTATTCTTAAGCATGGAAATATAGATTCCAGAGGAACCAAATGGACCCGCGCAGAGAATTTCGTGGGAAACGGTCAGTTTACACTCGCCACCTGGCAGATCAACAGAATAATAACGGTTCGAAAAAATGAGAATTACTGGGATGCAGCAAATGTTTCCCTGAAAGAGATTAACTTTTATCCGATCGAAAACATGCTGACAGAAGAGCGTGCATTCCGTACCGGTCAGCTTCATATCACCACCGGACTTCCTCCACAGAAAATCGACTGGTATAAAACCAATAAACCCGATGAACTCCGAATAGATCCCTATCTTGGCACATATTACTATCTGATCAATGTGACCCGTAAACCTCTGGACAATAAAAAATTCAGAAAAGCACTTTCTCTGGCCATAAACAGAGATGAACTGACAGAACATGTCACCAAAGGCGGTCAAATCCCGGCCGGATGTTTCACACCTTATAATACTGCCGGATATAGCTATGATTCAGTTTTGCATTTTGATCCTGCAGAAGCTAAAAGACTGCTTGCTGAATCTGGTTTTAGTGAATCAAATCCAGTGCCCTCTCTTTCACTTTTGTATAACACCTTAGAAATCCACCATACAATAGCTCAGGCTATCCAGCAGATGTGGAAAGAGCATCTTGGAATAGAAGTCACCCTTATAAACCAGGAATGGAAAGTCTACCTGGCTTCAACCAACAGTAAAGATTACGATATTGCCAGAATGGGATGGATCAGTGATTATAATGACCCAAACTCATTTCTTGATCTGTGGGTCACCGGTAGTGGCAACAACCGCACGGGATGGTCAAACCGGGCTTACGACAGTCTAATCGATGCCGCTTCCAGGGCTTCAGAACAGTCAATTCGCTATCGTTACTTCAGAGAAGCAGAATCGATTCTGATGGATGAACTCCCGATTCTTCCCATCTATTTCTATACCAATGTTTACCTGCTGCATCCTTCGGTAAAGGGGTGGCATCCAAATATCCTGAATATCCACAACTTTAAATTCATCAGCCTGGAATAGCATGCTCCGTTTTATTGCCAAACGAATTTTCCTTGAAACGATTCCTGCACTGCTTGTGATAGCCACAATCACCTTCTTTCTTATCCGTCTGGCACCGGGTGGCCCTTTCAGCACAGAGAAAAGTATCTCAGCGGAAGTCTTAAATCAACTTAACTCCCATTACGGACTGGATAAACCACTTCTTACCCAGTACTTTCTTTACCTTTCCAAGATGCTTACCATAGATTTTGGGCCTTCTTTCAAGTATCCTGGACGCACGGTCACCGAACTTATCGCCGAATCATTTCCGGTCTCGCTGGAACTGGGTTTGTATGCTCTTATAATAGCTTTAGTACTGGGGATTCTCGCAGGCATGATTGCTGCATCAAAACCCTCTTCAGTTCGTGACTATCTCACTATGAGCATGAGTATGACCGGGATCTGTATTCCATCTTTTGTGTTAGGTCCCCTGCTGGTATTGATTTTCAGCCTGAAGCTTGGATTGTTTAATGTGTCTGGATGGAACACTGCATCCGACAGGTTTCTTCCTGCACTGAGCCTGGGGATGGTTTACGTGGCTTATATCTCCAGATTGACCCGCGGAAGTCTTCTGGAAACGATGGTTCAGGATTATATAAGAACTGCACGTGCCAAAGGCCTTTCCGAAAAGATAATAATTTTTCGTCATGCACTGCGCGGTGCAATTCTTCCTGTACTCTCATTTCTTGGTCCGGCAGCGGCCGGGCTTATCACCGGTTCCTTTGTAATCGAAACCATCTTTTCGATTCCCGGGCTGGGAAGATTCTTTGTTACAGCAGCATTTAACCGCGATTACACCATGATAATGGGATCTGTGGTTTTCTATGCTCTGATAATGATATTTTTCAACACCATAGTAGATATTCTCATTGCCTTTCTTAATCCCCGCCTTCGGAGCACCCTTAAATGAAAACGGAATCAACACTGGCAGGAAATTCATTGTGGCGAGAAGGAATGCGACGGTTCCTACATAATCGTCTGGCTGTTGGCGGACTGATCTTTCTTCTGGTTATGATCTCTCTTTGTATCGCAGCACCACTGCTTACCTCCTATAGTTATGAAAGCCAGAAACTCTCCTCTGGAGCCACTCCTCCTGGTGCATCCCATTTGATGGGTACTGATGTGCTGGGAAGAGACCTCTTTACCAGAATATTATACGGAGGAAGAGTCTCCTTTTCGGTTGGACTGTGTGCCACACTGGTATCGGTTGTAATAGGGGTATGCTGGGGTGCGGTGGCCGGATGGTGTGGAGGTAAGGTAGACAGTATTATGATGCGCATAGTGGATATTGCCTACGCATTCCCATTTACCATCTTTGTAATCATTCTGATGGTGTTTTTCCAGAGAAGCCTCCTTCTTCTATTTATTGCCATAGGAGCGGTAGAATGGCTTACCATGGCCCGTATAGTGCGTGGTCAGGTCATGGCCTTACGTCATCAGGAGTTTATCGATGCAGCTATCGGACTTGGCCTGAGTCAACCCCAAATCATAATTCGTCATATTTTACCTAATATAACCGGACCAGTGATAGTCTATGCCACCCTTACCATTCCGGCGATCATGCTTCTTGAAGCTTTCCTAAGTTTTTTGGGACTGGGAGTACAACCTCCGGCAAGCTCCTGGGGAATATTGATACGTGAAGGAACAGAGGCTATGGAAGAGTATCCATGGCTTCTTCTGTTCCCTGGAGCTGTTCTCTCACTCACACTTTTTTCTCTCAATTTTATTGGTGATGGCTTGCGGGATGCACTCGATCCGAAATCATCGCGGGAGTAAACCGATGCTTCTTGATTTGAAAAACATCTCTGCATCTTTTCATCTGAGAGGCTCGGAAGTACATGCGGTCAGAAGCGTTTCTTTAAGCATCTCTCAGGGCGAAACCGTGGGAATCGTTGGTGAATCCGGCTCAGGCAAAACGGTTCTTTCGCTCTCACTGTTGCGCCTTTTGCCCAGTCCGCCTGCCGTGGTAAAAGGAGAAGCCCTGTTTGATTCAATTGATCTTATCAGCTGCCAGGATCGGATGATACGATCGATCAGAGGAAACCGGATCAGTATGATTTTCCAGGATCCTCTGAGTTCTTTCAATCCATACCTTCGTCTCTCGGACCAATTGACAGAACCGCTGCTCTGTCATAAGAATATTTCCCGTAAAGAAGCACTGCAGATCGCAACCGATATGCTCTCTGAAACCGGCATAAAAGAACCCCATAAAAAAATCCGATCTTTTCCTCATCAGTTCTCAGGAGGAATGCTTCAACGAGCGATGATAGCAATGGCACTGGTCACCAAACCCGCTATTCTTATAGCTGATGAACCCACAACAGCACTCGATGTCACCACTCAGGCACAGATTCTCAGCCTGATGAAAAAGCTTCAACAACAATATTCAATGTCAATTATCTTCATTACGCATAATCTGGGAATTGTAGCGGGATTCTGTGACAGGGTTCATGTCATGTATGCAGGAATGATTCTGGAATCTGCAGAAACCGTATCCCTTTTTAAAAGTACTTCGCATCCCTATACCAGTGCTCTTATCCGCAGTGTCCCATCTCTTCATTCTAAAATTGACCAGCTTTATGGAATTGGAGGTCCCCCATATGACCCAACACAGCCTATAAAGGGTTGTCCGTTTGCTCCCAGATGCGAATTCGGAGTAGAGGAATGTTTTGAAGAAAAAATTGAACTTTCAGAAATTGCTCCGAAGCACTTTACCTGTTGCAGCAGGGTTAAAAAAGGAGAGATCTCCTTATGAACAGGGAAAACCTTCTGGAGGTAAAAAATCTCTCAGTGATTTACGAAGAGAGTAACCGCAGTAAAAAAGGTAATAAAGCAGTTAACAATGTCAGTTTCAGTCTTAAAAAAGGTGAAACCCTGGGCTTGGTTGGTGAATCCGGATGCGGAAAAACCACTCTTGGAAGAACCATAATCCGGTTACAGAAAGAAAGCACTGGAAGTATTCTTCTCAATGGTGTTGACCTCTGCAGACTCGGTCCAAATCAACTCAGACCTTTGCGAAAACAGATGCAGATGATTTTTCAGAATCCATATTCTTCTCTGAATCCCAGGATGACAGTTCTGGAGATCATCGCAGAGCCATTTACCGGGAAAATTTCCAGACAAGAGAAAATCGGGCGTGTCTCAAGACTGATGGCACAAAGCGGACTAGATCCGCAAATGATGCATAAGTTTCCGCATGAGTTCTCTGGTGGACAGCGTCAGCGTATTGCTATAGCCAGAAGTATTGCAGCAGATCCAGTGCTTATTATAGCTGATGAACCGGTTTCATCACTGGATGTTTCGGTTCAGGCTCAGATCCTGAATCTTTTAAAAAGCCTCAGAGACAGCCTTTCTTTAACCATGCTGTTTATTTCTCATGATCTTTCGGTTGTAAGATACATTTCTCAGAGAGTTGCTGTGATGTACCAGGGAAGTATAATAGAGATTGGAAGGACCGAAGATCTTTTCAAAAATCCCTGCCATCCCTATACAAAGGCACTTCTCGATGCTGTACCAGTGATTGATCCGGAAAGAAAAATTTACAATTTTAAGCCGGAACAAAGCACCGATTGGGAATTTCCAGATAATAACGGATGTCCTTTTTTCAAACGATGCTTTAAGAGCAGAGACAAATGCAGATCAGAAGTACCGAAACTGTATCCTTGCGAAGACGAAGAGGGACATTATTGTGCGTGTATTGATAATTAACAGTACCCTGCTCAATTCCAAATTGCGGCACCAGGTTTGGGAAACTTGGGTGCGCAAGTGTGTTCCATTAATAATTTCAATGACTTATCAGTTGTGACGATATGGTGGCGACCGTAGAGGTCTACGGTTTGGAAATGTGCATCCTTTAAACCGGCAATTTTAAGACAACGACGCATTGCCCGGTCAAAATCTCCAAGTGGCAGATATTTATCGTGCTTTTTCACGTATCTGAAACGGAACTTCCTTATTTCATGTAAACTCAATAACCAACAAAATCACTAAAAACATTGATTGAAATGTATTCTATAAAATTTATTTGCTGTGGCTACAATCATTTATTATCAAACACATTTTTAGTGACTACGGAATAATTCATTGATATTAAATCTTATGTTAGTCGCTTAAATGGAAGAACCGTTGAAAAATAACCATGGGCATTTTTCCGGTGGTTTGCCTTCTACAAATTCTTTGCATCATGTCAGAAATCCGCATATTTTGTCAAAAAATAATGCAACTGAGAATTATTTAATGTAATTTAAAAATTCTGTTTGAATACGAATCTATTAAAATTTTGATAGTATATCTCAATGTAAGAAGGCAATAATGGCAAAAGCTAAAGAAGTAAAATCACAGGAAGAACCAATCGAAAAACAGCTCTGGAAAGCTGCCGACAAACTCCGTAAAAATATTGATGCCGCCGAATATAAGCATATTGTTTTAGGACTGATATTCCTTAAATACATTTCTGATGCATTTGAAGACCTGCACCAGAGGCTTTTATCTCAAAAAGGGGAATATGCAGGCGCAGACCCGGAAGATAAAGACGAGTATAAGGCTGAAAACGTCTTTTTTGTTCCACCTTCCGCCCGCTGGAGCTTTTTACAGTCACACGCAAAACAACCCACTATCGGAAAAACCGTTGATGATGCAATGGATGCCATTGAACGGGAAAACCCGTCGCTCCGCGATGTACTGCCAAAAGTGTACGCCAGAGGCAATCTTGACCCCACCAACCTTGGGGGCTTAATTGATCTTATCGGCAATATCGCTCTTGGAGATGCCAAAGCTCGCAGTGCCGATATACTCGGCCATGTGTTTGAATATTTCCTTGGAGAATTTGCGCTTGCTGAAGGTAAAAAGGGCGGCCAGTTCTATACACCCCGCAGTGTTGTTGAACTGCTTGTCGAAATTCTCGAACCACATAAAGGCAGGGTTTTTGATCCCTGTTGCGGTTCAGGTGGAATGTTTGTGCAGTCTGAAAAATTTGTGGCAAGTCATCAGGGGAAACTCAATGACATCTCAATTTACGGACAGGAAAGCAACCAGACCACATGGCGACTGGCAAAAATGAATCTTGCCATCCGTGGTATTGACAGTTCACAGGTAAAATGGAACAATGAAGGTTCTTTTCTCCATGATGCGCACAAAGACCTCAAAGCAGATTATGTCATAGCCAATCCGCCATTTAACGACAGTGACTGGAGCGGTGAACTGCTCCGCAATGACGGCCGCTGGAAATTTGGCACACCTCCTCCGGGAAATGCCAACTATGCATGGATACAGCACTTCCTTTATCATCTAAGCCCCAGCGGTATTGCCGGATTTGTGCTCGCAAAAGGTTCCTTAACATCTAAAACATCCGGTGAAGGTGAGATACGCAAGGCACTGGTTGAAGCCCGTCTGGTTGACTGTATTGTAAATTTACCGGCAAAACTGTTTTTAAATACGCAAATTCCTGCATGCCTCTGGTTTTTGAGCAGAAATAAAGCTAATGGTGGTTATCGTAAACGTACCGATGAGATTCTCTTTATTGACGCAAGAAACGAAGGACATCTGATCAACCGGCGTACACGTGAACTTTCTAAAGAAGATATACAGAAAATTGCCGGAACCTACCACGAGTGGCGAAAACTGAAAGGAAAGTACCAGGATATAAAGGGATTCTGCAATTCCGCATCTATTGAGCGTGTAAAGGAACTCGATTACGTCCTCACTCCCGGACGGTATGTGGGACTGCCGGAAGAAGAGGATGAATTTGATTTCAATGAACGTTTTACCAGCCTTAAAAAAGAGTTCATGGAGCAGTTGAAGGAAGAGGAAAAACTGAATAAGGCGATTTTGGAGAATTTGAAGAAGGTGAAAATCGTCTGAACACGAATTACATGATTACAGGATGGACAGGATTAAAAACAGTGTCTGAATACGATTTGAAGGATTACAGGATGGACACGATTAAAAGATGAAAACAGAAGAAAATAATCATGGAAACCTGTAATCATGAAATCGTGTACAAGACTATTTGAGGAGCAAATATGAACAATGATATCCGATGGAAACAGCGGTTCCAGAATTTTGAACGGGCATTTCTTTTACTTAATGAAGTTGTATCTGATGACACGGAAGCTCTCTCTCAACTGGAAAAAGAGGGACTGGTACAACGTTTTGAAATTCTTATCGAGCTTTCCTGGAAAGTGCTTAAAGATTACCTCGAAAACGAAGGGTATGACAACGTCAAAAATGGAAAACAGGCAATCCGGCAGGCGTTTCAGGATGAGATTATAACCAATGCGGAGGGGTGGATGGAAGCCCTTGAGAAACGTAACCTGACCAGTCATACGTATGACGATCAGATACTTGAAGAAACCGTTTCATACATTCGGGATGGTTTTTATCCGCTTGTACGTGATCTTTATTATCAACTGAAAAAGGCTTCTGACTAATGAAATACGGGCTCTCCGAAAAACAGCTCGCTCAGATTATCGGTATTCTTTCAGGGTTTGATCAAATCGATGAAGCCGTACTCTTCGGTTCCCGCGCAATTGATACCTATAAAGAAGCCTCTGATGTCGTTATCGCCATCAAGGGCAAAAAGGTGACAGCCGGTCTGGCCGCCAAATTAAAATTCATATTTGAAGAAGATACCTACCTGCCGTTTTTCTTCGACTTCATTGCCTATCCGACTATCACCAATAAAAAATTGAAGGAACATATTGACAGAAAGGGGGTGACTATTTACCGGAAGGGAAAAGGCGGTAAATCGTCTGAACACGATTTACAGGATTACAGGATGGACATGATTAAAGAGATGAAAACAGAAGAAGATATTCATGGCAATCCTGCAATCCCGGAATCCTGTTCAAGACAAGGAGAAGGTGAAGCTGGTATGAGTGAGTGGAAAGAAACAGTCCTTGATGAGATTGCCTTAATCAATCCTACAGAAAGTTTGGTTAAAGGATCGCTGGCTAAAAAGGTAGCAATGGAGCAGATTATTCCCTTTACCAAACGAGTTTCGGGTTATACACTCGAACCCTTTAATGGCGGAATGAAGTTCAGGAATGGAGACACTATAATTGCAAGAATTACACCATGTCTTGAGAATGGCAAAACCGCTTACATTGATATTCTTGATAATAATGAAATTGGATTTGGCTCTACAGAGTACATTGTTCTTCGTCAAAGAGAAGGAATTAGCGACAAACAGTTTCTTTACTACTTCGCAATTTCTGATGAATTCCGCGATGTCGCTATTCTTGCAATGACAGGCAGTTCAGGCCGTCAACGAGTGGAGACCGACGTTGTAAGGAATCATAGATTTTTTCTTCCCCCTCTGCCCGAACAAAAAGCCATAGCCTCCGTTCTCTCCAGTCTTGACGATAAAATCGACCTGCTCAACCGGCAGAACAAAACACTCGAAGCAATGGCAGAGGCGCTTTTCCGGCAGTGGTTTGTGGAACCATGTAAGGATGGATTACCGGAGGGGTGGCGGGAAGGTAAAATGCCCGACGAATTCGATTTTGTAATGGGTTCTTCTCCTCCCGGAGAAAGCTACAATGAAAACGGTGTGGGCATACCGATGTTTCAAGGAAATGCTGATTTTGGTTTCCGCTTTCCAAAAGAAAGAGTTTTTACTACCGCACCTGTTCGCTTTGCCGAAAAACACGACACATTAATAAGTGTTAGAGCCCCTGTTGGAGCCCAGAATATGGCTCATAAAAAATGTTGTATTGGGCGTGGTGTTGCAGCATTCAACTACAAGTACCAGAAAGACTTATATACTTACACATATTTCAAAATGAAATCGTTAATGACTGAAATCGAACGTTTCAATGATACCGGCACTGTTTTTGGCGCAATCAGTAAAGCTGATATAGAAGCATTGGATTTGGCGATTCCACCAATATCTTTAGTTTTAAAATTCGAAGAAGCATCAAAACCAATAGATTTAAAAGTTATTAACAATTGCCAACAGATAGAATCGCTGGAAAATCTTCGCGATACCCTTCTTCCAAAACTTATCTCCGGCGAAGTGCGGGTAAGTGTTTGAATCTTGATTAGAAGGATTATAGGATTAGCATGAATAGAAAAATGTCTGAACCTTGATCAGTAAGATTATCGGATTACCATGATTAGAATATTTTAAAATCAAGTTAATCAAGATAATCAGGCAAATCACGGTCCAGACAATATGGAAGGTTTAAAGGACTAACATGATTAATAACCAAGACCATCAAGGTAATCAAAGAAATCAAGTGAATCACGGTCCAGACGTTTTGCATGCAGACATCACCCGACGCATCATCGGTTGTGCAATGAAAGTCCACTCAACGCTTGGTAATGGTTTTCAGGAAGTTATTTATCAACGTGCTCTTGCAATTGAAATGGGTTACGAAGGTTTAAATTTCGAGCGCGAAAAGGAAATGGGAATTTTTTATCGAGGTGAACATATTGGCACCCGCCGGGTTGATTTTTTTGTTGAAGGTAAAATTATGGTTGAACTTAAAGCACTTGTTGCACTTGAAGATGTTCATCTTGCGCAAGCAATGAATTATCTGGAAGCGTACAAAATGGAAATTGGACTCCTTATTAATTTCGGTGCGAAAAGTTTGCAGTTCAAACGTGTCCACAACAACTCCTTAATAAAGAAAATGTCTGAACCTTGATTAGTAAGATTATCGGATTACCATGATTAGAATATTTTAAAATCAAGTTAATCAAGATAATCAAGCAAATCACGGTCCAGACAATTAGCTGCACAAGGTATTAAAATATGGCTGAAAAAAGAAAGCTTCCCGATAATTAGATTACTGTTTGCCAGATGTCTGATGGAAAGGTCAACATAGAAGTTCTCTATGTATACGAATGAAAAATTGAAGTCGCAGTTGTTCTTGCTCAAAAAGAATATGACTCATTCAGAAAAATACAGGATGAAAATTACCTCTCGGATTTCGATAAAGAAATGAAGCGAATTTCAGGAAAGAAAGATGATAGCAAATAAAATCACCGAATCCACCATAGAAGAATTTGCAATTGATCTTCTCGAACAACAGGGCTTTCGTTCTATTTACGGCCCCGATATCGCACCTGACAGTGAAACACCTGAACGTGATTCATTTGAAGATGTCATCCTTATTGACCGTTTACGCGAATCGGTAGCAAGAATAAATCCCGATATTCCGCAGGATTGCTGCGAAGATGCAATCAAACAGATTCTCCGTCTCAATTCACCGGAACTTATTACCAACAATGAAGCATTTCACCGTATGCTCACTGAAGGAGTCAAAGTAACCCTCAAAAATGACGGTAGTGTTCGTGGTGATTATGCATGGTTGATAGACTTCAAGAATCCTGAAAAAAATGACTTTCATGTCATAAATCAATATACAGTTGTTGAGAACAACAACAACAAACGCCCTGACATCATTCTGTTTGTAAACGGCATTCCTCTTGTGGTAATTGAACTTAAAAACCCTGCCGATGAAAACGCAACAATTCATTCAGCATTCAAGCAGATTCAAACATATAAACAGGCAATTCCACGGCTGTTTACTTATAATGGAGTGGTTGTTATTTCCGATGGACTGGAAGCAAAAGCCGGTACTATATCAGCAGGTTTCACCCGTTTTATGGCATGGAAATCATCTGACGGTAAAATTGAAGCATCCCCGCTTATCGGCCAGCTTGAAAC
>CAYPMS010000015.1:0-55011 GCA_964411655.1 uncultured Fibrobacter sp.
ATATAATCCTTATCCACCTATCTATGAGGTTTACACAAAAATTTCAGCACTTCCCGTTTAAAACGGAATATTTTCACAAAATCTCCTCAGTATATTCTTCGAGCGATTTTTTCCTTGCCCGGAAAATAGTGAAGCTATTCTGAATTATACTTACATATTTAAGATAAAGCAAATATACATTTCAGTGCTAAAAAATTTTTATTTAGAACAGGTATGCGAGCATAACAACGGAAGGTATAAATATTTTATCAGTTTAAGAATTTTTATGAACTCTGCTCACCCCTGGATCAGTTAAAGGCAAGTTGATGGCTAAATGCTCGTAAAGAGATCTCGCCAGTGGCCCTTTTTTCGGATTTAATCGGCCGGGGCGAAAGTATCACAGTCGCTTATCGATTGGTTTTTTCCTCAGGGGATGATGAGTGGAAGTACAAACGCATTGGATTGAAATCAGGGCTTTATGAGACCGATTTTACCGATGACCTGAAGAAAATAGATATACCCACTCTTATCATTCATGGCGAGTGACCGGATCGTTCCTGTCGGCTGTTCACCTGAAGTCTTCGAAGATAGTCAAGAAAGCAACATTTAAAATCTTTAAGGGCGCACCTCATGGTTTAACCGATACCCATAAGGAACAACTCAAAAATGATCTGTTGGATTTTTTCGGGATTAGATGCAGGTTGATTCAGATACTCTGTGTGATTGCTTTACAGCGGCTTTTCAGTATGGATTCGTTGTAAACATAAAGAGAAGTGCTATATTTTTTGGCCAGTGACAGTGGATCGGTATTTCCGAAAAATTTGTTCTTTTCTGTTCAGATGATGTTGATATAGTTCATAAGCGGTTCTACTTAATTCATGTGGTTTTCTCAAACTGCAGTCTGAAAAATTCATAATACAGCCCTTTAAATCGCATCAGTGTATCGTGATCACCAAACTCTGCTATCTGGCCTTTGTTAAGTACCAGGATTTTTTCTGCACTTCTGACAGTAGAGAGCCGGTGTGCGATTACAATCGAAGTTCGTCCTTTAATTAGCTGAGAGATTGCATCCTGAATCAGGACTTCGGTCTCGGTGTCAATATTGGAAGTCGCTTCATCCAGGATAAGAATCGAAGGGTCAAAATAGAGTGCTCTGGTAAAGGCCAGGAGCTGTCTTTCGCCAGCAGAGAAGGTTACTCCTCTTTCCATGACATTCTGATCTGCTCCATGAGGGAGGCGCTGGAGGAATTTGCTGGCATGGGTTAGGGTGGTGACCTGTTGAAATCTGGATTCATTCCAGGTTTTACCCATGATGATGTTTTCCCTGATGGTGCGCGAGAAAAGGAAAACGTCCTGCATAACGGTGGCAATATTAGAGCGCAACAAACCCGGAGGTATCTCTGTGATATCGATTCCATCAATCAGTATTTTTCCTTTGCTTATCGGGTAAAAACCTGAGATGAGATTTATTATGGTGCTTTTTCCGGAGCCACTTTCACCTACTATAGCCAACGTACTTCGTGCCGGTATAGAGAACGATACCCCTTTAAGGACCCATTCTCCCGGAGTATAGCAGAACCAGACATCATCGAAAACAATCTCTCCACGCAACTGATTTTCAGGCAGGAGGAGTTCAGGTTTACTGTGCAGAACCGGCTCTTTGCGGCAGGGGGCATTGAGCACTGTCAGGATCTTTTCTCCTGCAGCGGTTGCACTCTGAAGGATATCGAATTTTTCTGCAAGATCGCCTATTGGTTCGTAGAAACTGTTGATATAGGCCAGAAACATCACAATAAGACCGTAGGAGATTGTACCTTCAAGAAAAAGGGTGGTTCCAACGTAGATAACCAGACCTATGGTGAACCATTTAAAAAAATCAATCAGCGGGCGGAAAATCGCATAGATGATCACCTGCTTGAAATTGGCTTTGTAGACCAGACCGTTGATCAATTTGAATTTGTTAAATTGACGAAGCTCCTGTACGAACACCTGGATTATCCGGATATTGGAGATGTTTTCATTAAGAAACGAATTCAGATCTGCTATCCTGGTTCTGATGACCCGATATGCCTGACGTGCTTTGATTCTGAATAGAAGCATTACCACAAACAGAGCCGGAAAAGAGATACTGACAACCAGAGCCAGATGACGATCTGTGAAAAACATGATAATGGTTATGCCTGTGAGGATAAGGACATCCTGAACCAGGGTAACCAGTACGGTAGAGAACAGTTCGTTGAGCGATTCGATATCATTGGTAATTCGGTTGACCAGTTTCCCTATGGGGTTTCTGTCAAAAAAGGACAACTCCAGAGAAGTTATATAAGAGAAAAGATCGATTCGCAGGTCTCTCATTGCATATTGAGAGAGTTTCATAAGGGTGATTATCTGGAAATATGAGGCTGCAAACTGCAATATGAAAAGTCCAAGAATGATAAGTACCATAAAACCGGTTTGGCGGATATCCTGGATTCGCAGTTGTGCGGTTTCTGAGACGGTGAAAAAAAAGCTGCTGTTATCTTTAAGTAAATATCGGTTATTGGGGAAAGCGCACAGTACCTCTGCCGCCTGAGCTTCACTGATTTTCTTATTCAGCTTGCTGTCAACTGCAGGTGATTCGATCAGAGTGAATGTGCTTTCGGAAAGAGTGCCATGGGCCGTAAGTCTTCTGATTTCATCTGTCGAAAGTCCGGAGAGGTTGGTTTTAAAGGTAAAGAGGGTATCATCTTTGAGTACTATGGATTTTGATAACAGTTTTTCAAAATCCCTGCTGTGAGCGGCAGATACTTTGTCGTGTTTAAGAATGTAACCGGATTTAACGATGTATCTGTCGATAGTAATTCTGGAAAGATAGGGAACGATAAGGGTGACGGTAGTGATTATAGAGACAAAAAGAAAGGCCAGATAAAGATGGCTGCGATATCTCAGGATATATTTAAAAAGCAGTTTTACAACATCTTTATTGAAAAAGGAATCTGGAGTGTTCTCTTCATGATAATAGTTGCTCATGATACCGGTTCACCTGTTTTTTGCAGTTCATAGAGTCGGGAGTAGAAACCGCCTGCGCAGAGGAGTTGTTCATGGGATCCCTGCTCGCTTATTTTGCCGTCATCAAGCACTATTATCTTATCGCAATCTTTTACTGTAGAGATTCTGTGCGCTATGATAATTGATGTTTTTTTGCGGATCTCGTGAGTCAGCGCGGTACGGATTTCCCGTTCGGTAGCAGAATCTACAGATGAGAGTGCATCATCCAGAACAAGAATGGGAGAGTCAAGGAGAAGTGCTCTGGCGATGGCCAGTCTTTGTTTCTGACCTCCGGAGAGAGTGATACCCCGTTCGCCGATTCTGGTGGAGTAGCCCTGGGAGAAATTCAGAATGTCTTTATGGATAGATGCTTTTTGAGCTACGGTTTGAATGATTTCCTGTGGAATATCGCCATTTATGCCGAAGGCGATATTTTCACGGATGCTATCGGAAAACAGTGAAGAATCCTGGGGGACAAATGCTATTGAAGAACGCAGGAGAGAAAGAGGGATGCTGTTTATGTCGTGTCCATCGATAGAGATCTGATTAGGGTTCACAGGGTAGAGATGAAAAAGTAAAGAGACCAGAGTGGTTTTCCCTGAGCCTGCCTTACCGACTATACCCAGGGAGCTGCCTGCGGGGATTTCCAGACTGATATCAGAGAGAATTGGCGGAGACTGCTCATTGTAGCGGAAAGAAAGTGAATGGAAACGGATGTTTCCTTTCAGGGGGGCAATGCTTTCTCCGGTGCTTTTAACTACTATCTGTGGTTTGGTGGTCATCAGTTCAAGTACTCTTCTGGTGGATGCCAGACCGCGCTGAAACATGTTAAAGACCCATCCTGTAGCGATCATGGGCCAGATCAGAAGATTTATATAGAAAGTAAAAGAGATAAACTGACCGATGGAGATCTGCTGCAGAATCACCTGTTTGCCTCCAAAATAGATAAGAATTCCAGATGCCAGGGATCCCAGAAGGGTAATTGAGGGGAAAAGGAGGCCACAGATTTTTACCAGTGAGATATTGGATTTGACATAGGTATCACATAGTTGACCGAAGCGGTTGATTTCGTGGCGTTCCTGGTGGAAGCTTTTGACCAGTCTGATCCCGGAGGTGGTTTCCTGGGCGTGAGAGGAGATGGCATCGAATGACTCTTGAACCCGGATATGGCGTTTTTGGATCATTTTCCCGGTTCTGATCATTAGAAATATTATTGCTGGCAGGGGAATGATGGTTAACAGGGTTAGTTTAACGCTGATGGTAAACATGAAAAAGAGGGACATTGTGCTTAAAAAGAGGGCATCTACCAGACCGATCAGTGCCATTCCGCAGGCCATACGGATGGAGTTAAGATCGTTGATGAAGAGGGCCATCAGGTCGCCGGTTTTGGTCTTATTGAAATAGGAGGGGGATAATCTTTCCAGATGCTTGAACATATCCTCGCGGAGTTTGGTTTCGATCTTACGGGAAGGTCCTATGATAAATAGTCTCCAGAGGAATCGTAAAACTATTGTGCTGGCGGCCAGAGCGATTATGAGCAGAAATTTTTCCAGGATGATGGAAGTGGAGAAAGGGGTTTTCCCCAGAGTATCCAGTGTTTGTTGGATGATTTTGGGAATAATCAGCTGAACACAGTCCACGCCGATTAATGCCAGCATGCCAGCGATTATAGAGAGGGAGTGTTTACGCAGGTAACCCAGAAGAAATTTGGTAGCCTGGGAATCGAAGGCTTTTATCATGGAAGGAAAAATAGTTTCTGCTTGGAGTCGGATAGTAACTATAAGTTATTGAATCGATTAGGGAAAGAAGAATTTTCTGGCATGCTTCTTGGGGAAAATTTCTTTTGGGCAACTTAGAAAAGGATGGGATTGGAAAGGAAGATTCGGGATGAAAAAATGATGATAGGAATAGCAGTGGATCATGGTGGTTTTCATCTGAAAACTCCTCTTATTACTGCCTTGCGTGAGTGGGGGCATGAGGTGAGGGATTTTGGGGCATATCAGTATGAGGCTGATGATGATTATCCGGATTTTGTCATAAAAGTATCTAATGCAGTTGCCAAAGGGGAGGTTGAACGGGGGATTGCGGTTTGTGGAAGTGGAATAGGTGCAAGTATCTGTGCCAATAAAATCAGGGGGATCAGAGCGGGAGTAGTTTCGGATGTTTATTCTGCGCATCAGGGGGTGGAGGATGACAACATGAATATGATCTGTCTGGGAGCCATGGTAATTGGATATGAATTGGCCATCGAGTTGGTAGGGGTGTTTTTAAAAGCAGGATTCAGCTGTTCTGAGCGGCATTTAAGGAGATTGGCAAAGCTTCAGGCTTTAGAAGAGTAGCCTTTTGGGAGGTTACTTTTTATAGGAGTATGGTATAAATAGCAGTTCTTTATCCGTAATTTTTAAAGGAAAAGGTATTTATTACCTGACACATGGCATAATAACAAAGGGAAACTATGGCCGTGTGAAGTATACATGGACAAATACCTGCAGGTTATTTTTTGTAGAAAGTTGGGGCAAAGGAGAATCTTATGGATATAGCTGCACAACGAGGATATGAAGCAGCCAGGCCAGAGACTCGTACGACTGCCAGAGTGATTGGAAGTGGTTCTTTTGTAGAGGCTCTGGTTGGTGCTGGCGCCGTAGCGCTTGCCATTTTAGGTTTAGCCAACATATTGCCGTTATGGATGGCTATGATAGCTACGATTGCAGTAGGTGCCGCATTCTTGATAGAAGGGATTTCGATCTCTTCACGCATGGCGGATATGATGGAAGCGGATAAAACAGGTCAGTTTGACATTGCTGAGGTGGGAGGTGGGATTACAGCGGAATTTTTAGCTGGTCTCAGTGGAATCACCTTGGGAGTGTTGGCTTTACTTGGTATACTTCCTGTGACTCTGATGGCTATTGCATTGATTGTTTATGGTGGTGCGTTGATAATGAGTAGTGGAACAACATCCAGACTCAATTATCTCTCTCACGTTAATTTACCCACAGACAGTGCTAAAATAATGGCCAAGGAAGCGGTAAATGCTGCTTCTGGATTGCAGATAGTAGCAGGTGTAGGTGCAGCAGTGCTGGGAATACTGGCTCTGGTGGGACAGCCAGGGTTTACTTTAGTACTGACCGGATTATTAATAGTCAGTGCTTCCAGACTCATAACCGGTACTGCATTAGGTGGAAGGCTGATGGGTATGTTTCGTGGTTAGTGATCTGATTAAGAGGGCGGCTTTCGCTTTATTTCTGTATTGGTGAACCGGCAACAGCCATACAGTTTAGGGCGTTGAGTCGCCTTTTTTTGTGGTAAAAGTCCTACAATTTTGCTTTTGGATAAGCCGCAGGGATCTGGTAAGGCGGAATTATGGGGATTTTAAAGGAGATGAAGGCAGGAAGGGCTCCTGGTTTGATTGGTTTCAGCTTTGATTCGCAGCAGGCAATTCTGGCACGGGATCAGAGGCGTCTTCTATCTATAAGGATCGAATTAAATACCACCTGTAATCTTCAGTGCAGATATTGCTTTTCGAACTGTTCTGAGAGAGAACCCCAGGAGGTAAGTTTTGAAAATGTAAGGAAAGTCATAACCGAAGCGGTTCGCCTGAAGGCTGAATCGGTAATTATTACCGGCGGGGGAGAGCCTTTACTGCATTCACGATTTACCGAAATAATTTCGTTAATTTTTGATAATGGATTGAAGCCGGTGGTTTTTTCCAATGCGGTGCTGGTGACTTCAGAGATGGCAGCTTTTTTACACCGGCATGATGTTTCTTTCATGGCAAAGATCGATTCATTGCATCCGGCCACCCAGGATAGTCTGGCAGGGGTTTCCGGTGCGTATGTAAGGATGCAGGCAGGGTTTCACAATCTCATTCAGGCTGGTTTTTCCCGTCCGCAGGATCCCAGTAGGTTGCGTCTTGGGGTTTGTTTTGTGGTAAACAGCAGAAACATAAATGAAATAGAGGAGCTATGGCATTTTTGCCGCAGAAATGCAGTATTTCCACATATTCAGTTTATTTATCCTGACCGGTGCAAAGGGGTTGATGATCTGTTGCTTAGTTCTTTTGAGATAAGAGGGCTTCATCAGAAGCTTCATTTAATTGACAGGGAACACTATGGATACAACTGGATTCCTTTTACTCCTTTTATTGCCGGAGAATGTCTTCAGCACTTTTACAGCATGTATGTGACTGTGAAGGGAGATATTCGTCCCTGTATGTACACCAATTTTGATGAACACCCGTTTTTTAGGGAAGGTGGCAGGTATCCATATAACGCTTTTGAGGGGAGCATTGTCTCGGCATACGAAGCAGAACCGTTTGTATATGCCCGCAGCATTGATCGATATCTGGAGGGAAAATGTTCGGCGTGTGATTATTTTCCGCACTGTATAGGGTGCAGGGGTTATGCATATCGCAGAGGAGTAAAGCAGGGATTGACTCCTTACCAGGCATTGCGTAACTCTTGTCAGCTTTGTCATCTCTGAGTATGCTTAATGGTATGTTGTTTGCATTAATTATAGTTAAAAATTGCTCTAACAATGATCCGGGATGAGTATATATGCAGGTTCCCTTAGAAATTACTTTTCGAGATGTAGAGAAGACTGAAGAGCTTGAGGATCTGATTCGCCGTAAGGCCGCAAAGCTGGACAGAATATTTAATCATATTAACAGTTGTAGGGTGATTGTTGAAAAACTGCAAAAGCATCAGAGCAGCGGTCAGCCTTACCGGGTAAGATTAGATATAAAGATTCCTCCGGGTCATGAGCTGGTGGTCAGTCGTGATCCATCAAAAGGAAATCTTCATCTGGATGTGGCTGCGGAGATTCGTTGGGCATTTGACGCAGCCTCCAGGCAGATAAAAGAGTTGGTGGACAGATTAAATGGTGATGTGAAAATTCATCCATATCAGCAGGTTCAGGGAGTAATAGAGAAGATTTTCTTCAATGAGGATGCCGGATTTATTCGTACAGTCGATGGACGGGAGATCTTTTTTCACAAAAACAGTTTGCTTCATTTCCCATTTGATCAGTTGCGGATAGGAATGGGAGTAAGATTTTCAGAGGAGATGGGTGAAAAGGGACCACAAGCTACCTCTGTACAAATAATAGAGGTACCGGAATCCTATTGACGTTATAAAATGAGGCGCATCTTTGTGCGCCTCTGATTCGTTCAGGAGCGTGAACCACCAGATTTTTTCTTGAAATTGCCATTTCCACGGGGCCCACCCGGGCGTTGCTCTCTTTCCCGTGCCTCGCTTACCGATATTTTTCTTCCACCAAGTTCTTTACCATTGAGTTCGGAAATTGCAGTATCCCCATTTTGCATCTCTACAAAACAGAACCCCCTGGATTTCCCGGTTTCACGGTCTGTAATAATTTTAACTGAACTTACCTCCCCTACTTGTGAAAAAAATTCACTGACTTGCTCTTCAGTTGCATTGAATGGGAGATTGCCTACATACAACTTAGTGGCCACAAAGAACCTCCATGAGAAACTGTTGCAGATGTTGATACGGAAAGGAGTGGAAAAAATGCTCTCCCGGGTCCGAATACCATAATGAAAGGTAAATACACTTTTCCCACGATAAAGGCAAGAAAATTATAAGAAAAGTGATCTGATTCTTTGATAACCAGATTCGGGGATGCTGGCGCCAATTACCTGACATACTTCATAGCCACATGCAGAACCCAATTCTCCACATTTTTTTAGGGGAAAACCATTGAGCAAACCAAAAAGAAAACCCGCAGCCCACAGATCTCCGGCGCCGGTGGTGTCAATTGCGGTGCCATCACCCATGGCCTTAATGGTAAAGAATTCTCCGTTACTGGCTATATGGCTTCCCCGCTTTCCCACTTTCAGAACTGCAATGGGGGATTTTTTGGAAAGTGACTGGAGAGCTTTTTCTTCGTTAGTATGACCTGTGAATGCCCTTGCTTCGTCTTCATTGGCAATAAGAATGTCTACATATTTCTCGGTGATTTTCTCCAGAAGCTGAAGGGCAGCTTCTACTACAGTAAAGCTGGCCAGGTCAAGAGAGATATATGCACCTGCAGTTTTGGCGGCTTCAAGCGCAGCCATCATCAGTTTCTCATTGAACAGAAGGTAACCTTCAAGGTGGACAATTGCGCAATCGGCAAAAAGATCGGCAGTGATCTCTTCGGGTGTTGTTTCGGCTGCCGCACCCAGGTAGCTGAACATTGACCGTTGTGCATCCGGGGTGATTATGGAGAGTACGTGGCCTGTGGGTGTTTGGGATTGCATCAAAACCGGTTCCACATTATGATTGCGAAGGCCATTTTCAAAGAGTATTCCCAGTTCATCATTACCTCGTTTTCCTATAAAGCGGCTTTGGGCGCCAAGTTTCCCAACACCCAGAATGGTATTGCATGCTGAGCCACCGGGAACGATGACCGGTTGCCGTTTTGATTTTTTTAGTATCTCCTGAATAAAAATGTTGTCCACCAGAGTCATTCCGCCTTTTCTGGCACCAGTCTGGGCCAGGAAATCTTCTTCTTCCAGAAGACAAAGGTCTACCAGAGCGGAACCTACGGCTGCGATTTTGTTGCGGGAAGGATCGGGGGTAATTGGCAATTTCATTAAATTCTCCAGGGTTTAGGGAAAAAAACAGGTTTAATGGGCAAAAATAGTAATTAGCGCTGTTTTTCAAAACCTATATTTGCTGAAAACTATCAAATTAGCGTTTAATTAAATCGTAATATACAAAGAAGGTTTTTGTGGCTTCTCAGGCATTTCCTTCCGCAGAATTCGAAATAATAACTGAATTGCAGCAGATTTTGGGGTGTTGTCGCAATGATGCTTACCTGCTCGGTATAGGTGATGATGCCGCGGTACGATGTGCTCATGGAGCAGAGAAACTGATACTTACCACAGATATTTCTGTGGAGAATGTGCATTTTTCGCTTAATACCATGACCCTGCAGGAAGCTGCATACCGGGCGATGGTATCAAACGTAAGTGATTGTGCTGCAATGGGCGCCAGGCCTGACAGTGCTTTGATTCAGCTTGTGTTTCCTGAAAAAAGTGAAAACCTTAGGGAGAATATTCACAGTGTTTACAGGGGTTTTTCCCAGGCATGTTCCAGATGGCAGTTTCCAATAGTTGGGGGAGATCTGTCGGCAGGGGGACAGTGGGTGTTTGGGATTACTTTACTGGGAAAGGTCGCTGAGGGGCAGAGGATATTGCAGAGAAAAGGTGCCAGGCCGGGAGATAATTTGTGGGTCAGTGGCTTCCCTGGCAGAAGTGCTGCTGGTTTTGAGGCATTAAAACGGTGGGGCAGGGAAAATGTTCCTTCCTGTTTTAATGAACTGGTAATAAACCATATTAAACCGGTACCCCGGGTTGAAGCTGGATTAATACTGGCGGCAGATTCGGAGGTGCATGCTTTAATGGATCTCTCGGACGGGCTTTCCAAAGATTGCAGAACTCTTTCCTATGAAAATGCGCTGGGAATCGTTCTAAAATATGATGCTTTGCAGATTCCGGAAGCAATGATACAATTGAGCGCGGAAGCAGGTATACCAGTGCTGGATTGGTTTCTTAACGGGGGAGAGGATTATGAATTGTTGTTTGCAGCTTCCGATCGGTTTGATCCATTAAGTGTAGCCCCACAGCACTGTGATGGCCTGTTTTGCATTGGTAAATTTACTGGCGATCGCCAGGGATTATTTCTGGAGAAAGATAACATGATTTCTGAGGTGGTTAGCCGGGGTTGGGATCATTTCAGAAACAATTCTCAATAACAAAACCCCAACATTTCTCAAGTGGCATAATAATGGTGGAGAAACGGCGTAAAAAATTAGGTGAGATATTGCTTTCCCAGGGCCTTATCAGTCATGAACAGTTGCTCATAGCCTTGCAGGAGCATAAAAAAACGGGGGCCAGTCTGGGTAGTGTACTGGTGAAACTGGGTTTTATCAGTGAAGATGAGCTTTCCAGTGTTCTTGGTGCTCAGATTCATCTTGACCACAAAAAAAGAATAGGAGAGGTGCTCCTGGAGCAGGGCCTTATAACCGAGCAACAGCTTCAGCAAGGCCTCGAAGAGCAGAAAAAAACCGGTCTTCAATTGGGAAAATGTCTTACCAGTCTGGGCTTTATAACCGAGAGTAAACTGGTTGATGTATTGAGTGCACAGTTAGATGTGCAGCATGTGGTTTTGGAAAATTTTACATTTTCCCGTACTCTTATCAATCAGATTCCAGAGGTGATGGCCCGTAAATATAAGGTTATTCCTCTTTTTGAGTCCGATGATGTATTGACAGTGGCCATGGCTGATCCTACCAATCTGCGAACGATCGATCATTTAAAATTTAAAACCGGAAAAGAGATTGAGCCGGTAATAGCTACAGAAAAGAGCATCGTTGAAGCCATAGAGAAGAATTATTCTTCAGGTCTGGAAGACATGACCAAGATTCTGGGGCAGGCTACCACCTCAGAAGAGCTTGATTTGGTAAAAGTAGAGGATGAGCATGATTCAATCTCTGATGAGGAAGGGGCGCAAGTCGTCAAACTTGCTAATCTTCTCATAAATCAGGCTATTATGGAGCGGGCTTCAGATATTCATATAGAGCCTTTGGAAAAATATGTAAGGTTGCGTTTTCGTATCGATGGTGAACTGGTTGAGAAAAATCCCATACCTTTGCAGTTGCGGGCCCAGATCACTTCACGGTTAAAAATCATGTCAGGGATGGACATTGCCGAGAAGAGAAGACCGCAGGATGGCAGGTTTCAGATACGTTTTGAAGAACGAGAGATCGATGTGAGAGTCTCTACTTATCCCATGATGACCAGAAAACGCGGGGTAAATGAAAAGATAGTGATGAGAATTCTTGACCCCTATGCCAACAATCTGACTCTGGATAAACTTGGTTTTCTTCCCAAAATGATAGCAGATTTTGAACGGGTCATAAAAGCTCCTGATGGGATCATACTGGTAACCGGGCCAACCGGAAGTGGAAAGAGTTCTACGCTGTATTCGTGTCTCCAGAAAATCTACGATACCTCCAAGAATATTGTTACCATGGAGGATCCGGTAGAAATTCATCTTGACGGGATCTGTCAGGGGCAGATCAATTCCAGGGCAGGCTTTACCTTCGCAGAAGGTATGAGGTCAATATTGCGTCAGGATCCCGATATAATAATGATTGGAGAAATGCGTGATCTGGAAACCTGTCAGATGGCTATTCAGGCAGCATTAACCGGGCATCTGGTTTTTTCCACCCTGCATACTAATGATTCTGCAAGTGCATATACCCGTTTGCTCGATATGGGGATAGAGCCTTTTCTGGCAACTTCCACGATTATTGCAGTGTTGGCACAGAGGCTGGTAAGAAGGTTGTGTCAGAAATGTAAGGAAGCTTACCAGCCCGATGAAGAGCTTCTGAAGAGAATTGGTTTGCGAAGTGGAGTGCAGTTTTATAAAGCTAAAGGATGCAAATTTTGTAACGGAAGCGGTTATAAGGGACGTATAGGGCTTTTTGAGCTTCTGTTGCCTGATTCCAATGTTTCAAAACTGGTTTCTCAAAGGGTTCCGGCCGAACAGATTAAACAATACTGTCTCAAGCGGGGTGATTTTGACACTTTGCGGCGTGATGGTTTAAGAAAGGTACTTGATGGGTTGACTACTATCGATCAGGTACTTGGAGCAACACAGAATGATACAATCTAAAAACCGACATTCGATATTGGACAAGATGGTTCTTAACTCTGTGCAGCGTGAAGCTGTACTTTACACTGGTGGACCAGAACTGGTTTTTGCGGGGGCAGGTACCGGCAAAACCAGGGTTTTGACTGCAAAGATCGCTTATCTGATTGACAGTGGGATAGCTCCTGGGCAGATTTTTGCAGCTACATTCACCAATAAAGCAGCGCGGGAGATGCGCAGCAGAGTCGAATCCTTGATTGGCGTTCCGGCAAATGGATTATGGATAGGGACATTTCATTCCCTGTGTGCCCGCATTTTGCGAATTGAAGGCAGAGCGATTGGTTATAACTCTGCATTTACTATCTATGACAGTGATGATCAGTTGTCTTTAATTAAAAAGGTTCTCAAAAGTTTAGACATAGACGAGCGCAGTGTCACTGCAAGGCAGGCTGCTGGTCTGATATCAAGATATAAAAACCGATGCATGACTGTAGAGGATGCAGAGAATCTGGCCAAAGGCTTTTATGAACAGGAAATCTCCCGCATCTATAAACTGTACCAGAGACTGCTTCATGAACAGCAGGCCATGGATTTTGATGATCTGCTGACCAACACGGTTTTTCTTTTCAGAAACAATTCTGAACTGCTGCAGCATTATCAGAAACTTTTCAAATATGTTCTGGTTGATGAATATCAAGATACCAATACCGCACAGTTTCTGATTATTAAAGAGCTCTGTGCAATGCATGGAAATATTTTCGCAGTAGGCGATGATGACCAGAGTATATACGGGTGGCGTGGTGCCCAGGTTGACAACATACTGTCTTTTGAAAATGTTTTTCCCAATACCAGAGTATTCAAGCTGGAGCAGAATTACCGCTCATGCAAAGCTGTACTGGATTTTGCCAATGCGATTATTGCTGATAATGTAAAAAGAGCACCAAAGAAGCTCTGGACAGAGCGCAGTGAAGGGGAAATGGTACAGGTCTGCCGTTACAGAGATGATCGGCAGGAGGCTCTGGCTATTGCCGAAAAAATCACAGATTCCATAAAAGGGAAGATTCGTGGTGGCGATATCGCCGTTTTGTTCAGAACCAATGCACAGTCCCGTATTTTTGAAGAGACATTTCGGAAATTGCGTATTCCTTATATTCTGGTTGGGGGGATTAGCTTTTATGAACGGGCAGAGATAAAGGATTGTCTGGCTTATTTGCGGTTGTTAGTTAATCCCTGTGATGATCTAAGTTTTGAGCGGATTTACAATGTACCTGCAAGAGGGTTGGGAGAGAAGGCTCATGAGCTGTTGACAGATTATGCAAAAAAGAGTTCTCTTTCTTTGCTGCAGGGTTTACTTGGAATAGATGTGGCTGCTTTGGGCAGCAGGTACCAAAAAGGGTTTTCCGATTTAAAAACCATATTTGAGTTACTGATTGACCTTTATGAAAAAGGAACATCCGCTGAGAAAATCCTCACTGAGATGCTTCAGTTGACCGGGTATATAGAAGTTTTAAACAACGAAAAAACTGAGGAGTCTTTGGGGAGGTTGGATAACATCAATGAGCTTCTCAATGCCATTACTATCTGGTCCCGGGAAAATCCTGGCAAGAAGTTGTCTGATTTTCTGGAGGAAGTTTCACTTGTTTCTGATATTGATAGCTGGGAGAAAAAAGAGAATGCAGTGAATCTGATGACGCTGCATTGTGCAAAGGGACTTGAGTTCAAGCATGTTTATCTGGTTGGATTGGAAGATGGAATAATTCCTTCAAGGCAGAATTTCGATGATGAAAGCAAGATTGAGGAGGAAAGAAGACTTTTATATGTAGGAGTCACCAGAGCTATGGAGAAATTGGAGTGTTCTCATGTGGATCAGCGCTGGCGCTTTAAGGAGCTTCTCCCTGGTATTCCATCTCGTTTTCTTCAGAACCTTCCGCAGAGTCATTTCGTTTATAAAGATAACAGCACCTTTTTTGAGCACGTCAACCACAGTGCTGAGAGGAAGGTTACAAAGCGTCCTGTTGTTTCACAGCCGGTCCAATCTTCTTTTGAGATGCCAGGGTATGAGGATTTTTCGCAGGAAACGGTGGAGTTTAGAATGGGGCAGTATGTGCGACACAAGTCCTATGGCCGTGGACGTATTTTGAGTATCAGTGGTTTTGGTGATGATATGAAACTTACTGTCCTGTTTAATGATGGTGTAAGAAGAAAATTAATGGCTAAATTTGCCAATTTTGAAAATTGAAGGAGCAAGTGGGAGAGTTATGTTAAGTAGTGAATTAGTTCAGAAAATTGCCTATCTGGCACGATTAAAGCTTTCCTCTGAAGAGGCGGAAAGTCTGACTGTTCAATTGGGTTCGATTCTGGAGTATATTCAGAAGTTAAACGAAGTGGACACCACAAATGTAGAACCTACCAGCTTTATGGCACCGGCTCATGATCCGCTCAGGGATGATGCAAATGCAGAGTCTTTAAATCAGGAGCAGATTTTACAGAATGGACCCAGTGTGAAAAAGAGTCATTTTGCCATACCGAAAGTTATTGGTGGTTGAGGTCATAGGAAAATATGGATGAAATGATAATTTGTGTAATTCCAGCCAGGTATGGCTCGACCCGCCTTCCAGGAAAACCACTCTGTAAAATCAATGGATTACCGCTTGTGATGTGGGTTTATGAATGTGCCAGGCGGGCAGAAGTTTTTGACAGTGTGATTGTGGCTACCGATGACTCAAGAATAGTGGAAACGGTTAAGTCTTATGGCGGGGAGGTGATTTTGACCTCTTCGGAGCATCCCAGGGGGACTGACAGGGTTTTTGAGGTTGTAAAAAAAGTGGGGGGCTCCAGGGTAGTCAATCTTCAGGGAGACGAGCCTTTGATTCCAGCGGATGTTTTGAAAGATTTTGTCTCTGAATTAAAAAAAATTGATGACAATAGCTTGCTTACCATCGCCTCTCATGCTACAATTGAGGAAAGAGATAATCCTCATGTAGTTAAGGTTGTCATGAACCGATTTGCAGAGGCACTTTATTTTTCCCGCTCACCAATACCTTATGATGTGAAGGGAAATGCGGAATTTCTTAAGCATAAGGGCATCTATGGCTTTACCGCAGATGGGTTGGCCCGGTTTTGCGCCTTCCCTATGGGAGAGCTTGAGAAGCGGGAGAGTCTGGAGCAACTGCGTGCACTTGAGTACGGGATGAAAATTCGCTGTCTGGTACATGATTTCGAATCAATCGGTATTGACACACCAGAGGATTTGGAAAATTTTAAACTACGGGCAGCAGCATTTAATTATGGTAAGCCAGAATAAGCACGTCCTTATTGTCGATGATGAAACATCCATTTGTGAAATCCTCGGACAATACCTTCAGAAAAAGGGCTATACTGTAACCACTGCTCAATCTGCCGAACAAGCTATAGAACTGATGGGCAACATTGGGGTTGATCTGGTGTTGACCGACATAAAAATGCCGGGAATCTCCGGGGTTGAGCTTCTAAAGCAGATTAAAGAGAAAAACAATTCTTTGCCGGTTCTTATTACTACCGGTTTCCCTACTCTTGACAGCGCTATCGACGCGTTGAAGTATGGGGCAAACGATTATCTGACCAAACCATTTCACCTGGAGGAAATCAGTGAGAAGGTAAAGCGGGCGCTGGCAAGAAAGCAACTGGAAGAGGAGAATCTGCTATTTTCCAAACTGGTTTCTTTGCATGAGGTAACCAAGATTCTGGCATCCACGCTGGATGTTTTCGATCTTAACACTAAATTTCTGGATTATTCGATCCGGATGTCCAAGGCTGATGGTGGAGCATTACTTTTTCTGGAGAATTCCGGGAAACTTACACTTTCAGAGACCATGGGAACTTTCAATCGTGATTACTGGATCAGTTTAGCATTTATCAGCGCATCCAAATGGGTGGCCAGTCATGGAGAGCCTCTGGTGCTGGAGCCTTTTGAACAGAATTTGCCCAATGGACTTTTGCCAATACCATCAGAGTTCCAGTCCTGTATCTTTTTCCCATTAAAGACACCTTCCAGGACTATCGGGGTTTTGAATCTTGCCAGGTTATCCGGGAGAGAAGCTTTTTTAAATGTGGATTTGGAAATTGTAAATGTACTAGCTTCTCAGGCAAGTATTTCCATAGAAAATGTTCGCCTGTATCATAATATCAGAGACAATTATCTCAAAACAATTCGGGCATTTGCGTTGGCAGTTGAAGCCAAGGATGAATATACTCATGGACATTCTGAGAATGTGATGAAGTACACCGTGGTATTGGCAAAACATCTGGGACTTCCTGATAACGAGATAGAGCTGGTAAAATATGCTGGTTTATTACATGATATTGGCAAGATTGGAATAAGTGAAGCGATACTTAATAAAGCGTCGAAGCTGACACCCGAAGAATTTGATCAGATAAAAAAGCATCCGGAGCTGGGTGCCCGTATTATTGCCGATGTCCCTTCGCTTAAGGCTCTGGTCCCCATGGTGCTTCATCATCATGAATTTTATAATGGGGGAGGTTATCCTATGGGGATAAAGGGAAATGAGATTCCTTTTGGTGCAAGGATTCTCAGTGTTTCTGATGCATACGAAGCTATGACTTCTGACAGGCCTTATCGAAAATCTCTTCCTCAGGAAACGGCATTCAATATATTAATAAAAGAGCGGGGAAGGCAGTTTGATCCTCAGATTGTAGATGCATTTCTGGATATTATGCGTTCAAAAGGATAGATAAAAAAAATGAAGTCCAGATCTGGTTTAATTTTATTGTGGTTTGTTGCAGTGGCTTTCTGGTTTGTGTGGCTGGTAAGGCGAAATGGAAATTCTCTTCCTATAGTGTGTATTACTGATAATAATGATGTGGAGAAGTGTAATGAGAAAGTAGCAGAAAATGTGCAAATTAATCCTCAGAAAAAAGACATCGGTGAAACCTGCATAAATATCAATACAGCATCTTTGGAAGAGTTGATTCTTCTTCCGGGAATTGGCAAAGCTATCGCTCAGGATATAATAGATGACCGTTTGGAAAAAGGGCTGTTTCAAAAAATAGAAGATCTGGAGCGGGTCAAGGGGCTAGGGCCAGCAAAACTAAGCAGAATAAAAGACTTTATCTCATTTTGACCGTTAATTTTCTTTATGGTTACTGGCTTGCTGGTTCCAGCAGATTCTATATTTTAACTATAATTTAATGAATCGTTTGCCCGTTTCAGTTCAAAAAATGATATTTATTCCTGATTTGAGCAGAGACGGTTTGGCGGTTTTGATGACAGAGCCAATTTGCTGCATTACGGATCAATGATTTTGGCACAGGTTATGTGTTAGATCGGTTATTATGAAAACATCCAGAAAATATTTGAGTGGTTTAGATATACAGAGTGATTATTTGAGTATTGCTCAGTATTCACCACAGGAGAACGCGGTTCTTTCTGTGGTTATACAACCATTCTCTGTCGATAAGGGAGCAGACTGCTGGGAATGTGCAGAGCAGGAACTCAAAAAACTTAAAAACAAGTTTAGATTTTACAGCCCTGAAGTTGCCTGTTCTTTGCCTTCAGAACACGCAATAATTAAGCATATACAACTCGAGAGTGAACTGACTGAGGTGGACGAGCTTATTGAATGGGAACTGGCTCAGCAGATTATCGAACCTATTGATGAATATTCATTTGATTTTCAGGAGTGCTCCTCCTCTGAAGAGGGCGATCTGAAAAATTATCTGACTGTGGCTTTTCGTAATACTCTGGTTGAACGTTTCTCGATTCTTTTAAAAGGAATGAAGTTGAATCCGGCGATCATTGATCTGGATGCATTTGCTATTATTAACACATTTGAAGCAAATTACAGGGAGCGTTTATACACACCAGCGGTAATTGTGCATGGTGAAAGTGAAAAGACCAAAATTATTCTTACCCGCAATGGGGATTATATCGACATGGATTGTTTCAATTATCCCTATGAGAGTCTGAATCCGGATACTTATTCAATGCAGTTGCAGTCAGAAATAAATCGCCTGCTTGCACTGAATCGAAAAATCGATGTTCAGCCGAGGGTAAGTCTCTATTTTACTGGCTCTTTATTTTCCCAGGTGGAGTTCCGGGATGCGGTTTTGGCAAAAATGGGCAATGGAGAACTGTTGTATCCTTTCCGTAAAATAGGCTGCCGGATTGCTATCGATAGTGATCAGTTGATGACCTATGCACCTCAATTGGCAGTTGCAGTCGGATTAGCACTGCGTGGAAACGAATAGATTACATGCTTAAAATAAACCTGATAAGAAGTAAAACAGGGAAAAGACCTTCTCAGAGATCACTTCCTAAAAAACTGATTGTACTGAGTGTATTGATTCTTAGTGTATTGGGTGGTGGCGCTTTCTTCTTAGCCAATTTGCAGGGTAAAAAAAGTAAGCCGGTGACTAAAAGTCCGGTTACTAACGATTACCAGAATTCAACCCATTCTCCGAATAAGGCGATAGAGGAAATCGTAAAAGAGGTAAATACCCAGAAGAGTGATCCTCCGGGGTTATTGGATATCGCTTACAACGATATGGCATTTAATGAACGGGTAACCTATGAAGTCTTACACACAAAAAAAGTACTTGAAATGCTCAGTCGTACTTTTCCTGAAGGAATTGGGTTGAGAAAACTTGAAATTTCGAAGTTCCAGACAGTGTATGCGGTTGGTCTGGGTGATACAAAGGAACTTATCGGGCAGACTTTCAATTCACTTCGTAAGGAACGGGTTGAGCTTTTACCCAAGCCCTATTCTTTTATTACTTCTGATGGAAAAGGGTATCGTTTTATTATTACTTTGAAAACAAATTTCGGTTTGGATTTTGCAGACCGTTTTCAGGCTATTGACCATTTGGTTTCCAGAGAGTTTCTTTCAGATCAGCTGAAGAAAGTGCAAAAGATTGCTCAGCGAGATGACATCGATTTGAAATCAGAACCCAAACAGCAGGAAGTGGAGGTTGTAGGGGGATATCGCAGATATATTTATAAAATCAAGGCTGAATGTACTTATAATGATTTCGTCCGTTTTGTGATGGACCTCAATTCTGAGCAAATTCCTTGTGCCTTTAAGGAAATCAGTATAAATGCCCTGGTTGGTTCCACAATTGGTGTCGATGCTCAGATGTTAATTACGGTGAAGAATAACTGACAAATGAGATTGCGGATAATAGCCGGGACATTAAAGGGGCGTTTCATAACTATTCCGGAGCGAAACACTGAGTTTAGACCAACTCTTGAGAGGACAAGGCAGTCAGTCATCGAGATAATTAAGTATCATCTGCCGGGAGCTGTTGCTGCAGATGTATGTGCCGGAAGTGGTGCCTTTGGATTTGAAATGATCAGCAGAGGGGCTCTGAGGGTGGATTTTGTTGAAAAAGACCGTCGTAGAGCAGATCTGTTAGTTAAAAACTCCAGGATACTATCGGTTTCGGATCTTTGCAGATGCATCGTTGGAGATGTAAAGCTCTTTATCAACAGGTATAAAGGGCCTTACCAGGTAATTTTTTATGATCCTCCTTATGCAGATGAGGCTTTGGCGCTCTTAGTGCCTGATCTTCTGAAATTATTGGCACCAGATGGAATTCTGGTGTATGAGAGAGCGCAAAAGCATAATTTCCTGCAGAATTCACCGGTTCATGAATTCTGTTTTGATAGCAGAGACTTTGGCGACACAGTGGTTGAATTTTACCGTTTTTCAAAAGAGTCAAAAAGGTTTGTTGAATGAAAGCAGCTTTATATCCGGGTACTTTTGACCCGGTTACCAACGGGCACATCGATATCGCGGTGCGGGCATCAAGGATCTTTCCCAAGGTAATAGCAGTAGTTGCAGAAAATCCGGTTAAGGCACCGTTATTTACCGCAGATGAAAGAGTGGAGCTGGCAAAGGAATCGTTTAAGGATGTTGCTCAGATAGAAGTGATAAAGTATTCCGGTTTATTGGTAAACTGTTTGAGGGAGTATAATGCATCGGTACTGATCAGAGGCTTGCGTGCTTTGTCGGATTTTGAGTATGAGTTTCAGATGGCATTTACAAATAGAAACCTGCTGTCCTCCTGTGAAACGGTTTTTTTAATGCCTAGCGCAAAATATACTTATCTGAGTTCCACTATGGTTAAACAGATCGCTCAATTAAAAGGAGATATCACTGCTTTTGTTCCGGAGTGTGTTCGAATAAAAATCGAAGAAAAATACCGCGGAAAATAGGGGTATCAAATGATGTCAATTGGTGCACCGGGAGTCGGCCGTTCCATTAAAACACTGCTGATTGCCACCTTGGCGGTATATGTTATTCAGATAATCCCCTGGTTCAGACAGTCTCTTATTGCCTGGTTTGCTTTGATCCCCATACCTGCTTTTACACAAGGTCAGATCTGGCGTTTTTTCTCCTATATGTTTTTGCATGATCCCGATTCTCCTCTGCACATTCTGTTTAACATGTTAATGTTATGGATATTTGGAGTTGAGATAGAGCAGATCTGGGGAGCAAGGCGTTTCACTCTGTTTTATTTTATCTGTGGAGCAGGTTCTGGACTGTTCAGTTTTTTTAGTCTCTTTAATCCCATGGCAAGTATTACTCCGGTAATCGGAGCTTCTGGTGCCGTGCTGGGTGTATTGACTGTTTATGCGTGGTATTTCCCGCATCGTCAGGTTTTACTCTTTTTTGTCCTTCCGGTCAATATACGTTTGGTAGTAATTGGATATGCAATTATCTCTCTTTCCGGTGCTTTTGCATCCAGGGGAATTATTTCCCATATTACTCACTTGGGAGGGATAATTGTAGCTTTAATCTATATTAAATTGCACCCGATGATTTCTGAATGGTATCATAATATGGTTACCGGTTTTAAGCAGCGCCAATATCGAAGGAACAAGGCTGCAGAAGAGGCCAGAGAGCGTTTTTTCGAGCAGAAAGTTGATCCGATTCTGGAGAAAATTTCCAAACAGGGGATGGGGTCACTGACCATGAAGGAGAGAAAGATACTCAGGGATGCTGCCAGATACGACCGGTATCGTCTTAAAAAAGGACGGATAATACCATTAGACCCATTCAGGTGAGAAATGTTGGAAAAAACTCTTGACACCGAATTCAGTGAAATATCGCAACAGGCTAAAATCTCCCAATTGCTTCTTCAAATAAAGCAACTGCGTTTGCAAAATAAAGTCCTGCAAAGGAAAAATGACTTTCTGGAAAAAAATCTGCGGCAAAAGAAAATTCAGCTTAATCGATTGACCCATAACCTTGCGAAAATCAACTCTGAAATAAACGGGGAGATGGAGACTGCTAAAAAAATTCAGGAAGGATTGATGCCCAGGACTCTTCCTTCAACGATAAATCTGCGTTCTGCAGTGGTATATATTCCTGTCTGTAAAATAGGAGGAGATCTTTATGACATCATAGTCACTCCTTCACAGAAAACTGCAGTTCTCATTTTTGATGTATCGGGTCATGGGGTTCCTGCTGCTTTGGTTGCTGCAATGGCCAAAATGCTTTTTGTACATTTTATCGAAAAAACTGAATCACCGGCGGAGGTGTTCAGATTAATAAACAAACAGATCTGCACTTTTATCAAAACTGAACAGTATCTGACTGCTTTTCTGGGTATAATCGATCCTGTTAAGAATATCATGACCTACTCCAGAGCCGGACATGTACCCCCGCTGGTGTATCGAAAAAAAGAGCAAAAAATCATCAGCCTTGATTCCAGTGGCTTTTTTATTGGTCACTCTGCATTGGAGAATCTTGCTGAGTACTGGGAGCAGACTATAAATCTGGAGCCTGGGGATAAGATACTTTTTTATACCGACGGGCTGACCGAAGGTCGTAACTCTTCGGGTGTACTCTATGGAAATGAGCGCTTGAGAGCTGTTTACAGCCGTTGCGCTGAGAATAATCCGGATGATCTGCTGAAAAATATTGTTTCTGATCAGACAAATTTCCGCAGTGGCATGCCTTTACGCGATGATTTCACCCTGCTTTGCATAGAAATGGGTAATTCGAAATTATTGCTGAATGATTCCGGTTTTACACTTGAAGATCAGCCCCATATCAGAGTTATTATACCACAGTTAGATAGAGAAAACCTGTGATGTCATGCTGGCCTGGAATTCATCGCACTCTGGAAGCTGCCGGAAGAAGTCTTATACTCAACTGTGAAAATCTGGTGTACTGGAGGTAATTGGGATTTAAGGATTCACTGAATTTATGAAAACTGTTACCATGCACTGAACTCCAGCTATTCCTGATGTCATTATAGCCACTGTAAATCAGTAATTTCCAGTCCAACCCCACCAGAGACAAAACATTTACGATTACTTATTCACAATATTTTGATTTCATGATTTATCAGCCGAACTGTTTTGGGGCCGATAATTTCTTCTTTCACCAGATAATGATGATCACCGAATTTGAACATGGTCCCTGGCATAGCTGAATGCTCGATCTTTATGAAAGCTTTGGCAGTGTTATACATTCTTGAACAGATCTCCATTTTTTGCTTTTCAAGTAAATCCATCTGCTGCTTATACTTGTTGATAGCGGTTTTTATTTTTTCCAGGAGGAACCGTTCATTGGGGGGAAGCTGTTTACGGATAGCAAGCATTTTCTCATATTTTTTTCCAGATTCCATAAGCTTTGAATAATTATCTGACAATTCAACGAAAAGCAGCTCTTTTTTTTCAAGTTCTTCGACCAGTGTAAAATCGATTCCAACCTCCAGAACTGTTTTTATACCGCTTTGATTGCCCACTGCATAGAGAGAAACCGATTCTCCGGCGGTCAATAAACCGCCTGCTGCAGACAAGGGCTTTCCGTGCACAGTAATAGTTTTTCTGGCAAACAGGGTACTGTTAATTGCTTCTTTGGCTACATTTATGTTTTGTCTGCATTTAACGATCTGATTCTTGGTAAAATTCAGGTTTACATCACCTTTTGCCTCTATAAGCCCTCTTCCCTGACCAACAAAACCCATTCGACAGAGAAGATTTCCTTCTATGGTAACCTTGCTGTCTTCGATGGTGCCGTTGACCTGAAGATCGCCACCACATTCCACGTTAAAACCGCTCTTGATATCCCCACTGATCACCACGTTTTTGCCATATTTGATATGACCAGTTGAAAAATCGACATTTCCGGAAATAACCAGTCCTTCGCTGACTTCTATGGTGGAATTGACATAACGTACAAAACCATTGGTTGCAGACAAGAGAACGTTTGGATTCTGCGGATCAATAATTGTATTCTGACCAGTAGGCAGGTTGGCTGCTGTCCCACCAACACAAGGCAGAGTTTGTCCAAAAATGTTTTTCCCTGCAACACCAGATGTGGGGGGGATAAGTTCTGCAAGTTTCTGTTTTTCAACAACCGTATTGATGATATCGATATTCTTATAATCTACACTTCCGTCGGGGTTCTGTTGAGGCTTAAGTGAGGTCTCTGTATTAAACAGCAGTTTGACAAATCCGTTTTCTCCATTGCGGGCTGCAACACCTTCAGCAATGACAACCGGTTCTTCAGGATATTGATTGTTGGAGAAGTTTCGGACAAGCTCTGATATCCGTTGATGGAAAATGCCATAGACAATTCCCTTGTCAAAAAGCATATCAAGTATCTCCTGCTCTTTTGGCATGGGCCCACCTTCGCTGGGTGGATGCACCAGAATACTTGCGGACATATTGTCATCACTGACAAGAATATCGATCGCACCGTCCGATTTTAAGAATATTACACCAATGGTATCATCACAAAAAAAAGGAATGCCCTGAGTTTTGGCTATCAGATAATTGTTGTCTTTGGAGAGATATACACTGTCGGTCAGGTTCAAATTTTGTTTTATGATTTCGCTGTTAAAAATTGGTTCACCCAGTATGTTCATTCCTGAAACGGAAGGTATGTCTTCCTGTTTTTTAGCGATAATGGCTCCTGATGGAACCATCTTTACCTCTGGAGGAATGACTTGAGCAATTTCCCAGTAAAAGCGAACATTTTGAACCTCCTTTATCAGCTCTTTTGAGGTCAAATGAGCAACAGTCATCTGATAGCAACCGATGATATTCGGAGTTGCCGGGGTCCCCAGGACAATGTCTTTAATCTGAACTTTTTGTTTCTTCTGATTCCACTGGACTGCGATTTCCGTGATTTTTTCGGTATCGATTCCGTACACGACATTTTTCTGATTCAGCAACTTTATAATCATTTCACAATTGATATCTGAGGAATTCTCACCGCATGGATCGATAACAAGTGTTGCAGACATCAGGTCTTCGCTGATAATAAGATCGAGAGCAGGAACTGAGATGGTATCTTGTACATTGATTTCTTTGATACCTAATCTCAAAAGAACATCGATCATATCGGTACTGAGGGATTGCTGCTTCCTGATAAGAATTCCACCTCTGGGATGTCTGACATCCTCAGTGATGATCATTCCGGGTTGGGCTTTTTGAAGATCAATGAGCAATTTTTTTCTCCGTATCTATATTTAGTACAAAAGTACTGGATTTATCTCTGAAAGGGCTTTAATTTATACGAATTAATTATTCTATGGCCAATTCTGGCGCACTCACATTCTTGGGCTTTTAATCATATACCATGATTTCTGAAAACGGTCAACAATATTCTTGTTATTCTTCTGAAACTTATGACAGTGTAGTAAGTGTGGCTTTCCCTATAGCTATTCCTGGCTTATATGATTACAAAATCTCTCTAGAATTCAAGGGACTTATCAAAACAGGAACTGCAGTCCTGGTGGATGTCAGAAACAAACAGGTCTGGGGAGTTGCTGTAGAGATCAAATCATCATCTCCTTATACAGAACTGAAGCCTGTGTTAGCCATAAAAAACGGACAACTTATTGATGGCAGTGATTCGCTAGTCAGGCTCTACGAATGGATAGCATCCTATTACCAGTGCGATATAGGCAGGGTTTTCAGGCCGATGGTCAGTAAAGGTCTGATGAAGGCTGCTGCTAAAACAGTTCAGGTATTTTCGGTGTTACCCCAATCAACTGATAAACTTAAACCTGCATACAAACAGATTCTTGATACACTGTCAAAATACAAAGAGTTCACTTCTGCTCAAGTTGAACGTATGGATGGTATTAAAAAATCTGCTATCGCTTATCTGCTTAAAAACGGCTTTTTGGAGAAAAAAAAGGTGGAAGTATTACGGGAAGCCGATGAATTGAGCGGTGAAATCGACAAACAGGAGGTTTTATTAAGCGATGAGCAGCTTCATTGTGTTGAAGTGATATCTCGGGAACTGGATAAGCCTAAAAAGCCATTTCTTCTTTATGGTATCACAGGAAGTGGAAAGACTCATGTCTACATTGCGCTGGCTTCGAGGGTGTTACAAAGAGGGCGTGGGGTGATAATTTTAGTGCCAGAGATTACATTAACACCTCAAACGATTCAGCGCTTCAGGGCTGTACTGGGAGATGTAATTGCTGTTATCCATAGTCATATGTCCGATGGAGAGAGACGTGACAGTTTGCAGGAGCTGGTAACTGGTAAAAAGAAGATGGTTATAGGGGTTCGCAGCGCAATACTGGCACCGGTTCAGAATCCTGGGTTGATTATCGTTGATGAAGAGCATGATGGCAGTTACAAGCAGGGGGATATGGAACCCAGGTATAATGCCAGAGATGTAGCTGTGATGCGTGGATCGATTCAGAATGCAGTGGTTCTATTAGGAAGTGCCACACCAAGTTTTGAGAGCTACTACAATAGTATCAGTGGAAAGTATAACCTTCTTAAGCTTTCCCGAAGGTTCGGTGCTGCAACATTGCCCAGGGTACAGATTGTGGATATGGCAGAGGAGCACAAGAACAACAACTGGACCCTCCTTTCCCATTATCTGGCTGAGCGGATTCAGCAATGTCTGAAGCAGAATCGTCAGATCATTTTATTGCTGAACCGTCGTGGTTTTGCCACAGTATTGATATGTAAAGAATGTGGACATAGCTGTATGTGTCCAAACTGTTCGGTAAGCCTGAGGTATCATAGGGCAGACCGGACTGTAAAATGCCATCTTTGCGGTTATGAGCAGCAAGCTCCTGATCGTTGCCCATCATGCAAGGGAGAACAGATAAAGTATAAAGGTACCGGTATACAAAAAGCAGAGGAATTGATAAGGCAGAGATTTCCTGATGCCAGGATATTGCGCATGGATCAGGATACCACCAGACGCAAAGGTTCGCATATCTCCATACTGAAAGAATTCGCTGACAGGGAAGCAGATATTCTGATAGGAACTCAGATGGTTTCAAAAGGATTGAATTTCCCTAATGTGGCTTTAGTCGGAGTATTACAGGCGGATACCGGATTGCATTTTCCAGACTTCAGAGCATCGGAGAAAACATTTCAGCTTTTGGCACAGGTTGCCGGCCGGGCTGGCAGAGCTGATAATCAGGGGGAAGTGGTCATACAGACTTATTGCCCCGAAGAGGCAGCGATTAAAACTGCTCAGACCCATGACTATGAACAGTTTTTTAATTGTGAGCTTAAAAGTCGTCAGGATCTCTGTTATCCGCCATTTAGCAGACTTGCAAGAATAATCGTGGAAGGCAGGGTTGCTCACGAGGTTAAAAACAGAATCGGTGGTATTTCCTCGCTTTTACGCCGTATCGCTGGCCCGGATTTTATTATTCTTGGACCTACCCCTGCTGTTATTGAAAAAGTTGCTAATGAATCAAGATATTCTCTGCTGATTAAAGCGCAATCGGCACGTAAATTGGGAGAGGCCCTCAGAGAGATCAGAAAAAGTAACTCCAAAGTGTCTAAGAATCTTAAGGTTATTATCGATGTTGATCCGGTTAATATGTTGTAAGAAGACTACAGGTTATCTATTTTCTGATCTGCCTGTATAAATCCGGTTTAAGGAGAAATTATTTTAAGGCAGATCATGCATAGAAAAATTTCAGATGATTGCCAAGGCATTCGATCAGAAAATATCCAGGTATCACCAGCGAAGCCAAAATCTCTTTTCGTCTTCTTCAAGAGCACTCTCTTTAAGAACCTTCTGAAACTGGGACTAACTGCTTTTTTTGTGATCCTGGTTAATCGAAACCTCAAGCAAAATGATTTCAGACTGATTATAGGGCAGATCGATCCAATTACTGTTCTGTTTGCTTTAATGCTTAGTTTGTTTAGTTTTTACTTTCAGCTTGTCCGCTGGCAGCAGATTCTTAAGTCGCAATCTATGCCTTGCCATATCAGAATTGCTGCAAAATCGATGCTTGTTGGTTTTTTTCTGGCTTTTCTGACTCCAGGGAGAATAGGCGAGCTTTTCAGAGGCATAGGTATCTTTGCTCAGCAGAAGACTGTCTCGGTGCTTGCTGTGATAATAGAACGTTTTTACGGGATATTCCTGACTGTGATTTTCGGGATAATCTCTGTAATTATTCAATTTTTCAGTTTCAAAAAAGGTTCACCTCTTTATTTTGAAATCCTTCTGATTATCTCTTTTCTGCTTTTCTGTCTATCTGGCCCTTTACTTGGCATAATTTCCCGAAAGAATCCTGATATAAGAGTACTCAGACCTTTTTTTGACATGACAAAATTATTTGTATCAAGGCTGCATACATTGCCTTCCATGCATCTGATCTTTTTTTCGGCCTTGTCACATTTGTGCCTTATTTTGCAGACTGCAGTTCTTCTGGGGATGTTTGGCAGTGGCAGTTTCCTTAAAAATTGTATAATAGCCGGGCAGTCGTATGCTTTAATGCTTTTTATGCCCTTTTTTGTGGCCAATATTGGAGTGAGGGAGTTATCTTTTTCTCTTTTTCTCAAAAAACTGGAAACAGCATCATCTGAAGTGCACCAGGCGACGGTTATCGCTTTTGGTGTGTCAGGATTGATACTTTTGATAAATGTGATTCTTCCGGCGGTCTTTGGCCTTTTATGGTTGCTAAAAGGAAACAAGACAGGGAGAGTTTCTGATAAAGTTTTATCTTCAGTGGTAAAGGCGGAATGATGATTGACAGTTACGGAGCTTTCGACCATATATTTCAGACAAAGCTGGACAGTTGGGTGTTAATCCACAGAAATTTACATGATATATTCAGTCAGCGTGAGATAGACCTGTTATATCGTACCGAGAGAGATTTCAAACCTTCTGAACGGATAATTGTGTTTTTGTCTTTTGAGAACAGTTATGCTTCTCTGGGAGGTCTGGCCGCGGTAGCCAGGATTCTTCCAAAAAAACTGGTTGAAAATGGTGAAAGAGTGATTTTTATTACTCCTTTTCATTCCGCAAACTCTGCTGTACTGAAGGCACGGGATAAAGGGATATTGAAGTTAAAGTTCAGTGATGCAGTTTTTCATTTATGCAATTATGAAGGAGTGCTTAACTGTTATGAGGATACTTCCAGTGATATACCATCTTTTCAACTTGAAATAAAGAACCACTTCAATGCTGGAGACAATCCCTATCTTTATGAAGATTCAGATGAAAAGCTGCTTTTTGATTCTTTGGCCTTTTCTGCAGCTGTTCCTTATGCTATGAACCGTCTGGGATATACCAGCAATCTTATTTTTCATGCACATGACTGGGAAACTGCACCTATCGCTATTACTTCGAAGTACGCAGTTATCAGCAACCTATTAAATCAGGCACGTACCATATTGACACTACATAACAGTTTTGATGCCGGCATTCCGGATGATTTCAAAATGCTTTTTTTCAATAAACTTATTCCAGGCCATACTGTTTTACAATGCAGTCTGCCTCTTCTTAACGGTCCTCTTACCACTGTCAGCACGCCATTTGCTCACGAACTTCGTCATGATCCGATTCAGAAGGGAATCTTTACAGATCATCTCCAGAGCTATTTTTCCATTAATCCACCTGTCGGTATAGAAAATGGAATGTTCGGCGAACCCACCTGTCCTTTTTCCGATTCTGCCATAAGCAAGGCTCTCAAGCTGAACTTTAATTTGATTCTGGGGCAGAAACAGAATTTCCGGGAAAAATTTTTAAGCCAGCTATGCTCTAACAGTGATCCTGCAATCATAGGTAAATTAACCATTGAAGAAGGCAATGCCGCTCCGGTTTTTTTTATGTCCGGTCGTCTGGACATTATGCAAAAAGGTTTCGATATCATTTTCCATGCTTTCGAACGGTTGCCCAGGGGAAGTGCCAAACTGTTTTTCTGCCCTTCTTCAGCATCCAATACTAAAAATCTTTCATTTTTCAAGGAATGTGCAGAGCGTTGCAGTGGAGATATTACAATCTGGCCTTTCAGAATCTCTCATAGCCAGTATAAGAGTTTTCTTCAGGGTTCCAGCTTTCTTCTGATGCCATCCTTTTATGAGCCATTTGGTGCTGCTACTGAAGGTTTTATTGGCGGAACTCCTGTTGTTGCCAGGGGGACAGGGGGGTTGTGGGTGCAGATTAATCCTTGTAATCAGGTCAATATACCTCAGTTTTACGGCAGTATCTTCTCCGGGAAAAAATCCAGTGTTTTACCAACCGGAATATTATACCGGGAGGATTACCCGGATGATCTGGCGGAATATAAGTGGCGTGATCTGCTGAATCTGCCTTTAGAAGCACGAATAAAAAATGAACTGTTCTGTTCGATGGTCGATTCTGCACATAGTGCTTTACTTAAAGCTATAGAGATTTATAAAAAACCACAGGAATATGCTGCCATGATTCTTAACGGTACAGAAAATGTAAAAAGCTTTTCCTGGGATAAAAACGTGAGCAAGTATCGCAAGGTTTATGATATCGTCTGTAATCGGGGAATTTAGGAAATGTTTGACTTATATTCCTGTGTGAATTATAATATTAGCTGTTCAATGAGCTGTTTAAACATTGCCTTTCAAATTGAATGTATCTGTTTTATTTTGAAGCGACTTAACCGCTAAACGGAGGATTTATGGATTCGTCTTTTCTTTGTCTGGTCGCAGGATTTCTGGCTGGAGCGATAGCTTCTGGATTACTGCTTTTCTGGATTTTTAATCATAGCAAAAAAAAACAGGATGCCTCCATTGAAAAACGCAATCAGATCATTGGTTCAATCGCCGAAATCTTCACCGATATCGATAGCCTGATTACTTCTTTCAGAACCGACTTGATTTCAGAAGATAAATTTCGTTCATCACTTTATTCCAAGCTGGATGTTGCAAATAAAATCTACAAAACCAACATGCATTTGCTCGATTTATACTACGTTAAATTTACCGATATACAATTTGCCAAATATTATCAGCTGGCTCACGGAAAACTGACTAGCCTTCAACTCGATGGACAGATCGCATTCGATAATGAAATCGCTTCTATAGAAAAATCTTCAGACACGGGCCATTTCTCAGGCTCAGATAAGAGCAATTCTCAATCTACTGTTGGCTTCTTTTCTGATAAACCGGTTAAGGACTCTTCGGAGTCACTTACTCAAACAAAAAACGAAGAATTGAATGCAACTGATGATGTATGTGTAAGGAAAGATGATGGAGCTGATAATCAGATTCCGGATTTCGAATTCATAAGCATGGGACCGGATGAGAATCAAATTGTAATAGATGAGCAGCCGGTGGTAGTAGATGAGCAACCTGCTATAGTAGATCAGAAAGTAGTGGAATTAGAAGATGAACTGCCTGCGGTAGCAGATGAACAACCAGTTATAGTAAATAATGAGCAGCCGGCAATAGCTGATGAACAACCGGTAGTGGCAGTTGAGCAACCGGTAATAATAGATGAGAAACAGCAGGTGATTTCTGATGAAGAACTCAAGGTAACAGTTGAAGAAGAACCTGTGGCTGTTGAAGATTCGAAAGAAGCAGATGATCTTGAGGATGAGATTGTTTTTGAGGTTAATTCAGATAAAGCTGCTAATAAAAAAGAATCACCATCTACCAGTAATACCACAATAGAGGTGAGCAAAAATACTCATGCTGATGAAAGCAGCGATAGTTTTGTTGGTGAGGAGAAAAGTGCTTTTCAGAAGGAGTTCGAGCAGGTAGCAAAAGAACCTCAGGATGAGGAGATGCTGGAAACGATTATGGATCTGGATATGGGTAAATTTTTGCGTACCGGTTCCATTAACATTGAAAACATCGATAAGAATGCCTTGCCACCTAAATATGCTGCAACTGGCCGGAGAACCGATGAGAGTGCAGATAAGTTTGCTCAAACTAAAGAAAATAGCAGTTCTGCTGAAGTGTCGCAGAAAACGATTCAACCTATAAAAGAAACAGAGAAACAGGAGAAAATTGTAATCGCCAGGGGAGAGGATGGCAGTGTAGACACAATTCTCGATGAACCACATGCAGATGCTGAATTAAATAATAAATCTGATGGTGTTAATGATGTGGCGATTACCGGTGATGATGTTGCTAGCAAGATCGATTCATTCTTTGGAATAAAGTAATATTAAAAAACGTTAAGAAAAAGATTTTATATAAAAGCAGATATGCATTTATCTGCTTTTTTTCTTATTTCCGGGGCTGAAACTTCTTCAGAATTAATTTCGATTGTGCCATTTTTACCGGAGCAGTCATAATTTAAGAATAATAAATCACAGTTATTCTCCTTATAGATTTTAATCTGAACTGCCTTGCGATTCAAGCTTAGTTGTCCACACTAAATTACCTGGACAGAGGGAATATGTGGCATCTTCGTTTCTATATCGACCTTCAGATCCAGTAAAAAACAGACCTTTTTTTTATCTTTATAGAGATAGTCTGGACCAGAAAGGGGTGACTAAGGGTTATCCCCCGGTGGAGATAATATCAAAAAACTGTATACCAGAAGGAATATCATATTGTTTTTATCATTTTCTTACTATAAAATTTAATTATTGGAGGAAATAATCAAAGGGCAATCACATATTGACAGTAATAATTTATTAAGCGAATGGTTTAAAGGAGATCTTTATGAGTGGATCATTAATGGAAGAAGTCAGTACCTATCTTCAGAATTCAGGCTATAGTATAGAAGAGCAACAGGGATATTGTACCTTTGAGCATCCGGAAAAGATGTGGTTTGCGGTTCAGGAAACTGATAAGGGGCTGGTTTTTTCAACTGTGGTAACCGGCGATACAGAGCTGGATCCGCAAATCTCCGAGAATCTTTCTCTGGTAAATCTGATCAACAGGAACTCCGCAATTTCATCGTTTAATATTTCCGAAGAACATGGGTTGCAGGCTAAAGCATTTTATCCGGGGCTTTACGACAGTAGTACTTTTGGTTCTTTTCTTGAACTTTGGGATCATGACCTGAATCTTTTTTTTGAAATGCTGGAGTGAGAATCATTAAAACTTCAATATAAAGTGCAGGATTGCTATGTTTTTTATTCATCTAATACTTCTGATTTCCACAGTAGTACTATTAAAAGGCGAAATAACTCAGATGTTTAAAGAACCATTGGCAATGGTAAGTGATTGTTTGACAGTTCAGAGGTCAGCTCGGGCAATGTCGCTGCGGGTACTTAATATCTGGACTGTATATACAGTCTTTACCTCTTTACTCTATTTTCTGGGGATACAGATGGTTGGTGCTTTGCCACCGGAAGTGTTGTATGTAGCTGCGTTTTATCATTTACTAACCACCTTTTTTGACTATTCTTTTATGGCAGCATTCAGGGATTGCAGCGAATTTGATTTTTTAAGATGGCGGATAGACGCTTATCTTCGATGTATTATATATGTCTGGGTTGTTACCAGTATTTTAAGGAGTTTTTCGGCACAGTCACTTCTTCTGGGCTAGATAAAAGGCCTCTAAATCAAATCTTTATTATTCTGCGTTCAAGAAACAGCTGCATTTTTTCTTCTTTGCAGAGAGGCTGCTGATAAAAAACCGGGTAAAGGAAGACCTCCCACTCTCATCCCGCACTTAAAAGTGTGGGGATGTTCTATTTCAGAGTGGTTAGAGAACAGGTTGATTTAACAAATTTTGCATTTAATCTGCTCGATTATCTAATTTTATGGGTTCAAAATAAATCCTGCAGTGAACAAAGTTAAATCATTTATCTGATTGTTGGCAGTTCTTCATTCCAGTTACAACTTGTTACACTTCAGAAACAGCCCTGTTATATAAATGAGGTATACTAAAGAATTAACAGAATCTGGAATTGTTCTTTTAAGGCTGAAGTGGTTATGAACGAAAAGATTTTGGTAATTGATGATGATCGGGAGCTTAATTCACTCTTACAGGAGTATCTGGGGTCTCATGGATTTATTGTCCATACGGTCGAAAATCCTCAAAAAGGGATCGAATATTTAGAAAAGAATTTGCCTGATGCGATAATACTTGATGTGATGTTGCCGGATCTGGATGGTTTTTCTGTTTGCAGAGAAATACGTAAGAAATACTCGACTCCGATTCTGATGCTTACAGCCAGAGGGGATGTACACGATCGGATCGTGGGATTAGAAATCGGTGCTGATGACTATCTTCCCAAACCTTTTGAACCCAGAGAGCTGGTGGCCAGGTTACGTTCGATTTTACGCAGGTCAGGTGAAGGGTCACAGTCTTTTGCGCAAATAGAGCGATATGGCGATTTAACTATCAATTTTTCTTCCAGAAGTGTGACGGTTTCTGGTGAAGAAGTTAATTTAACCACCAATGAATACGAACTACTTCAATATTTGATTCAAAACAGGGGAAGGGTTCTGGACAGAGCTCAGTTAGTTGAGCATCTTCGGGGCATAGACTGGGAATCATCGAACCGTTCTATCGACATGCTGATAAGCAGGATTCGCCAGAAGCTTGGAGATGATTCCAGGAATCCTCTGTACATAAAAACAGTGACTGGTGTGGGGTATGTTTTTCTGACCAGTCACTGAGAACAGATTTAATGAAAAAAGTTTCACTTTTCACCAGATTTACAATTTTAATAATTACTGCTACTGTTGCAGTGGTGGTGACTACTAATATCGCCTTGCACGCTTATTTCAGCCATTTACGCACAAAGCTTCCAATTCATGATGTTTTTCTTAGACATTCCAGGTATATAGCTACTCAGATAAACATGGAAGATACCATATCTGCTCTAAAATTATTAAGAGAGCAGGGATTGGATATGCGATACAGAAGTGGAAGTTTTCAGTGGGCAAGTTCCAACGAAATAGCTGATTTTAATATTGTGGAAAGGCGGTCACCTGCAAAACCGGTATTATGGTATGGTCATCATCTGATCTGTACATTTCAGACTGATTCAGCAAGCTACATATTTCAGGTGAAGCAGCCGTTTATGCAGCTTGGGTTTCCCTGGGAGTTATTGTTGGTCTGGTCTGTAATACTGATAATAGTTTTTGGTTCTACCCATTTATACATTCGTCATCTGTTGAAACCATTGAGGATTCTTCATAACGGGGTAAGGCAGATAAGCGGCGGTGATTTTGATATTGAACTTCCGAAAAAGTCTTCTGATGAGCTTGGACAACTGATCCAATCTTTCAATGACATGGCCCGCCATATCCGCAATGATATAAAGGCCAGGGACCAGTTGCTTCGTGATATCAGTCATGAGTTGCGTTCACCTTTAGCCAGAATGATGGTTGCTTTGGAGTTTATTCCTGAGGGTAATATCAGACAAACCATAAAAAACAATATTTCGACTCTGGATAAAATGACCAGTGTTATTCTGGAGGAAGCACGTCTGGACAGCCCTTTCGGGAAAGTGATGCTGGAAAAGGTTGATCTTGGAAGTCTGCTTTCGGAGATTCTGGAAAGTAGAAGGCAATCTGCTCCTTCAGTGCAGATCTGCAGTAACGCAGCGATTGAAATTGAGGTGGATAAGGAAAGAATGAAGATCGCATTATCTAATGTCATAGATAATGCGATCAAGTATTCCAAACCAGAGGGTGAGCCGGTAAAAGTCGCTTATACATCGGATGGAAAATGGGTTGAGATTATCGTGAGTGATAAAGGAATTGGAATTTCAGAGAAGGAACTTCCATTTCTTTTTGAGCCATTTTACAGGGTAGATAAAGCAAGGAGGCACGAATCTGGTGGATATGGTTTGGGAATGAGTCTGACCAAAAAAATTGTGGAGGCGCATAACGGTAAGATTTCAATTGAGAGCAGTTTGGATGTCGGGACAACTGTTACTATAACTTTGCCTTTAAAAAGGTGTATGGGAAATCTGTTACAAGATGTTACATAAACGAAAAGAGGGTGTTACACCTTATTTATATTTTACTGTCATTAAGAAAATTTTTCGGGGAGATCTCTTATAGGGGGGTATATGAAAATTAGTAGGTGCTGTACAAAACCGGTTTTACTGGTTCTGGCAGTATGTGTTGTCTCAGGGCAATCCGCAGAGAAAGTTGAACTGTCTTCTGAAATGGCTGTTGAGATGGCCATGAAGAATAACTACACGATAAAAACACTTGAACATCAGCAAAAACAGGCGGAATACGACATAAAGAGTGCTGCAATTGCATTTTTGCCAAGTGTTTCCGTGAGCGGTTCCTATTCCCGGAAAAAAATTGAAGGGTTAAGCGGTCTTGTTAGTCCAAATATGGCTAGTGCATTCGGTTTAAATGAGAATTCATTCAATTATGGTCTTCAAATACAACAGCCGATATTTACCGGATTTGCGATACTGAATGGACTTAACAGTGCGAAACTCTCCAGTACAATTACCAAAGAGAGTGCAGAAACTGTACGGCAGAAAATCCGTTATGCAGTTTTGCAGATTTACTGGGGTATAGTCAGTCTTCAGAAATCAGAATTAGTGGCCAGTGAAGCTATAAAGCAGCTTGAAGAATTGACTTCTAATCAGGAGGCCAGGATGGAGCAGGGGATGTCTACCGAGCATGATTATCTTCTCACCAAGGCTTCACTTGCTCAGGCCAGAATGAATGAATTGAAGGTAAACAAGTCGGTTTCATCAATGAAACGGCAATTTGCCATTCTCCTGGGGCTTCCTGCAACTACTGAAATAGAATTGATAGATACCAGTGTAGATGGTAATATATCGCGCAATGTGAATCTGGATTCGGCAGTGAGCAGCACATTATCTGGAAGATCTGACCTTAAAGAGGCAAGACTGAAGATGGATTTGGCGGAACTTGGTGTTAAATCTGCCAAATCAGCATTTTATCCTTCCATTGTTGCAGGATTCGGCTATTCCAATGAGAGCCCTGAACCTGATGTCAGGGAGATGTGGAAATACAATTGGGCAGCCAGTGTGTCTTTGAAATTGGATCTGTTGGATTGGGGAAACCGAAATTTCAAGCTAAAGAAAGCCAGAGAGCAGCAACTTGCACTTAAAGAGGTGCTGCAGGAGAAGACGGCTACAGTAGAAAAGGAAGTGCTTGACGCTTATCATGAAGTCGAACAATTGCAGAGTGAAACTGAAGCTGCCGGTTTGCTTATGGAAGCCCGGGAAAAGGCTTATAATGCATCGCTGGCAAAATATGAAGAAGGGGTGATTCCTATGTATGAACTGCTTGATGCTCACAACTCCTTAATTTCCGCTAAATATGCAGCATTACAGACTTCTACCAGTCTCAAACTGGCTGTAATCAATCTGGATATGGGTGGGCTTGGATACAGCACATCAAACAGTGCTCAATAATCAAAAGGAAATAAGGGATAAACATAATTATAAGGAAACATTATGAAAATGAACTCAAGGTTTTTAACATCGATTGTTTTGGTATTATCGGTAATGATAATCGGTTGTAGAAAGAAAAAGATGGAAGAAGTAGAGAGAGTCATTCCGGTGGAGGTGTATGTGGCAGCACCGGATTCTATCTCAAGTTATATAAAACTGACCGGTGGTATAGAAGCACAGAATGACGCTTTCGTGTACAGTAAAGTTTCGGAAAAACTGACATCTGTTAACGTAAAACCTGGAGACAGGGTTAAAGCAGGGCAGATTCTGGCGGTTCAGTATAATAAAGCTGCTTTGCAGGGGAAACTGGTTGCCGAAGCAAGTCTGAAGAGTGCAAAAATCCAGTTGCAGTCAAAACTGGATGATTACAACAGGATGAAAAACCTGCTTGCCAAAAATGCTATCAGCAAACAGCAGTTTGATATGGCCAAGAGCCAGTATGATGTCGCTCAGGCAACCCTTGAGCAGGCTTCTGCAGCGATGGAACAGGCAGATGTGCAATATGAGAACACCATCCTGAGAGCACCCTTTGATGGACGTGTGGGAATGGTTTATTTCGAGGTCAATGAGATGGTTGCTGCAGGGCAGCAGGTTATAAAAATCGTGAATGCAAATACTGTAAAGGCTAAACTGAGAGTCCCGGCGGTAGATATACAGAAGATTTCGGTGGGACAGAAGGTTAAGGCTTCCTTTCCATCTTTGCCTGACACACAGTTTATCGGAACTGTGGAAAGAATTGACGAAGCGGTTGATCCCCTGACCAGAACATTGGAGATTGAGGTCAGGCTGAACAACGAAAAAAATCTGCTTAAATCCGGACTCTTTGGTGAATTTCTGGTACAGACATCCAGACGGACCGGAACTGTGGTGGTCAGCGAGATGACTGTTATGACCCATACCCAAATTTTGACTGACGAAAAGGGAATTCAAACCGAGCATCCTGATTATTTCATTTACACAGTGAATAAAGGCAGAGCAGAAAAAAGAAGTATTACTCCGGGATTGCTTTCTGGTGGTTTTATGGAACTGGCCCAGGGTGTAAACTTCGGGGACAGCATAATAGTTGCCGGGCAAACTATTGTTAAAGATGGAGACTCAATACGAGTAGTCACTAAGGCGGGACGGTAAAAGATGAGCTTAATTGGAATATCTATAAAAAGAAAAGTCACGCTGGCAATGATTTATATCATTGCTATCGGGTTTGGAATTTTCTCCCTGACCCAATTGAAAGTAGCAATGACTCCGGACATTGACTTCCCGATTGTGCTGGTGTTTACCAGTTATTCAGGAGTCAGCTCTGAAGATATCGAGAATCTGGTCACCAGACCTATCGAGGAAGCGGTGAGCGCTACCGAAAATATCAAGAAAATTACCTCCAATTCGACCAACGGCAATTCAATGGTAATGCTGGAATTTGCTTATGGAACCAACATGGACAAGGCAGAAACAGATGTAAGAAACGCTCTTGACATGATAAGGGACTATCTTCCCAGTGATGCAGAGGAACCGTTTGTACTGGCTCTGAACCCATCCATGATGCCCATAATGATGTTGTCCATGAACTCCAAGGATCTTGGACCGGCAGAGCTTCGCAAGCTTGGTGAAGACAGGGTGGAACCTCTTCTTGAGCGAGTCGAGGGAGTAGCATCTGTGGATATTTCCGGTGGATTTGAGCGTCAGATCAATGTAGATCTCAATCCGGTGCTGCTGGCTTCACATTCTCTTTCGCCTCAGGATGTGGCGATGGCAATTCAAAGCAGTGCAGGCCTGGTATCTTCCGGAAATATCAAGACATTTACCAAAGAATATAATCTCCGTATTTACAGTGAATACAGGAGTCTGGAACAGATTAAAAATTTAGTGGTAAAACCAGGAACTGTTCCTTTGAGGCTTATGGATGTGGCTACTGTGAAGGATGGTTACAAGGAACAGACCGGTGATGTACGTATAAACGGCAGACAGGGAATCGCCATAATCGTAAGTAAACAATCTGATGCCAATACTGTGCAGGCTGCCACAAATGTTAAAAAGGAACTGGAAAAGATTAAAAAAGTCCTTCCTCAGAGCATTAATTTTGAAATACTGTTTGACACTTCGGAATTTACCTCCAACTCTTTGAAAAACCTCTCTGACACAGCGATAATGTCTCTTATAGTTGTGATTCTGGTTATTTTCGCTTTTATACGAAGCTTTCGTGGCAGTTTGATAATGGCTATTTCCATGCCGATATCGATAATACTGACCTTTGCTGTGCTGTATTTGTGTGATTTGACTCTAAATGTCATTTCCATGGCCGGGCTTGCACTGGCAATAGGAATGCTGGTGGACAACTCTATTGTTGTTCTGGAGAATATTTTCCGCTATCGGAGTCTGGGGCACAAAAGTGTAGAAGCTTCTGAAAAGGGAGCTTCTGAGATGAGCACGGCAATTATCGCCTCAACACTTACAACTCTGAGTGTTTTTGTTCCGGTGCTTTTTGTTCCAGGAATTACCGGACAGTTGTTCAAGGAGATGGTACTTACGGTTACCTTCAGTCTTTCGGTTTCACTTCTTGTTGCTTTGACATTGGTACCAATGGTGGCATCGGTGCTTCTGAAAGAAAGACTGGATAGTAAAAAAAGCAAGAAGGGTAATAAGTTAAATGCTTTGAAAATGCTTACCGATAAATACCAGAAGCTTCTGCACTGGTCGCTTTATCATAAAAAATATGTGCTGCTTATCACCATATTGATGCTCGTTTTTTCCTGTTGTTTAGTGCCGTTTTTAGGTGGTGAATTCATGCCGGAAACCGATCAGGGCAGAATAAATTTAACTATCGAATCTGCAACCGGTGTGCCTTTGACTTCTTTGAGAGAAACGGTTATCAAGGTGGAAAAGATTCTAAATGAGGATGTGCCAGAGATTGTTACTGCTACTTTCCGCTTTGGTGTACAGCAAGGTTTTAATCCTGGTGGTTCTTCTGGTAACACTATTACTGCTACTCTGAGACTTTTGCCCCAAAAAGAAAGGAAAAGAAGTCAGAAGGAGATAGAGATAGCTTTACGTAAAAAACTGAATGAGATTCCCGGAATATCTTATCGCTTTGAAGGCGGTAGTATGATGTCGGCCAGTGGAGAGCGTGCGATAGAGATCAAAGTGGTAGGGAATGATCTTACCAGAGCCAAAGCGATTGCTGACGATCTGAAAGCACGAATGGAAAAAGTGAAAGGTCTGGTGGATGTAAATGTCAATGTAAACGATTACATTCCTCAGCTTGATATACATCTGAAACAGGATGTATTAAATGATCTGCGCCTGACCAACATTCAGGTCGCCTCAATTGTGTCAACAGCTATTCAGGGAAAGACTGTTTCGAAATACAGGGAAAAGGGTGATGAGTACAATATTTACGTACAACTGGATAAAAAGTATCGCCAGGATAGAGAAGCCCTGGGGAATCTGCTTATTCCGATTCCTGCAGGCGGAACCGTTCCTTTGCGTCAGATTGCAGATATCCGGGAAACACAGGGACCGGTTACTATCTACCGGGAAAACCAGGAGAGATATGTTTCGGTCGGATGTAATCTTGCTGGAATCGATCTGAGAACTGCAGTAAAGAAAGTGGAGCAGATCCAGTCGGAAATCGCTGTGCCTTCTGATTTAATGTTGATCATGGGCGGTACCGCTGAGGATCAGCAGGAAGCATACTTCTTTTTAGTAATAGCTGTTCTGGTTGCAGTACTGCTGGTTTATATGGTGATGGCCAGTCAGTTTGAATCACTGGTGGATCCTTTCATCATCATGTTTACAGTTCCATTGTCAATTATTGGTGTTATTATATTCATGTTTATCACCAAAACTCCGATCAGCGTCATGTCATTGATAGGTATAGTGATACTGGTTGGAATCGCTGTAAACAACGGTATCGTTCTGGTTGATTACATCAATCAGCTCAGAGCCAGGGGTACTGGTCTGTATGAGGCTGCAGAAGAGAGTGGAATCACCAGGATTAGACCTGTACTGATGACTGCTTTGACCACCATTATCGGTATGATTCCGCTGGCTCTTAAGTTAGGAGATGGTTCTGAGACCTGGGCTCCTCTGGCAGTATCGGTTATCGGCGGAATGACTGCAACCACACTATTGACACTGGTTGTGATTCCTTGCCTTTACATAATTTTTGAAGAATGGGGTGAGAAGATCAAATCCCGGTTATTCGGAATAAAAAAGGCCTGAAAACTGATTCCCAAAATAAGGGGTAAGGTGAAAACTTTACCCCTGCTTTTATTTACATCACTATAAATTGTCTTTTATTTCTGCATTTGCTTTAGAATATATCCTAACTACTTACCCGAACAAATAATCGGTTCAGCCTGCGCCTAAAATTATTTTAACCTGATATTATCATGATTATAAACAAGCCTCAGGGGGTATTATGAACGATGTTCGTCTTAAGGATGACATTTTCTGGGTTGGTGTTAATGATCGGACTACCGATCTTTTTGAGGGATTATGGCCCATAGATGGTGTGGGGATTTCTTATAATTCCTATTTTATTAAAGATAAGAAGAATGTGCTTGTCGATCTTTCCAGGGGTTTTAAAACCGATGAGTTTTTTGATCAGATTTCCCGGATAATCGATATCAGCCGGCTCGATTATGTAATAGTAAACCATATGGAACCCGATCACACCGGAGTATTGAAAACTCTGCGCATGATAAATGATCATTTTGAGATAATCTGTACTCAAAAGGCGGTCAATATGCTCCAGGATTATTATGGAATCAACCATAATGTAAGAGTGGTAAATGATGGTGATGTGATTGATACCGGCAATCATCAGCTTCAGTTTTTCCATGTTCCTTTTGTTCATTGGCCGGAGACCATGGTGACCTTTGATAAATCTACCGGAATTCTTTTCTCCTGTGACGCCTTTGGAGGGTACGGAGCATTACAGGGAACTTACTTTGAAGATGAATATGGAGATATTTCGTTTTACGAAAAAGAGTCCCTCCGGTACTATGCAAACATTGTGGCCAAGTTTTCTACACCGGTATTAAATGCAATATCAAAACTGGGCGGCCTTGACATTTCCATGATTGCACCATCTCACGGCCTTATCTGGAGAAAAAATCCTGGCAGGATAGTTGAGCTCTACAAAAAATGGGCTCAGAGCAGTACTGATGGGGGAGACAAGGGCATCACACTTCTTTACGGATCAATGTATGGAAATACTGAAACCATGATGAATGCGGTTGCCCAGGGCATATCCGATGGTGGTTTGACACCCGAAATCTTTGATGTAGCCCGTACTCACAGCAGCTACATTCTTCCATCATTGCTTAAAAATAAGGGAGTGGTCATTGGTGCTCCTACTTATGAAGTTTCCCTTTTCCCATACATGCAGCAGATTCTGGAGAAAGCATCTCTGAAAAATATCCGAAATAAGAAAGCTGTGTACTTTGGCAGCTATGGATGGAGTAAGGGGGCATTCAAGAAGGTACAACAGATGACATCTGCAATACAGTGGGAGATCACTGAGGGGCTGGAGTTTCCCGGTAAAGTCACTCCTGAGCTTTTTAACAGCGGATATGAGCTGGGGAAAAGGTTCGCTACAGATATAGTGAACATGTTCAGATAATCCTTCATTTTTTGGGTGCGATTAACCATCGCACCTTTTGTTTTAAGTCTTACCGTTAATTTTATTCTCCCTTAATGCGAAATATTTGCAATAACATCAAACCTCAATTAATTTATCTGCGTATCAGATTAATACAGAGGATACAGTTGTGGAAACAGAACAATTTGTGCAAATATTGCGAAATCAGGGATGCAGGATAACCCCGGTAGTTACTTCGGTTGTAGTCCATCTATATAAAAGCGGGGTGGTTCGGACCGCTCAGCAGCTTCGTGATGATGTCAGTGGGCTTTTGGGTTACCAGGTAAATTTAGCCACCATGTACCGGGTTCTTGAAAGGCTGCTTCAGTGTGGTATTGTCTGCAGCATGCACAAATCCGATGGATTAATGCGGTATTATCTTTGTCGTAATCCACATCATACCGAGCATCATCATTTCATCTGTTCAAGATGTATGAGGGTTCAGGAGATTCCGGTGTGCTTTTCTGATGCTTTTTCCAGATATGTTGAGGAGAATCTTCATGCAACAGTAGACAGACATTTCATTCAGCTTGAAGGGCTTTGTGCTTCATGCAGAAAGGTTCAATCCTGAAATTCCTTCGGATAAAGAAGGTACTTTACAAAAGTGGCAAAAAAACAAGAGGAGAATAATATGGGGATTAGGATGAAGTGGCTGTTTGTTTTGCTTGTTTTAAGCTCGTTTTTGTTCGGGGCTGATTCTGAAAAAAAGGTAATTTTCTGTTCTTTTTATCCGATGTACATTTTAACCCAAAATGTAGCAGCAGATGTCCCTGACGTTGCTGTGGAATGCATGACAAACACTCAGACCGGATGTCTTCATGATTATCAGTTAACCCCGCAGGACATGAAAAAACTCAACTCCGCCTATGCATTGGTTGTCAATGGAGGAGGGATGGAAACTTTTCTGGAAAAAGCCATAGCCCTGTTTCCACGGCTCAAGATCATCGAAGCCAGTGAAGGAATTCAGTTGATTGGAGCGGAGCAGCATCAGCATGAGAGTGATGATCATCACGAGCACCAATTCAATCCTCATGTGTGGGTTTCTGTATCGGGGGCAATTTCGGAGGTTAAAAATATTTGCAAAGGTTTGATGGCTATAGATTCAGTGAATGCACAAAAATATCGGTCCAATGCTGAAAAGTTCATAGGATCACTGGAAGAGTTGAAAAGAAAGATGCACCAGGAGCTTTCTGTGATTTCGGACCGCAATATAGTAACTTTTCACGATGCGTTTCCCTATTTTGCCAGGGAATTCAATCTCAATATTGTAGCGGTTATTGAACGTGAAGCTGGTTCCGAGCCGAGTGCACACGAGCTGACAGAAGTCATTAAATTGATCAGAGAAAAAAAGGTGAAGGCGATTTTTATCGAACCGCAATATCCTGCGAAGTCCGCTCAGATGATATCCAGGGAAACCGGTAAAAAGCTGTATACACTTGATCCGGTAGTGACCGGACCATTTCACCCTGATGCCTATATTTTGATTATGGAGAAAAATCTGAAGGTACTAAAGGAGGCGTTGCGCTGAACATGGCCCAAAGCGTTTGCGATAATGAAGGTAAAGGAGTCTGTGGTGACTGCTGCACAATGCTTAAGAATGTAAGCGTTACCTTGCAGGGGCGGCAGATTCTTCAGAATGTTAATTTACATATCCATTGTGGTCAGCTTGCAGTAATTATCGGGCCAAATGGCGCAGGGAAGACTACATTGCTGCGTGCGATACTGAATGAACTGCCCTTTACCGGAAAAATCAATTTTTCTTCAATCGACGGGAGATCTGGGAGGAGTTTTCGTATTGGCTATGTTCCACAAAGACTGGATATCGATGCATTCTCACCGATGACAGTGCTTGATCTTTTTGCGGCTTCCTTATCGAAAAAACCGCTGTGGCTGGGAGTATCCTCCAAAATCAGGCAGGAGGCAGGTAAGATGCTTCACGCAGTCGAGGCGGACAAGCTTATAAATCAGCCGGTGGGATCTCTTTCCGGAGGACAGCTTCAGAGGGTTCTCCTGGCTTTAGCTCTCACACCGGTACCTGATCTTTTGCTGCTTGATGAACCGGTTTCAGGAGTAGATCCATCGGGAATAGAACTGTTTTACCGTATGGTTTCCAATCTGCGCAAAATCTATCATCTGGCGATTGTCATGATATCGCACGATATCAGTACTACTGCCAGATATGCTGACCGAATGCTTTTCTTAAACCGGTCGGTTATCTGCGATGATAAGCCGCAGGTTACCTTGAGACACCCTGATGTTATAGGTACTTTCGGCAGATTTTCCATGCCGGACTCTGGTGAATTGCCTGAAATCTGATTTGTTAGCAGAGAAAAAGGACTTACATATATGAATTTATTCTTTGAACTGATTGCTGCATTACCTTTTGAATGGGCTCAGTACAAGTTTATGCAGCAGGCTTTGCTGGCGGTTATCATAACAGGACCGCTTTTGGCATTTCTGGGATGCATGGTGGTTAACAATCAGATGGCATTCTTTTCTGATGCAGTAGGGCATTCTGCTTTTACCGGTATTGCCATTGGGTCAATTCTGGGGTTAGGCAATCCTCTGTGGTCGATGATTCTTTTTTCCATGTTTTTTGCTGTTTGTATTACTCTTTTGAAAAGGCATGGAACAGCTTCCACCGATACGGTAACCGGGATAATGATGAGCAGCTCATTGTCTTTGGGGATAGTTATATTGTCAAGGGGAGGCAGTTTTAACCGTTATTCTCAGTTTTTAATCGGAGATTTTCTAAGTATCTCTCCACCGGACATTCGCAACCTGATGATTGTTGCTATAATGTTTCTGGTTGCCTGGATTTTGTTTTTTAATCAATTTTTTCTGGTATCCTTGAATACTTCGCTGGCAGGCAGCAGAAAGATTCCGGTATGGTGGATTCAGACGGTTTTTGCGATTATAACTGCACTGGTAGTAGCAGTAAGTATCCAGTGGATCGGAATTCTGGTTATAAATGCTTTAATAATACTGCCTGCGGCCACTTCAAGGAATCTGGTCCGTTCAACATTTTATTATGTCTGGATAGCTTCGGTAATCAGCATCATTTCAGGGATTTCAGGTCTTATTGCTTCTTTTTACTGGTCAACTGCCAGCGGTGCCACAATTGTTTTATTTGCATCGACTGTTTATTTCCTTTCAGTGTTGTTGCGGATAGCAAGCAGGAAAATCATTTGAAAATATAAGAATCAGCGATATGGAATTTAAACATTTCATATCTGATTCACAGCAAAGTAAATACGTCAGGGAATCACTTGCTTTGTACAGGTATTTAGGGATATTTTACTTATAACCTTTCACTATAATCGGATTCGAGATTGAGGAATTTATGCAAAAAAACAGATGGATAGAAAGACTGGTATGGCTTATTCTGCTGTTCCCTGCAATCACTATGGCATCCGATGGTTCCGAATCGATAGTACACAGGATGTCCATGCTGGTTTTTCAGCTCAGCGTAATTTTGTTTGCAGCCCGTCTGTCTGGAATTCTCTTTAAAAAAATGAAATTTCCCAGTGTTTTGGGTGAGCTGATTGCAGGGATTATTCTTGGTCCATCGTTATTGGGGAGTATTCCAATTCCTTTTCTATTTGAAAATGGATTGTTTCCTCAGGTGGAAGGCGCACTCATTCCGGTTCAGCCTGAACTTTATGCCATTTCAACCATTGGCTCGATTGTGCTGCTGTTCTTAGTAGGACTGGAAACCGATCTTAAGCTCTTCATACAGTTTTCGGTTGCTGGTGTATTGGTTGGTTTTGGAGGTGTGATTTTCTCCTTTCTGATTGGAGCCTACACTACTGCATGGTGGCTACATCTTCCTCTAGGTGATCCGCAGGTACTGCTGATGGGAGTAATTTCAACTGCTACTTCGGTGGGAATTACTATCCGTGTGTTATCTGAGAAAAAGAAGGTAGGATCGCCGGAGGGAATGACCATTCTGGCTGGCGCTGTTGTGGATGATATCCTTGGGATAATTCTGTTATCAGTTGTTTTAGGTATAGCCACCCTGAGTAGAAAAGCCGGACAGCAGTCTAATCAGCTTTTCGAAATAGGTATGTTGATTTTTAGAGCCCTGGGGGTATGGTTGGGATTTACTGCTGTTGGTCTGTTGCTGTCTCATAAAATCGGTTCATTCTTAAAATTTTTTAAAAATATAGGCACAATAAGTGTGCTGGCTCTTGGATTGGCACTGTTTCTTTCCGGCATATTTGAGAAAGCTGGATTGGCAATGATCATCGGTGCCTATGTTACGGGATTGACTCTGTCCAGAACCGATCTGGCTAATGTAATAGAAAATGCTCTTCATCCAGTGTATGAATTTTTCGTTCCGATATTTTTTGTGGTTATGGGGATGCTGGTTAACATAAAGGAGCTGATATCTCCAAATGTGCTGACATTCGGACTCATTTTTTCCATAGGGGCGGTTGCTGCCAAAATTGTCGGATGCGGTATACCCACCTTTGGCCTCAAGTTTAATTTTATGGGGGCATTCAGAATTGGTGTGGGAATGGTTCCACGCGGGGAAGTCGCTTTGATTGTAGCTGGTATCGGACTTTCTTCCGGATTTTTAGATCAGCAGCTTTTTGGAGCTGCAATTTTTATGACTTTGTTTACCACTATTGTTGCTCCCCCTGTTCTTAATGTCATTTTGACCGAAAAGAAAGGCACCCTGAAGGAACTGGAGAAAGGTGAGTTAGTGGGAACTGATTTCAACATGGCCAGTCCATATCTGGTTGAACTGTTGTCGGAACGAATAGTCCAGTCTTTTGTCAGTGAAGGTTATTATGTCAACACTATCGAAGATGAATACAAGATATACCATTTTCGCAGGGAGAAGACTGCCATAACTCTTTTTGTGGAACAGAAAAAACTTCGTTTCGAGAACAATTCTAATGACACTATCTTTGTTAAAAATATCGTCTATGAGAATCTGGTAAGGCTTAACGGCATGATCAACGAGGTAAAAGATCTGGTTAAGCCTGAAATGTTGAAACAGGAGCTGATTGAGGGTGAAATCAGCACTGATTTTGATGTGAAAAAAGTTCTTTCAAAGGATTGTATCTCCCTTGATCTGCAAGCTAATACCAAAAATGACGTAATCAAAGAACTGATTGATATACTGTATAGCAATGGCAAGATTTCCGATCCTGAAGCTGTGCTGGAAGCAGTTATGGAAAGAGAAAACATTTTAAGTACCGGTATGCAGAATGGAATTGCTCTTCCACATGGCAAAACCGATTCAGTAGAGAGGCTGGTTGTAGCGGTTGGGATTCATCGAAAAGGTGTAGATTTCCAGTCTCTGGATGGAATGGCTTCCAAGATTTTTATATGCACTATTGCTCCTGAAAAAATCGTTGGACCGCATATTCGCTTTATTGCTCATATAGGTGCGCTGCTTAATACCAGAGAAAAAGTAGATGAACTTCTGGCGTGCAGCACTGAAGAGGAGGTATACCGGTTTTTTACCGAAAAAAAAAAGTAACGGCTTAGCATTTTTTGAAAACCAAAACTTTATACATAAAGTTATCCGCATATCCTCCGATAAACTGAATGTAATCCGGTAGCAGCAAGGAGGCTCACCATGCGGATAATCTCCTCTGATGTTTCCCTGTCATCTTCAAGGATCGATGTAAAGCATTCCACTAAATTTGAATATCTCAGAAAGTGGGACGGTGATTCCGAGCTGATAGAGAGTTCTATGGAAGAGAATGGTGAGATTGTCTCCGAATCTCATCAAAAAAGAGATAGAGTTGAGCTCAGCACACCCTCGCTTATTCAAAGTCAAAAGGAATGGCTAGAGCAGCTGGAGCAGGAAGAGAAGGATAAACCTTCAATAAAAGAGCTGATCGATGAGATCTGGGGTGATCTCCGGACCAGGATTATAAAAGATCTGGTGGAGATATTTACCGGGAAAAAAATCGAAGTCCTTGATGCACAGGAAATTAAAGATCTGCAGGATTCTGCCTCTTCTGGTGATGCAGGTAAAAAACTGGAGAACTTAAACGAACTTTTCTCAATTCCTTTAAATCAGCAGGAGTTTTCAACTGAACCACTTCCGCCACCTGCAAAACTTGAAGGGTGGGGGGTGGACTATTATTATAAAGAAACTCACTATCAGAAAGAGGGCTTTCAGTTTCTGGCTTCGGGCAAAATAACAAATGATAAGGGACAGCAGATTTCCTTTAATGCGTCACTTCTTATGAGCAGGGAAAAATATGAAGAATTGACCTTATCAATAAAGGAAGGAGACGCGCTGATTGATCCGCTGGTGATCGATTTCAATGGAACCGGAGCTTCATTTGGGGGGATTGAATTCGAGTTCGATCTTGATGCTGATGGAAATACTGAAATGATTCATGCCCCTTCAAAAGGTAATGCTTTTCTGGCTTACGATAAAAATGGAAATGGTGTTATAGATGATGGCAGTGAACTGTTTGGCCCCTCTACTGGCAATGGCTTTTCAGAACTGGCTGCTCTGGATGAAGATAACAATGGCTGGATTGATGAGAACGATTCGGTTTTTTCCAAATTAAGACTGTGGGAGAAAACTTCAGATGGTAATGATTCGGTCAGCTCTTTACTAAACAGAGGTGTGGGAGCTATCTATACCAGACGGGTTGCCACCGGCTTCGATTTGATAAATAATGATAAGGTAAATGCAGTGGTGAAAGAAACCGGTATTTTTCTTAAAGAGAACGGGGGGAGCGGATTTATTCAGGAAGTGGATATTGTGGTTTGAAGCCGGTTTAACGGCAGTCGGTAAGGCATGCGCCCTTTATTGGTTACTGCTAGCCCTACAGATGGATATCAGAATGCGAACGTCTGCTGCCTTCAACTGCGGATTTTAGGTTTATCTTACTCTGCGTCTTGGCGCATTTGCGTGAGCCTATCCGTAATCCGGAGAAAAGGATTTTTCTCACGCGGAGCCACAGAGCCGCAGAGGTAAGTAAATTAACTGTACATTACTGATTTCAGATCATTCAGAAGATGCTAAATTATTCTTTTGTTTTGCCTTTTCGAAGAGAAAGAAACCAAGCCTGGCCTGGGCGGAACTGATCTGGGGTTCGGCTTCTTCACGGGAGATAAGTTCTACCTGGATGTGTTCATTTTCTTCGGGGTTTCCGCCAGTGCGATTTGTAAATGAGTTATAGGTCTGGTTGTCCAGTGATTTAATGCATCCAAAAAAGTAAAGGCCCTCATCGCTGGCCCCTGCTGAACTGTAAAGAATGCGATCGGAGAGGGGGAAGATCTCTTCGGGAGCGACTTTCAGTCCGGTTTCTTCGAAGATTTCTTTAACTGCTACTCCTACCGGATCACTGGTACGATAATCAAGCATTCCGGCAGGGAACTCAAGACTCATCTGACCATTACCAATCCTTCTCTGACGAACCATAAGGAACTTTTCTTCTCCTGTTGTGCTGTTTTTAAGAAGAATAACGATAAGGCAGGCATGGCCCCGGATAAATGCTATATGAGGGAGTTTGTTTCCTTCAGGGGAGATAACTTCGGTGTCAATCAATGAGAAAAGCAACTCACCATTTTTCTTGCGGATATCAGCGATAGTGTCGATTCGGTTTACAATACATCCGGCACTGCTGACAGTGTCGATCCATTCACGGATTTTCTGATCAAACAATGTTTTATTCATAGTTTACTGACTTTCTCAGTGTGTTTAAAAGAACAGATGGCATACCAGAACCGATCCCAGTATCCCTGCTGCATCTGCAATCAGAGCTGCAGGCAATGCATGGCGGGTAACTCTGACTCCGATAGCGCCAAAATATACTGCAAGAACGTAGAATGTAGTTTCTGTTGAACCCTGGATTACCGATACCAGATAGGCTGTAAAGCTGTTTGGATCATTGGTGACGATTTCGGACATTATACCATAGGCACCGCTTCCGGACAGAGGCCTTAGAAGTGCCATTGGAAGCGCTTCTGCGGGCATACCAATAAGATTTGTAAGGGGTGAGACCAATTTTACAAAAAGTTCAAGGGTTCCGCTTGCCCTCAACATACCTATTGCAGTAAAGATCGCTACCATAAAAGGAATTATGCGGATTGCGACCTGAAATCCCTCTTTGGCTCCATCGGTTACCGATTCGTAAACTTTTACTCCCCGTAAATAACCTATCAATAGCAGTGTCCCCATGATTACAGGAATCAGCCAGGTGGTTGCTTCATTGACAGATTGAAATCCTGAAAATGAAATCGGTTTAAAAGTGATAAAATTATGAGGAAAGGAATGAAAATCGAATTGAATAAACTGATAAGGTATTGCAAATAAGAAGAGAGGGATCAGTGCCAGGGCCAGAAATTTTGGTACAGCGCCAAGCTTGACCAATTCTGTTTCTTTCTGCTGAGTGTCATCAGGTTTTTCGGAACTCATTTCAGCAGAGGTTATTGCGGGTAAAGGGTTTCTGTTTGCCAGTAATTTGGCGGCCACAATTGCGACACTGGTGGAAATTGTGGTAGCCAGTATTGAAGGTATCAGGATAGAGGCTGGTTCAGTTGCACCGGCTGCGGCTCTGACTGCAATCACTCCCAAAGGCAGAATTGTCACACTGGAAGTGTTGATTGCCAGAAAAAGGCACATGGCATTTGTAGCGGTTCCTTTCTCCGGGTTAAGCTTGTCCAGTTCGGTCATAGCTTTTATGCCCATGGGAGTAGCAGCATTTCCCAACCCCAGCATATTTGCTGCCATGTTCATGATCATGGCACTCATGGCGGGATGCTCTGCTGGTACATCGGGGAAAAGTCGGACCATAACAGGGCGAATTGCTTTGGCTACGACCTTCATCAATCCGGCATTTTCTGCGACTTTCATTATTCCCAGCCATAAGGCCATGGCCCCTACCAAACCTATAGCCAGAGTAACGGCCGATTTGGCTGAATCAAAAGAAGCATTGGTGATCGCTTCCATTTTTCCGGTGTAAGCGGCAACAACGATACTTATTAAAATCAGATACAGCCAGATTACATTGATGGCTGCCGGTTTTTTATTCATGAAATTGCCTTCGGGTTTGGATTAAAGTAATCAGAAAAATTGAAAATACTACCTGACATAACTTTCTGTCGAGACAGGGACTTATATCAGAGTGGGTTAAGGTGTTTCATTTTTTTCTGTTCTCCTTTAAAGGTAAGCTCTTATTAGTTATATGCTTCCGGACCAATATTTGCAACCCCTATAATTTATTGTTCATTATTGAGTAAAATCCTTGAATACGTTTATAGGATTCTGATCTCTTTTACTTCGATATTCGTTCTGAGCCCCAAATTCCTCAAGGGGAGGTTAAAAAGCGAAGCCCCTTGGATTCCTCGGGGGGGGGCTCAATGGTAGTCAGGCAGCTTGAGGGTTTTAATGATCTGGTACCAGTGAGGAAAAAGATGAGATGGATTTATCTGCAGATATTAACTTTTATGCTGGTTATATCCAGTTTTTCTCAGCAGCAAAGGAGATTGAATTTCGGAATCAAAACAGGTGCAGTAATAAGTAGCTTCTGGGGTAATGGTGCAGAAAACTTTGAAGAAAACATGTCTGAGGTGGTTCGGGATTTTGATGCGGATATGCTGTTGAGTCTGACTGTTGCCGGATTAATCAGCTATGATTTTATTCCCGGATTCTTTAATGTACAGGGGGAATTGCAATATCTGCGATCAGGAAAAAACTGGGAGTTTGATCTTGAGAGTGGGGAAGAGGTTTCTTTTGGACTTTATACCGATTATCTTTCGATACCGGTTTTATTCAAGCTATTGATTCCCCTGGACTCTTCTGTATTGCCTGAAGTTTACGCAGGGCCATCATTTTCTATTCAATTGTACTCAAGAGCGAAGAATCTTGGGGCAGTTCCAGTCTCTTTGCAGGGTGGGTTTTTGCAGGGTCTGGGGAATAGACAAAATATTTCAAACCAGGTTTCCAATTTTGACGTTGGATTCCACACTGGTCTAAGTTTTAATTTTTTGATAAAGCCTGGAGCGATTGTTCTGGATTTCAGATTTGCTTTTGGCGCCATAAGTGTCTTTACTATAGATGGGGGCGAGGAATTTCGAAATTCATATTTCTCGGTGATGGTCGGGTATGTTTTCCGATGAAAAACACCTGATCAGAACGGCTGCAGGCTATAGAGCTAAACACTATATTTTTTGAATTCCGGATAAGCATGTATTATCTTACCAAATTAAAGCTTCTTTGTTAATTTTATCAACTGGCTCCCGATTTATAGTTTATCTTAAAAATGCTGGCAGAATGCGGATAAACCCGACCGCAGCAAATAGTGCAAAAAGTGTTTTCCGAATAACACTACCTGGATCTTTCCTTTTTCATTTTGCTAACAGCTTAAAGAAGTGATGCAGTAAAGATCCAATTGTCCTTAAACTATACATTTTCATCTGGTAAATAACTGCAGTTCATAAAATCATCCTTTCAATGAAAAAACATGATTGAAGAAGCTCAAGAAACCTGACTTGTTACATTTTGACAATCAAAGTTGTAATGAAATAGAAAGCAGGTACAAGATGGCAGGACCAGCAACAAAATTAGGATCATTGACCGGCCACGGTGGAATGGTAATCGGGCCTGGATGCCCTACAGTGTTGATAGAAAAAAAACCTGCAATCCGTATTGGTACAGATATGCATACATGTCCGATGGTAACTCCAGGAACTCCACCGATTCCTCATGTCGGCATTAATAACATTGGGCCTGGAGTTCCAACGGTTATAATAGGCGGATCTCCGGCTTCAACGGTTGGCGACCTGTTTCTTTGCGCAGGCTATCCACCTGCTTCTGTTGTCACGGGAGCGAGCACTGTCTTTATTGGCACCGGTGGTGTTGGTGGAGGTGGCAAAGGAAGCGAAAGCTGTTCGCCTATGGCAAAAGTGGAGTCTGGGCTTAAGGACGGATCTATTTCACCAGTACAAGGGACAGAATCTTACCCTGTCGAAATTCAGGCAATGGCGCATGTGATGAGGGATATCTGTACTTCTAAAGGGCAGCAGCTTGATATGATTGTCATTGAAGAACTGGCAAAAGACTACGAGCGCAAGAAAAGGGAAGCGTCTCAAAAAGCAGCATTGACCATTGCTGATTTTGTGGAAATTTTTGAATCAGTTGAATTGGAAGAAGGGTATGAAGCAGCGCGGCATTTTGCATCGGTGTGTAATTTCGATCTATTATGTGAATTAGCTCGCAAGTTTATCGAAGGGAAAGATACAGATCCCAAAAATGATCCCAATCTCATGCCTACAAGGTTTTTGATCCTTTATGGAGCTGATGATCTGAAACTAAAAACTATTGACAATCACCCCGATTCTTTTGATGGAAAACCGGAACACAAATTAAATGTAGTCAATTTGAAAAAAGCATTACGGCTCATGGGCGGTAAAGTCAGCGAGTCTACATTGTATGATGAAGAGACGCTTATAGCTCACCGCGACTATATCCATCGTGTTACCTCGCACAACATACAATACGAAGAGACTTATTGTGTTAAAGAAATGGAGACGCTTGGTTCGATTGCATTAAAGTTTAACCTTTGTACATGGAAATACCTGTATCAGATCAACAGGGATGCTATTGGTGAAAACCCGGATCTGCTTAAACCCGGTACAGAACTGAAAATCCCGCAGTGGGACTCAACCGGAGGTGATACGAGAATTGAAGAAAAGGGTGCAAAGCCATCTGAGTATACAGGCGGCACAAATTACCGTTATCCATGGGTACCGTTCAGCTTTTCTTTAGGGATTAGTCCCAGAGAAAAAAACACTGCGACAGAAGTATATGAAAAGGCGAAAGTGTGTGTAATTAGGAATGTTCAAAATGGAGATGAACTGATTAGAGCAGAAGTGAAGTTCTTCGATGAATTCAATGAGCTTGTTCCTGATTGTCAGGATTATTCGATTGAGATCAACGGTGAAAGATACAGATAAGGAAAGTAATGAAATGAGGCACCAGCGAGTCTTAATGATGCTCGGGTAATTTACCTGGTACGCGAGGTAAGTGCAAGCGTATTATCGATGGTCGCATCCATATCAACAGTGGAGCATGTGCACCGTTGCTTTTTTTATACAAATTGGCTAATCTGACTTAAGTATGGAAAGTTAGAAAAAAGAGTGTTGGCACCCTGT
>CAYPMS010000016.1:0-52640 GCA_964411655.1 uncultured Fibrobacter sp.
CGTTGTTCCAGTCGTTGTGCTTCGACCAGACGGTTTTCAGATCGGAATTTTTCCAGTTGTTCTTTCAGTTCTTTGTCTATCTGCTGTAATGCCTGGTCCATGGTGACGCCGGTGGTCATATAGTGTTTTGCGGGGAAAATGGTTACTTCATCCAGAGTGTTTAAGACTTTGCCGGTGAGAGGGTTTATTATACGGATAGCTTCGATCTGATCTCCGAAGGTTTCGATTCTCAGGGCCATTTCATCATAAGCCGGTTGTATTTCGATGATATCTCCTTTTACTCTAAACATTGCTCTTTGCAGTGAGATATCGTTTCTGGTGTACTGCATTTCAGTCAGTTGCAGGAGCAGTTTGCGTCTATCGATGGTGAGTCCGGTTTGCAGAACGATGCTTGAGGCCAGGTAGGCTTCGGGGGAACCGATGCCGTATATACAGGAGACGCTGGCTACGATGATCACATCGTTGCGTGAGAGGAGGGAACTGGTAGCTTTTAGTCGCAGCCGGTCGATATCATCGTTTATCAGGGAGGTTTTGGCGATAAAGGTATCGGTGGAGGGGATATAGGCTTCCGGTTGATAATAATCGTAGAAGCTTACAAAATATTCCACCGCGTTATCTGGAAAGAACTCTTTAAATTCCTGATAGAGCTGAGCGGCTAAAGTTTTGTTATGGGAGATGACCAGTGTGGGGAGTTGGACCTGGTTAATGACGTTGGCCATGGTGAATGTTTTTCCGGAGCCGGTTACACCCAGAAGTACCTGGTGTTTTACTTTGTTTTGGAGGCCGTTAACCAGTTGAGCTATGGCTTCTGGTTGATCTCCGGCAGGCTGGTAGTCAGATTTTAATTTAAAATTCATAAAGATATTACGAGAGGTCGGTGGTTAAATTACAGAAATTATTAAGATGAGGTTTATACAGATAAAAAATAAGCAAATAGTGGAGCCGGTACAAGGCTGCTTTATTTCTTGGAATTGGCAGTTTTTGTTTGTCGGGCATATGAACCGATTTAGAGGAATTTTGAACAGAAGGAGTAGATTTTTTCACTGAGGTATTCGCCTTGAAGATACATCATTGCATGATTTGCACCTTTTATTATATCAAAATGGGTATGATTAATATATTGGGGTATTGAGCGTGCATGATTTAATGAAACCAGTCGATCTTTATCCCCATTGAGGGCCAGTACAGGACAATTGATTCTGACAGCATCTTCGGTTCCTTCACAGGTGGTAATCGATCGGATTACCTGCCGGTACCAGTCGATATTTTTAACCTGGATCATCTCTTTTAGAGAAGAGAGTGGATTGTTTCTACCATTGAGAACCAGCATAAGGATTTTCTGAATAAGCCAATGGAGTTTATAGTCGGGGTGTTTTAAAAGAAATCTGGCTATTTCTCTGCTTTTTATCCTATCGCTGGGGGTGGAGTTAATGATAAAAGAGGAGGCCAGCACCAGAGTCCTGATTCTTCGGGGGTGAGCTGCTGAAAAGCGGATTGCAATGCTTCCGCCAAAAGAGACACCGCAAAGATACAGGGTATCAATTTTCAGTGTATCCAGAAAGTCATCGATCAAGAAACGAAAATCATTCATATCACCGCGATAGATAGTAGTTGATTCAGGGAAATCGTATGCAATAAGCTGCCAGGTGTCGGACAGTTTGTAAAGGTTAAGGAAATTGCGGGCATCAAAAAAAAGTCCATGAAGAAAAAGAAAAGGTGGGGCATTATTTTTTTTTGATGGATGGTAGAGGTAGCGGTGAGTGAACCCACTGAAAGGGGAGGTTATTTCTTTATAGATCCAACCGTTAGGGGCTGATTTGCTGCTTTGTTTTTTAAGAGAATTCTGGTTCAGATTCGATACATTACAACTATTGGGTATAGTGGCAAGCAGTAAATCGAAGGCAGCACCGATTAGTTTCAGGGTTAATCTGGTCATGATTTCCATAATCAGCACATAATATACCATATATTTCAAGATTTATTCTGAATATTAATTGGAGGGGTATTTCGTATTTTAAGATTTAAATTGGAAAAAAGGTTAGATATTCAAAGGAAATTAATGAGTATTTCAAAAGAAAACAGACCTGAACTATTGGCACCTGCCGGTTCGATTGAAAGTTTTCATGCAGCCATAAATGCTGGGGCCGATGCGGTTTATCTTGGTTTGGAAGTGTTTAATGCACGTTTGAGGGCAAAGAACTTTACCACAAAGACACTCTCCTATCTTGTGCCTTATGCACATAGCAGAGGGGTTAAAGTATATGTGACTTTGAATACGCTGGTAAAACAGAAAGAGTTTGAAGGACTTATTCATGTTCTGTATCAGCTTGAACAGATTGGGGTGGATGCCTTGATTGTCACTGATTTGGGTTTAATAGAGGTGGCCAGGGCAAATTTTCCCTCTTTGAAACTTCATGGAAGCACACAAATGGCCATTCATAACCGTGCTGGAGTCAGAGGTGCCGAGAAGTTGGGGTTGAGCCGGGTTATACTGGCAAGAGAGTTAACTTGTGAAGAGATTGGAAATATTAAGAGGGAAACTTCGTTGCAGCTAGAAGTATTTATTCATGGGGCACTTTGTTACAGTATTTCAGGGATGTGTTTAGCCAGCAGTTTTCTTGGAGGGGCCAGCGGCAACAGAGGTATGTGCACCCAGGTATGCAGACGAAAATTCAGGCAGAAATCAACCGAAGGATATTTTTTTTCACCTCATGATTTCTGTGCACTTGAATATTTGCCGCATTTAAGTCAGCTTGGGATCAGCAGTTTTAAAATTGAAGGACGTATGAAAGGACCGGAGTATGTTGATACTGTGGTCAGGGCTTATCGTGCATCTATTGACGATGCAGGAAAAATTCCTGAAATTAAGAAAATGCTTACTTATGATCTGGGAAGGCCCAAAACCTCTTTTTTTCTGGGAGGGGTTACATACAGCGGATTGATAGATCAGCATAAACCTTCTGGAACCGGTCTATTGATAGGAGAAATTTTAAGCAGTACTTCAGATAAGATTATGGTTTCAGGTGAATTGGAGCTGTTTCCGGGAGATAGGCTCAGGATTCATCCCCATGATGGTTTTGAAGGGGTGAGTGTAAATGTTATCGACTCGGAAATCATCGATAAGAGACTGCATATTACAACAAAAATGCCAGTTGGCAGGAAGGGGGATTTGGTATACCTGGTAAGCAGAAAAGGCAGGTATGAAAAGTTAACAGTGCCCCAGAAAACAGATATCACCCCGGTTAGTTTCAGGGTTTTCCATCCTGGGGTGAAAAGAATTCTTCAATCTGTGAATTGTTGCGGGAAGTCACGTTCTGCTGGTAACAGGCTTTGGATAAAAATTGATACGCCAGAGTGGCTTGGCCAACTGAAAGGTATTTCTTGTCAAAATGTAATCCTGTCTGCTTCTGTGGAGGACATGAATGGCATTCTGAAGAACGGGCGACTTCTGGATAGCTGGAGATCACGTATTATTCCGTCACTTCCGGCTTTTATTCCAGATAAGGAACTGGCTATTTGGGAAACGTTGATTTCCAGATTTACAGCACAGGGAATCAAGAGGTTTGTCTGCCGTAATATTGGACAATCAACTCTTTTTTCTCCTGGAACCGAGCTTATTGCAGATAATCCTTTATGGATAATCAATTGTACTTCACAAAGGGCAGTAAGGAAAATGGGATTCAAATATTTTACATTTTCACTGGAAGATGAATATCTGAATCTTAAAGAATGCATATCTCAAACGGGTATATTATGTGTCTATTCACATATTCCACTTTTTATATCGCGGATAAGATATGCAATCGACCGGGATGAAGATCTGCTGGACCACTGTGGCAACACCTTTTTTGTTTCAAAGAGAGAGGGCCTTTATTATTTGTTATCCAGGAAACCTCTTTGTCTGACCCACCGTATTGAAAAGATGGCTTCGATGGGGATAGGCAATTTTCTGATAGACCTGAGTTATATAGAGCCTAATGGAGATTTTCTGCAAAATGTTCTGGAGGCTTATAAATCTGGCACCAGAATATCCGGTTCATCAATGTTTAATTTCAAGGCAGGCTTACGGTAGTACCAAATCAGAAGAGGTGTTTTTTTACGGTACTGAAGATTTGTTGGATTCGGTGTTTATAAGTATGTGCGGCAAGAATTTTTTCATATCCCCTTTGAGCTATGGCTCTAAGCTGAGTTTCATGGTTCAGATAATATCTGACCAGATCTGTAAGTTCTTCTGCGGTACTAAATGTGACGATCTCTTTTGGGCTTTCTGTTTCAAAAAACTCCCGAATCAGAGGTTTGGTGCTGGTGATAAGAAATGATCTGCATGCCAGGACATCGAAGACCCGTTGGGTGAAGCCATTTCTGATGACCACCCGGTTAATATCGATATTGATTCTGGTTGCATTATAGATTTCACGCAGTTCATTGCCGTAACTGATGGTTTTGTGCAGCTTGTCTTTAATGCTGGAAAGCCAGCCACTATCTCCGTAAACAGCAAAATTATCGAAGGATTTTGCCAGTTTTGAGATGATCTCCCTGCGATAGATGAAACCAGTTAGATGTTTACAAATAAACAGTGCCTTATTATAAGAGCAGTTCTGAGGCAGGAGTGAGGCAGAGATTTTGTTTTTCAGTAATTCCTCCAGATCCAGTTCGTTATTCTGCAGGAACTCTTTTAATATCAAAGCTATAGAAGGAATCATGCTTTCCACGAGATTCGGTGCCATACTGCTGAATTCATTAATCTGATCCTGATAGGAGCTTCCAACAAATGCAACGTCATTGATGTAAGGGCGGTTTTCAGGAAAGAACAATGACGGGTCGGTGGCCAGAGGAAGAAAGTAAGCGTGATAACCCTTCGAATTCATCTCGGTAAGATAGTCTTTATCTGAAACGAAATCGATTCTAAGAGAAGAAGGTTTGAATTTTTTTTGGAGAATCAATTCTTCGAAGAAGGGATCATCGACACACCAGTTCAGATGAATGATTGAACTTCGGATCAGAAAATCGTGGATGACGCCTTCAGTATCCAGGCCCCATTCGTTTATGGTGAAAAGGATCCTGCATTTATGTTCGTGCATGATTTTGCAGGCAAAATGTGCTTGTTCGACAGTTGGGTGGGAGCAGATATTAAGGGTAATGATTTGCAGACGGCTTAAGGCTCTTAAAGCAGTGATTGTTTCTTTTTGTACCAGATAACTCTGATTAAAGAAAAAGAGTGAAATAGGTAGCCTCCAGTCAGATGATGAATAAATTTTATAATAAGGTATCATTATCTTCCCACAGGATTTCAAATATTGAAGATGGGAAGAGTCCTTTAACCACCATGGGGGTAAGACCGGAGGGGACAATAGGGGATTGAAGACACCTTGCGGTGAACATATATCAGGGCAAGACAGATTTTTTAAGAAGAAGGGGGCGACAGTATAAGAGTCGCCCTGCAGATTAGTAGCGTAAGATGGCCGCAATGGGGCCTGAGACTGGCATTTCATTTTGTGTCAGCACATAAACAGTACCTTTTCTGAGCAGTGTATTAATAGCAGCTTTATCCAGTAAATCTTCATCATCTGGAAGTTTATTGGCATGGATTTCTACATCCTGTCTGGATTCCAGATATTTACCCCAGAAATCCTGAGGGGTGTCAGAGACAAATAGCGTCTGAATGCGACCATGGATAGCTCCTGAAACAATGGTTCTGAGATCGGTAGCTGCAAGACGGTTTCTTGTCCCCCAATATTGCTGGAAGGTGTTGATATCCTGAAGTCGTTTTTTTTGGAAATAGGGTTCGATCAGTGGCCAGGCTCTTTGGTGAATTTCGGAATTGGAGAGATTTTTCAGGTCAAGTACAAGGCCTGTATCGCTCAGGTATGGATAATTGTTGGCTTCTCTGTATAGGGCATGGAGATAGTCTATGCCTCCCAGGAGAAGTGGATCATTACTGTTTTGTAAAATTTCTTCAACAGCCTCACTTACCCGGTGGTAGAAATTTTTAATATTAATTTTATGTTTATCGGTCTGACGTCCATACCCAAAGACAGTGGTATTGCGGTTATCATTCCAGGAAGGTTTACTGGCGAACTGACTGTTTTTTTCCATTCGATCAAAGCTCAGGGTATCATCCAGACCCAGAGGAATTTTTTCTGATTCATATTGGGTTAGAGTTAACCTGGAGCCTTCAAACAGGCGAACGTTTTTAATCTCCAGATCCAGAAGATAGAATTTGGTGTTTCCTGAAAGCAGGGGCAGAAGTGGTTTGAGATAAAAAGAGCGGCCTACCATCAGAATCTCTGGCAGAGAAGCAGGAAGGCGGAAAATTTTAGTAGTACCTGGAGCGATAAATGCGGCCAGACCATCGGCCTGATGCTGCCAGAAGCTGCTGTTTTGCAGAATTCGTTTCAGGGGTGCCAGAAGTGTTTCAGCTTCAACGCTTCGTAATCCTTGTGAGACCATCTTTTCCATTGCTGCAGCAACCAGATTTCTGAAGCGAATAGGGTTTTGCTGCAGGTCTGATCCGGTACGGAATGAAGGCATAAAGATGCTTACACAGTGATCAAAGTGGACTGAAACCAGGTCTCTGAGATCGTCTTCAGTGAAAGTGTCCACAATTATTTCTCCTGCTTAAGATTGTCTGTCATTTATTTGGGAGCATAAGGGGAACCTCAAATTCTTCATGTCCATAGATGTTTTTACATTAGTTAGGGGCAAGGATTATGCCACTGGAGGCTGGTCATGGATTGGTAGTTGCTATACAAGTAATTAGGTAAGCTTAAAAAAGACAAGGAGATATCTGATACCTAATTAAAAAGGCGCTGTCAGGATGTCAGGTTGGCAGGTGGAATTGAGCAGAAAAATTAAACACGGGCAGGGATTTTTTCATTTTTAAGAATTGATTCTCAAAGTGAACATTTTATTCTAATGTAGGACAGAAAAAACGGTTAATAAAGCTTCTTTTCTATGGCATGATCCTTGCGGTATTCTTGGGACCATGAGTGAGTGGAGGTGGAATTGTCACACACATCCTCAAAACTCATTCTTTGTAACAGGAAACTTGCTTTAATGCTTGTCTCCATGACTTTTAATTTCACCATTTTCAAAGGAAGTTGTATTATGTCTCAGAAGCTTTACATTGGTAATCTGCCCTACAGAACCACCGAGAGTGACATCAGAAACTTTTTCTCCAAGTACGAACCAATCCACTCCGTAGTGTTAATCTCCGATAGAGAAACTGGACGTTCCAGAGGATTTGGCTTTATTGAGCTGGAAGATGCTAATGCAGATGCAGCCATTTCTGAGCTGGGTGACTCTATGTTTGGAGGAAGAAACCTGCGCATAAGCAGAGCCCGTGATAGAGGTGAAGGCGCACAGGTCGGGGCAGGAAGCCGGGTAAACCAGTTTAACAGAGTATAACATGTTACTCATAGTCTTTGCATGCAGCCTTAAGGGGTGCATGCAAAAATTAACGGTTAGTATGGAATTAAATTTCTGAACCGCTTGTGAAACCAGCCAAAATAGTGTTCGGGATGTTCTTTTATCCATTTTGAGATTATTTCATTATGCAGTTTCTGGTATTCCTCAATACATTGCTCTTCAGTATAGCCTTCAAGCTGGGGTTCTGATATTTCATCTATTATTATGTCATAGGTGCCGTCCTTATCCATCAGGGAATACGCTGGTAAAACAGAACAACCGGTTTTTTGCACAATTCCTGCGACTGAACGGACGGTGTTTGCTGGTTTTCCCAGAAAAGGCACCATGGTGCCATGTTTTCCAGCATGCTGGTCAATCAGTATGGCAACGATGCCATTTCTTTTGATGACCTCGAACATTTTTCGTAAGGCCTGCTCGCTGTAGATGGTGATAACTCCTGTGCTTGAACGTTTGCAGGCCAGCCATTGATCAACTTTTTTGTTCTTCATTCTTTTGGCAATTACATTAAGATCTGATAATTTTTTACCAAAGACTTCCGCTAGCATTTCCCAGTTTCCAATGTGGGCTAACAAAACGATTGTTCCTTTTTCTTTGGATAAAACCTCTGTCAGTAAATGCTGATTGTGAACCCGGTAAGGAGGGGCAGAGGAACTGCTGTGAAGAAAATCTATCATATATCGCCCCATGTTTCTATAAAGTTTGAACAGAATCGTATCGATCTCTTTTTGGCTCCACAAACCGGTATATTTCATATTTGCTACCGCAGTATTTTTGTATATACCACTTAAAAAAAAGATAAAACCGGCGAAACTTCCTAGTTTCAGTGCAAAAAAACGGGGTATAATGCTGACAAATTTTTCTGTCATTCGAAGAAGGTAATACTCAATAGAGTGTGAGAGGGATTTGGAAATTGAGGGCATAAGAAGTATCCTGTTCAAGATGGTCAAAAAAATTCAAAAACTCTGATACAACTCCAAATATTTTAAGTTATTAAGTATATATCATCTCAGGTCTTTTCTGATTGAAAAAATAATCCTGATTTAGTTTCGTATGGAATAGTTATATTTGAAAGCGAAAAATGGATGGCTTATGTGGGGATTGGTTTAGTGTAATTCAGGGAATATCAGTGCATAAAAAGGTAGAATGTCAGTATTAAAATGGTTCACGGATTAGTAATGTTTTCGGGTGGTCTGGACAGTGTAACAGCAGTACATCTTTTAAAAAATCAGGGACTCAAGATAAAAGCGCTTCATTTTGTTTTACCTTTTTATTCCGGGTTGGGCAGTAGCTATAAAGAGGTAAGGAGGTATGCGGATTTTTTAGGGGTACCGATACGCATTGAGGAGGAAGGTGAAGAGTTTCTGGATATGATTCTTGATCCTTCCTTTGGATATGGTAAGAATGCCAACCCCTGTATGGATTGTCGCATAGCCAGACTTAAGAAAGCTGCAAAAATTATGGAAGAGGAGGGGGCATCCTTTATTGCTACCGGAGAGGTGATTGGGCAAAGGCCAATGTCACAGCGCCTGGAATGTTTGCATACAATAGAGAAAAGAGCGAATCTGCAGGGAATACTTCTGAGGCCACTATCAGCCAGGCTTTTACCACCCACCAAAGTGGAGGAACAGGGCTTAGTAGACAGGGAGAGGTTACTTGCAATCAGTGGACGAAGCAGAAAAGAGCAGTTGGAGTATGCCAGGATGCATGGCCTTATTTATGACACACCTGCTGGTGGATGTCTTCTTACCCATACAGATCCGGCCCGGCGCTTTAATGAGCTGGTTTCCCAGAATCAGAAGATTTCCCTTAACGATATTAAATTGCTGGCCTGGGGAAGGCATTTTCGCCTGTCTCCATTATGCAAGGTTATTGTCTCCAGAAACGAATCGGAAAACGCTGTCCTACAGAAGATAGTTACAGCAGAGGATTATTTTTTGTATATGGCTGAAATACCGGGACCGGTGGCAATTCTAAGAGGAACCTGTACAGATAATGAAATCGGTGTTGCGGCATCGGTACTGGTCCGGTTTTCGAAGGCCAGAAATACAGGAATGGTTAAAGTAAAGGTGTTTCATAAAGAGAACACTTTCATAAAAGAAGTGGAATCTGCCAACGATCAATTTTGTCAGGCTTTACGCATATGAATTCAGATGTAATAAATGATGCTCCATGGCTTAAAATAAGCCAGCCGGTGCTGCAGAAATTTTTGATCAGATTTGGAATCACTCAATACGAGAATCCTTCATCTCTTTTATACCGGGTAGCAGAGGCATTTTCAAGGATTCCCTATGAGAATCTGACCAAGATCATAAAATCGGATACCATGGTTAACCCTTCCTCAGCGATGCGTTATCCTGATGAGCTGATAACCGATTATTTGAAGTGGGGAACTGGTGGTACCTGTTTTTCCTTAACTGCTTCGGTTATTGCCATTTATAATGCTCTGGGAATAGAGGCACATCCGGTGCTGGCCGACCGCCATTATGGTCCTGATACTCATTGCGGTCTGATTATTGTGAAGCCAGAGGGGCTGCTATTGCTTGACCCGGGATATTTGCTCTTTACTCCTGTATTGCTTCCCAGAGAGAATCCCGTGTCGGTTCAGACTGGTTATAACACCATTGAACTGGTTCCTCTGGATAATGGAGAGAAAGTACAGTTTTTCACTGTTGTGAAAGGCAATCGGAAAATGCGTCTGGTATACAAAATCAGGCCAGTCGATTCTATTGCATTTGCTTCTGCCTGGGAACAGTCCTTTAAATGGGAGATGATGACCTATCCGGTTCTCACTCGTATTACAGCCGGTGAGCATCAATACCTGCAGGGAAACAGACTGGCTGTACGTAGTGCCACAGGTACCAGAAGAAAGGAACTCAGTGTGGAAATGCAGTATACCTATATAGCTCAAAATATGGGCATTCATGCAGATATTGTGAAAAAAGCATTGGAAGTGACAAAACATGGCTGAGATAAAACCGGTTCTACCTGTCAAATACTTCGTAGCTGTTCTTTACCGGGAAGAAGAGTGCTTTAAAAAAGCAAAACCACTGATGGAGAATATCTGGGGTGGTATTGATATTGAAGGTGAGGCTCATCTTTTCGATGTAACAGAATATTATAAGCCGGAGATGGGGTCTCCGATATTTCGCAGACTGTGCTCCTTTGAAAGATTGCAGATGCCGAATTTTTTGGTGGACATGAAGATTTGCTGCAATCAGCTGGAGCTGCAGCTGTCTATCGGGGGTAAACGTACTGTCAACCTGGATGCGGGTTATCTCGATCATAACAAGGTGGTTTTGGCATCGGCAAAGGAGGCTGGACAGAAGATATATCTGGACAAGGGTATATATGCTGATCTTGCCGGACGGTATAAATCCGGAAAGTACCAGCCTTTTGAGTGGTCTTTTCCAGATTTCAGAGATGGCCGTTATGATCAGGAGCTTCTTGCCATACGTAAGAAATGTTTGGTTCAGCTAAGGGAGTATTTAAAATCGAAACCCGTTACAGCATGAACCGTATCTGAATTGGAAGTAGCTTCTGTACGGGGGAACTGTTGAGAGCAATCCTTGAGGTTGCCATATTTTTGGAATAATATAGGGGCAGCCACGACCAGCTGCCCGTAACAGCATTTATATCCGTTCGAGGCTGGCGGATAGAAATCTCCAGAATTTCTGAACCGAACTGATACTGACAGCTTCATCAGGGGAATGGGGATGGCTGATAGTTGGACCGATGGACACCATGTCCAGGCCCGGATATTTTGCACCGATTATACCACACTCCAGTCCGGCATGAACTGCTCTGATGTCAGGTTTTTTCCTGAAAAGATCTTCATAGGTAGATTGAAGTGTTTTAAGAAGTTCTGAATCAGGATCAGGTTGCCATCCGGGATAAGCTCCAGAGAACTCCACATGTGCCTCTGCAAGGGAAAGTGCACTTAGCACAGCATTAGCAAGATCATCGCGTGCGCTCTCCAGAGAGCTTCTTATAAGACAATGAATAGTGTTTTTTCCTTCATGGCATTCTATCATAGCAAGATTATTGGAAGTTTCCACCAGTTCAGGAAATAGACTGCTCATTCTTATGACTCCATTGGGGCAGGCGTAGATGGCACGCAGCAGGTTTTCCTGAGCCGGAGCGCTAAGCACCTGTTTTAGCGGGGCTATTTGGGTAAGTTCCAGCTTAATCTCAGGATCGGTGACAGAGTATTCCTGATACAGTTTCTTCTGGAAAGCCTCAATGAATGTTTTGAGCTCACCAAGATAAGAATCGGCTATGACAAAGGAGGCAAATGCTTCTCTGGGTATAGCATTTCGGGCTGAACCTCCAGAGAAACTGCTGATACGGATATCAAAGTTCTGTACCAGTTCGAAGAGCACCCGGTTCAGTTGTTTAATGGCATTTGCTCTTCCCAGGTGAATGTCTATTCCTGAATGACCTCCGCGAAGACCTTTAATGCAGATTTGAAAGCTGGTGCAGTGGTTATCAGCTATTTCGCAAATAGAGGATAAATGAGCAGTAGCATTAATGCCTCCGGCGCAGCCTATACAGAGTTCATTATCATTTTCGCTATCCAGGTTTATTAACAGTTTTCCTTTTAGAAGCTCGGGGGAGAGATGGAAAGCACCGGACATTCCGGTTTCTTCATCTACCGTAAAAAGCGCTTCTATGGGGCCATGGTCTATATCTGTAGATTCCAGAACAGAAAGAGTGGCGGCAACACCGATACCATTATCCGCACCCAGGGTGGTATCTTTTGCTTTAACCCAATCTCCATCGATATAGGTCTTGATAGGATCATGCTGAAAATCATGATCAACACTGCTGTTTTTCTGCTGTACCATATCCAGATGGCTTTGCAGGATCACTGTCTGGCGGCTTTTTCTCTTAGAAGAAGCATCTTTTTTAACCAGAACATTACCGATAGAATCAGTTTGAACTTCCAAATTGAGTTTGCGAGCGGTTTGCTGGATAAAACTGGAAACATGCTGTTCACCTTTTGATGGACGAGGGATTTTGCAGAGTTCATTAAAGTATTTCCAGAGCAATGAGGGCTCGAGTGTATCAATCATGATATAGCTCCTGTTTTATGCGGGTGAATTTATAAAAAAGCATCAGACCAGAAAATAAACTTTGATGTTACTCAAATTGTGCACCATTTTTTGTCAGCCGCATAATCGATTAAAAATAGATGGGTAGAGGGTGTTTGATGGAAATTTATTTCTCGTCTACAGCCTTTATTATATTTAGCCCCTAAATGATTCAGAAACAGAAACCTTTATGGCTTGAGATATTAAAACTGGCCGTACCATTGATTTTATCGATGATAGGGCTGGTATTAATGCAGTTTGTAGACGCGCTCTTTTTAGCCTGGTATTCAAAAGATGCTATTGCAGCGGTTGTACCGGCAGGTATGGCTGCGACTTTGATTATCAGTCCGTTTCAGGGTACAGCAATGTTTACATCCACATTGGTGGCACATTATGTGGGTGCCAAGAGACCCGGGCGGGCTTTTGCTGCTACCTGGCAGGGTATCTATTTTTCAGTATTTTCCGGTTTTATTGTTTTTTTAATTGGTTTTGCTGCTGAAGAGTTGTTTAACTGGGTGGCGCATTCCGAGCAGATTCGCTCTTTGGAACAGTGTTATTTTGCCATACTCTGCTGGTTTTCTTTTACCACTATTTGTGGAAGTGCTTTATCTGGTTTTTTTTCTGGAAGAGGGCATACTTTTACATTGATGATGGTCCAGCTTGCGGGGTTAGCGGCCAATACCATACTTGATTATTGTCTGATATTTGGTTGTTGGGGATTTCCTGAACTGGGTATAGATGGTGCGGCTATTGCCACGGTGTCAGCTCAAGGATTGGTGGTACTGATTCTTTTTATCCTGTTTCTCAGCTCCAGGCAAACCTCGGGGCATCCCTGGAAGGATAAAGGGTTCGAATTAAAACTGTTTCAGCGGTTATTACATTTTGGGATCCCTAACGGTTTGAGATTTGCTTTTGAGATGCTGGCATGGACGCTGTTTATCTTTTTTATCGGACGAATTGGTGATAATGAGCTGGCAGCCTCAAACATTGTATTCAGGATTAATGGCTTTACCTTTTTTCCTATAATCGGTTTAGGGCAGGCGGTTGGGGTGCTGGTTGGGCAGGCACAGGGTTCAGGAAATATCAGAAAAACAGTAAAGTTAACCTATACAGGATTTTATTTGGCGGAAATATGGATGATTGTTATTGCGGTTATATTAGTGCTTTTTCCTTTTAATATTTTAAATCTTTTCAATGGCAATGGGGTTGTCGAAAACTATCAGTCGATAACTGCATTAGGTGCGGTTCTTTTGAGGTTTGTGGCAGTCTATTCCTTATTGGATGCCTGCAATATCATTTTTGTGAATTCGTTGCAATCTGCAGGTGATACTCGCTGGACCATGATTTTTTCTATCATATCCAATTGCAGTTTTCTTGGGATTCTGATGGTGGCAGATTATTTAAAAGTGAGTATATGGTTTCAGTGGACAACGGCTACTATTTTTGTGATGGTGGCAGCAATAACCTGGCTGATACGTTTTAGTATGGGCAGATGGAAGACAATCAGGGTAATTGAGCCGCATCCAAAGGGTATCTATGATTGACCATATAAGAAAAGATCTTCAGAGTGCTATCGATGCACGTGTTTTTCCCGGGTGTGTAGCGGGCATTTATTTCCGCAACCGATCGCATGTGATAGCATTGGGCCGTCTTACTTACGATAGTGATTCGCCTTCAGTGACCGAAGAAACCATATATGATGTGGCTTCTATAACCAAGGTGATCCCGGTATCATCGCTGGCACTTAAGCTCTTAAACGACCATAAGATCAGTGTTAGTGATCAGCTTGTCAGGTATTTTCCACAATTCAGCGGTTCTTATCGGGAAAAGATTCTGATTCATCACCTGCTGACTCAGACTCTATCGTTCAAATTCAGACTCTCTGATTGTAAAGAAATGGCGAGCAGCGAAATAATGCAGAAGATCCTGACTGCTGATTTTGATTATCCGCCTGGCACCTGTTTCTCTTATGCAAATGCCACCAGTATTCTTCTTGGTTTGGTATTGGAGAATTGTACCGGTAAAACACTGGAGCAGGCGGCAGCAGAATATTTTTTTGAACCGCTTGGTATGAATAAAACATCGTTTGATGTTTCAAAATTAGATCATGATAGTATTGCTCCTACCGAAATCGATTCCTGGCGGGGAAAGCTGATTCGGGGTGAGGTTCACGATGAAAGTGCCTGGGTTCTCAGGCCCAAAATCGTAGGTTCTGCAGGGTTGTTCACCACTGTACCGGATTTATTGACTTTTGTTCAGATGTTAATAGAGGGTGGTATTTATGGTGGAAGGCGTTTCTTTGATCCTGAAACGATATCGCAGATGTATACTAATCAACTCTGTGGAAAAGACCAGTGGACCGGATTGGGATGGGAGCTGAACCAGAAAAGTTTCATGGGGAGACTCTGTAGTGAATTTGCATTTGGTAAAACCGGGTTTACAGGGTGTTCGGTAGTGATAGATCCTTTGAAAAAAGCCGGAATCGTGCTTCTTTCCAATCACACATACCCTCAACGGCGCAGTAACAGAGATACGATAAATGAGATCAGATGCAAGTTAGCCGATAATGTGTGGAGAAAAATATAGTATTAGCTCAGCTAAATTTCAGCCTAAGCCTAAGAAGGAGATAATTAATGGGTCTGAATTCAAGATTTGAAAAGAACATTATATGTATTGGTGCCGGATATGTCGGAGGACCGACTATGGCGATGATTGCCATGAAATGTCCCCAATATAAGATCACTGTGGTGGATATAAGTGCTTCACGTATCGATGCCTGGAATTCAGAAAATCTTCCTATCTATGAACCTGGGCTTTACGAGGTGGTAAAAGAGGCCAGAGGCCGTAATCTTTTCTTTTCCACCGATGTTTCGGGGGCTATCAGAGAAGCAGACATAATTTTCGTTTCTGTAAATACTCCCACAAAAACTTTCGGAGAAGGGGCTGGAAAAGCTGCAGATCTGCAGTATTGGGAAAAGACTGCGCGTGAGATTATCAGGTCATCTGAATCCGATAAAATCATCGTAGAGAAAAGCACGCTTCCGGTGCGAACTGCCCGTGCAATGGAGAGGATACTGAATGCAAATGATAAGGGGATTCACTTCGAAGTAGTATCCAACCCTGAATTTCTGGCAGAGGGGACTGCTATCGCAGATTTACAAAATCCGGACCGGGTCCTTATCGGTTCACAATTAACCGAAACCGGGTTGAGGGCCTGTGAAGAGATCGTTTCCATTTACGCCAACTGGGTGCCCCGTGAGCGGATTTTAACTACAAATGTCTGGAGTGCAGAACTGTCAAAACTGGTGGCTAATGCTTTTTTGGCACAGCGCATATCATCTATCAACAGCATTTCAGCTTTGTGTGAGCGTACCGAGGCAAACATCACTGAAGTGTCACGTGCAATTGGTAAAGACAGCAGAATCGGCCCGAAGTTTCTTAATGCCAGTGTCGGATTTGGCGGCTCCTGTTTCAAAAAGGATATTCTTAATCTGGTTTATATCTGTGAAAGCTACGGACTGCATGAAGTTGCCAGATACTGGGAGAGTGTGGTTCTGATGAACGAGTATCAGAAAAAACGTTTTGTTCAGACTATGCTCAGGGTTATGTTTAACACTATTGCTGGTAAACGGATTGCTCTTTTCGGTTTTGCCTTTAAAAAAGATACTGGGGATACACGTGAATCACCTGCAATCGATCTTGCGCTTCAATTGATCGAAGAGAAGGCTAATGTGATTATCACTGATCCCAAAGCACTGGACAATGCTAAAAGGGATCTTTGTCAGCATGTTTCAAAAATAGAATTTACCGAGGATCCATACGAAGCAGCCAGAGGGGCACATGCATTGGCTATTGTAACCGAATGGGATCAGTATCGTTCTCTGGATTATCGTCGCATTTTTGAGGAAATGGAGAAACCAGCCTTTATTTTTGATGGAAGAAACATTTTAAATCATCAGGATCTTTATAATATCGGATTCAATGTTTTTCCTCTTGGTAAATCCTCTTATAAACATTTCTGAAAAGTGTGTCCGGACTATAATCGTGGAGCTCACGAATCGGACTATCTGTGGGGCAGGTAGCCCCACGCTAATACAGGGAAGCCCCTAAAAGGTTTCATTGGATTTTATTGCCCTTTTGATTCTATCAGTAATTTCGATCATTTCTGCTTCATCTTTGTATTTTTTCCGTGGCCAGAAAAATCCTCTCAATCCATCTCTTCTGTTTCGTGGGACGATATGTACATGCAGGTGAGGGACACTTTGGCTTACCCGGTTATTGAGGGCTACAAAGGAGCCTTGAGCTTTCATTGCTTTTTCCACCGCGATACTCAGATCGCGAACTGTTTTAAAAAAATGGCCGATTTTTTCATCCGGCATCTCTGCAAGGATGCTTATATGTGTCTTAGGTATCAGCAGAATATGCCCCGGAAAAAGTGGCCTTTTATCCAGAAATGCTATCGAGTCGTCATTTTCAAACACTGAGAATGCAGAGATCTGTCCTTTTATTATCTGGCAGAAGGTGCAATCATTCATAGTATCAGTCCAAATTGAAAAGGTAGAATTTGATGTCGTTATAGAAGTTAAAAAATAACTATGATTAACTTATGGTGATGAGAGCGATGATTATGTGATTATGGAATATAATTCTGCAATTCCGATGCATGGTTCTGTTGTTTTGAGGCATAGTTCTGTAAATCTGAACAATAGTTCTGCTATAAAACGGAAATGAGTGGTTGAATATTGAAATCAGCAGGTTGAAAATTAAAATTAGCCGATTTTATAACCTGATCGTGAGAACCGGGGCCGCTGCTTAAGAATTTAAAACGGCATTCGATGTTCATTCTGATTTGCCGTTTTCTTACAAAGAATACAATACGAGATATCTGAACTCTGAACCTCTGACCCTTATGCTTGATGGTAATAAAAGAATGGCAGGATGTATATTGTACACATTTGCAGTTTTTCCGCTAAAACAGGGATAAAGTGTTAATTGAAAATTGTATTCATGAATTCAATCCAGAGTGACATCTGGCGTGGCGGCGAGAAATGGATGGTAAATGCTGCCAGAGGTCTGGCTGACAAAGGGCACCAGGTTAGCTGCATTGGAAGAGTCGATGCGGTTTGGCTTCAGAAGGCAGCCGATAGAGGCCTGGAAGTGCTTGAGCTTCCTATTCATGCCGATTTCGATCCTTTAATCATCAGCAGGCTTTACCGCAAGTTTAAAAGAGAGCATACAGATCTGCTTTGCTGTAATTTTGAGAAAGACGTACGGTTAGGTGGAATTGCCGCCAGACTATCAGGCGTACCCTGCATTTTTGTAAGAAAAGGCCTTTCTCTCATCTACGAAAAGCTTAGATATAAATTGGCTTACCTTTACATCGTTGACAGAATTATCACTCCGGCATATTTTATAAAGCAGAATTTCCGGAAATTCTCCTGGATTGATCAGGATAATATTCATGTGATTCATAATGGGGTGGAAATACCGGATATCAGTACTTTTTCAAAAGAGAAACTTAGGAGGATTGCCGGGATTCCTGATGAAAGTAAGGTGATTCTGGGGGCAGGATGTCTTCATCCCCAGAAAGGGTTTCAGTATCTGATTGAAGCTCTTAAATTATTGCATCAATCGGGAAATAAGGTTCATCTGGTTATTACCGGTGGAGGCGATCCGAAACCGTATCAGGATATTTCGCAGTCTTGTGGAGTTTCCGGGTATGTTCATTTCACCGGACACCGCGATGATGTCAGGGAGCTGATGTATGGAGCAGATATCTTTGTTCTGAGTTCTATCGATGAGGGCCTGCCAAATGTGGTTCTGGAAGCGATGAGCGTTGGAACACCGGTAGTGGCAGCTTTAGCTGGTGGAACAGATGAAATTATTGACGATGGAGTAAACGGTTTTACGGTTCCGGTAATGGACAGCTTTAAAATTGCGGAAAAAGTTAAGATATTGCTGGAAAATGAGAATCTGCGAAAACAGTTCGGAGCAGAAGGTCTAAATCGTGTGCGGAAGAACTTTACCATGGAAGTGATGGTTGATTCTCTTAATGAGTTGTTTATAAAAAGTGTGTACGAATCCAACAGGACTTCCTGTAAACCAGAATAGAGAGATGACTTGTGGAAAAGATTTCTGGTGTAATAATTACCTACAACGAAGAAAAACGGATTGAGAACTGCCTTAAGAGTCTGGTTCCATTTTGTGATGAGATTGTATTGGTTGACTCTTTCAGTACAGATCAGACTCTGGAAATTGCTTTAAAATACACATCGAAGATTTATCAGCGGAAGTTTGATACCTATGTGGCTCAGAAAGGTTATGCTACCAGTCTTGCAGAGAACAAATGGGTCTTTTGGATCGATGCAGATGAAAGAGCTTCTGATGAACTGATAAAGGCAATTCTTCAGTTGAAAAGAGATGGATTCAAAGCCGATGGGTATATGATAAATCGGATGAGCTATTACATCAATGGTTTTTATAAGTATAGCGGATGGTATCCTGATGTCAAAGTCCGCTTGTTTAACAAGAATTATGGCTGCTGGGGTGGAGAAGACCCTCACGATAAAATCATCATGAACAGTGGCGCCCGTATCGATAGGATCAGAAAGGATGTAATACATTTTTCCTACCGTGATTTGGATCATCAGATTGGAAAGATGAATCAGTTTTCTACCAGATCAGCCAATGAAAAAAGAAAAGCAGGGCAGCAGCTGATTGTGTTTCACATGGTTTTCAATACCATATACAAATTTTTAAAGTGTTATATTTTCCAGGGTGGATTTCTGGCAGGTACAAAGGGACTTATAAACTCTGTTATCAATGCTTTTTATGTTTTCAGTAAATATGCAAAATTGTGGGAAATGAAGAATTCCAGACCATATCACGAATGATTTTTAAAGAATGAAACAGCAGATAGAGAAACTTTTCAGATGTAAAATACCTGGTTTGTTTATATCTCTTTTTTTCCGCAAGCGTACAGCACAGGCTTACACCGGTTTCCTCAGACATATTGTATTTCTGCGCCCTGGAAAACTTGGCGATATGCTGGTGGCTACACCTTTATTCCGCGCGTTAAAAACCGAGTTGCCTCAGATATCCATCACTGTTGTCTGCAGTCCATACAATCACGTAATAGTTAAAAATACCAGGGATGCTGATAACGTAAAGGTAGTCAACTTCCATTCACTGCGTTCCTTGTCCGCTTTATTAAAATGGATTCGCACAAACCAGGTGGATATGGTAGTTGACCTCACACCCGGCATTTCCAGAACATCCACAATGCTCTCCTGTTTGCTGGGCATGGCAGGGATAAGGACTGCCGGGATGCACAAAGGCGAGTTTTCCAGATTCTTTGATATCAACACCGACCCTCAGGGATTGCACATCATAGACCGGAACAGGATATTACTGGAAACCGTATTGCAGTATCAGTTCAAAACTACCGATTTCCATCCTTTGATCTACTCTACAGAAGAGCAGGTTGCTGCTGCAACCGATTTTATCAGAGAAGTTGGCAAAGATGAATTCATTGTAGGTATCAACCTGTCTGCAGGCAGAAAAGAGCGTCAGTGGGCGTATGAGAATTATTTAAGACTTTCACTTATGATTCAGAAACATTTTGGCCAATATATAAAAGTCATTCTCTTTTCACATGGAGAACAGAAGCAGTGGGCAGAACAGATCGCCCGGCAAACCTCTTTTCATATTGCGCCTTCCACGGATATACTGACCACGGCTGAGATTCTGAGATTCTGTGGACTTTTATTTACACCCGATACCGCATTTCTTCATCTGGCATCTGCAGTGAAAATTCCGGTAGTAGCTCTTTATTGTATTGCAGGTGAAAATCTGATCAGATGGAGAACCTATGGGGTAAAAGCAAGAGAACTGGTTGCTTTTCAAAGAGGAGATGTAAACGAGATTTCAGCACAGGATGCTTTTAATGAAATAAATGCCATGTTGGAAACTTTGAAAAAGGATGCAGGGTGCAGTTGAGATTTTTTGTTGAAGGGATACCGGTTTAAGAAATGACAAAAAGAACGTTTATCGGAAGCATACAGTTTATCATATTGAATTTCCTGTTGTCGGCAGATCTCTCAGCATCTCAGATAATCGACAGAATGTTTTTTGCGGGGGCCAGTATTTCATATCATGACAGGCTTGGACATCTTTCTTTATCGGATGGCAGTGAGCAGGAAATAGGCCGGTCAGAGATTCCATCGGTAGGGTTGGTTCTTGGCAAAAGGTTCGATTTACCCTGGAAAACAAGGTTGCATGTTCCTGTAAATATGGATTATGGTTTTGCGAGAGAAGATCCGAAAGAATCCTTTGATGTGGTGAAGAAGAGCAGTTTATTTCATTTGGGTGTGATACCGATGCTGCAGCTACCTCTGAGGCTGAATTCAGAGTCTGCCTTCTATTTGTCATTTGGAAGCGGTTTACATTTAGTCCGATTTACCGAAAAAACTGTTAATGATCTCACAAACATCGCGACCTGCTCTTCGGTCAGCCTTACAGGCGGTATGGGTTTTGAAATCATGACAACAAAAAAACAGGCCATTACTGTTCAATATACTCTGCGTTATGGAAAACCGGTTTACTATAAGTACATGAAGGATCTTTTCCCACATAAGAGCCTCAACTACGGGGAAACAGTCTTTACCCACAGTATTCAGTTCATCGCAATGATATATAAAGGCTATCGGCCTTTGAGATGATTTTCGGGTTTATCCAATGCATAGAAGCTGAGCACACAACACAATTGAGGCAAGTTCGGTACGCAGCCGGGTGGGTGCTATTTTGATCATGGTTGAACCCTGTTCTCTGAGAAGTGAGATTTCCTTTTCGCTGTAACCGCCGGGCGGACCAACAAAACAGGACACCGGAAAATCTGCTGTGTTAATTAATGTGCATAAGCTTTCACCTTCAGGGTCAGCAGTGATTTTTTTCCCTGAACAGTTTTCCAGTGCTTTTTCCAGGGTTACCGGGTTGTCCAGTGCAGGAAGAAAGGGATAGAGTGATTGTTTCATTGCGGAAATCATCTTGTTTTGCAGTCTCTGATAATGTTTGGGCCAGAGTTTATTCCACCATTGATCCTGAGAGCAGGTGCATATAACCGGGGTGATCCGTTCGACACCCATTGCGGTGCAGGAAGTAACAACCGTTTCCATGGCATCACGATCAGGTATACCGATATTAAGATGAATTTTAGCATTTATTCTTTGCAGGGTTTTTCTGTCCACAATATTTCCATGTGCCTGGCCATCATAAACCCGATCAAGGATGCAGGTGAAGATCTGTCCTTGTCCATCAGTAACATTGAACAACTGGTTTTGCTTTAGTCGCAGAACGTTGACAGCATGAGTAGTTTCTGCGTAATCGAGCACAATGGAACTTTCTGTGATCTGACAGGAATAAAAAAGAAAATGGGTATAATCTCTCATGGTTTTTTCTGTGTGGCTGCTGTAAGTTTTTCTATATCAGAGTTGCTTTCTGCAATGCTTTTCAGTTTATAATATGAATTAAGTACTTTTCTGTAATAGTTAATGGAAAGTGGCTCATTTTTCGATAGAGTCTTCTTAATGGTATGAGGACCCTGGTTGTAGGCCAGCAGACCCAGTTTAAAGCTTTTGAAACGGTTGATCAGGTGGGTGAGGTAAGCGACTCCTACTGCAATATTGATTTCTGGTTTGAAAAGGTCATTTTCAGATTTGAGTTCAATATTAAGCAGTTTTGCCATTTTTTTTGCAGTTTCGAACTTCACCTGCATCAATCCCATGGCGCCGCTGAGATTACCGCTTCTGTATCTGCCTAATGCGTTAGGGTTAAAAACGCTTTCCACATGTATCACAGCCAGAAGAAGGATCGGATCGTAGCCGAATTGTCTGCTGCTGGAATAAACCAGATCTGTCAATTGCATTATGGTATTTGGATCGGTTTTTCTTCCAGCGAAAGAGTAAAGCAATTGGGAAATTCTGGATTTCTCGAATATTTCCTTCAGGGTGTATTCAAGCAGAAGTTTTTCTTTTTTAAGTTCTGCGATATTATTGGTGAATTTATGCCGGCGGTGTTCATTTTTTAGAATTACAAGGCTTAATGCGGTGAAGCACACTAGAAGCAAGGCGATAAATACTATGCTTAGAAGTTCAGAAATCCAGATTTTACTTCCATGGAGCAGAATCCCCAAACGCTTGGATTTATTGGTCTTGATCATGGCTTTTGTGCAATGGTGTCTTTGAGAATTCCCAACTGTTCCAAAGGGCGCAGTCTTTCCTGCATTCTGTTAATTTCTATTATCGCTTGCTGTTTATAGGTAGCAAGTTCATAGAGTTCCTGTTGTTGCTCTTTGAGATGGCCGTTCTGAAGTCGGATTATAAAGAGTAATGTGGCAAACCATCCGCACAAGACAATTAGTACAAAGATGGCTACCGGACGGGAGATTCTCACACCGGTTTTACGGGAGAGCAGAACGCCTCTGCGTCTCAGGGCTGCCAGAAGTCCTGCAGGTGCGGCGATTGAATCATCGGGATAAACAGGGATAAGATTAAAAAAAGGAGCGAAGGCTCTGGTGAGAGTTTCGTTTTTAAAGATTAGTCCCAGTTCACCACCCTTTGCTTTTACTGAATTAAGTATTTGGAGAAACATCTGTACAACCGCTTCGTCAATATAGTTGACGTTTTCCATATTCACCATAAAGCGCCTGTTGCCATCTTGCAGAAGAACAGAGAATTTTTCCCTCATCTGAGGTATGAGTTCTTTGCGAAATGCTCCGGAAAGGAACAGAAACACTGTATCGTTTCGCCCTTCAATGGTTATGTCCAGTGTCTCAAATTGCATCTGTGTATTCACCTTTTCTTCTGATTTTTCTGAAGGTAATCCTGCCAATGTTTTTCCATTGAGAGGATGGTTCCAGATCTACATTACAGGAGAGAATGATGGGGAGTCCCAGTGATGGTTCACAAGGACAGTCCGGAGATGATGATGGGAGACACCAGATATCAAAAGGTTTCTGGGTTTGAAAATAGAGCCTCAGTCCTCCCAGACGATCTTCTATGACCCATTTTGTTACAGATTTGAATTGAAAGAACTCGACTCCCGGCTTTTCAAATATCTGTGAACGATGCTGGATCTTTACATCTCCGCTGCAAAGGCCAGGGAAGCTGAAAAAAAGCTGTGTGGCAAATTTAAAGTGGTAATCCATCAGTGAGAAATTGGAGAACTGATAGACAAAATTAAAAATAGGAGAATCCTGTTCCAGTCCGTAAACTTTTTCTATGCTCAGGGGACTGAAACGGTCAGCTCTGAATATCGAACCCTGGCGTTCAAGAACTATTCTTACTCCGGAACTGGTTTTGCGGGCTTTATATCCAAATTGACCATTTAGAAAGTTGCCCAGTTCTTTTGCGGTTCCGTTTATCAGATCTGAACTTTTGCAATCCTGGGGGAGAATACGATCGATAAACCAGGTCTTTGATTTTCCTGCAACCAGAATGTTTGGTGGCTGGTGCTGCTGGGGAGAGTAAGCTGCACAGAGATTCAGGTGACGATCTCTGAAATCAAAGTCAAAGATCTGTCCTCCGTTGGTGTTATCTATATAGGCTTTAAGGGATTTATTGGCTATGATTATTGATTTGACTCCGTTTTTCAGGAAATCGGTGATTCTGATCTGACCACCTTTGGTTTTATTTTTAAGATACAGAGTCCGTTCAATGTTTATGAGTTTGGCGTAGGACCAGAGCCGGTCGTTGGTGTTTTCGAATCCATATTCTTTTCCGGGAAGTAGACGATGTATATCCTGCACCATACAGAGCTGACGGATAAGAGGGGCGACAGCTTTGATTTCTTTGGTTTCATTGAGTTTGTTGTTGACATCCAGAAGCTTGCGCTGCAGTATACCGATCTGATCGAACGAATAAAGGTAGTTGAGAAAGTGCTGGTCGGTCTGTTTGTTACCTTCTATAAGAAGGCTGGAAGGAACATACTGCAATCCCAGAGCCGGATTGGAGCTGATATATTCGCTGAATCGGATCGATTGGAAATTGAGGAGATATTTGTCAATTTCACCTGCAGCATAACGAAGCCATCGGAAAGGATCGCTGCTTGCGCTCAGAGGCACCATATAGTGAATGGTGGTGAATTTCCCGGCAGACAGTTCAATTTTATCCTGTGAGAAGATCTGATTAAGCCAGTCAATGAAATTGGCAGGGGCGGTCATGGGATTTATGACATTTGCGGCTATCAGAGCGAGTGCTTTGCCTGTATGTTCTGCCATCCAGTATCCACAGCAGTATCTGGTTTGTATAGGGAAAAGGTCCTGACTGAGAACAGCGTAATTAAGTCCCGCATTAGTTAGCATGTCTATAAGAAATGGTTCCCAGTTGGAATAGGGTGGAAGAAAACCGCAAGGGGTTTCACCGGTCAGTTCAGAAAAAAGATGCAGACCATGATTGATATTATGAGCGGTCAAATCAAGAGGAGAGAGACTGAGAAATGGTTCTGTATAGCCGGTTAAAACCCATTCCAGGTTACCCTTCTTGGACAGTTCCCGCAATTTTGATAACAAGAGAACATCTATGGATTCCAGAAAGTAGCCAGGGAAAACCAGATTAAAGCGAAGGTGCGGAAATTCGGATGCGATGGAAAGTAAATTAGTGGTGAATGAATTTATAGCATCCTTAAGTTCCGTTTCAGGCATAAGCCGCTTTTTACAGGGATGAAGTAGTAAAGCTATTGCATGTCGTTTCATATTATTCAAATTATAATTCTTCCATTAACGTTTCAATGGTAGAATCAGTTGAGTTATAATTTTACATTCAGATGCTTGCTAAGGCATATACGGTTATTTATATTAGACGATTGCTTTCGTAAAATTTCAAATAGATTCTTTATATCGCGCCAAAATTCCCACAATTACATATCACAACAATGAGCATCGGAGGATGAAATGCCCAAATATGTTTATTCTTTTGGTGGAGGGAAAGCCGACGGAGATGAGTCGATGAGAAACCTTCTGGGTGGCAAAGGAGCCAATCTTGCCGAAATGGCAGGCCATCCTGATTTAAGACTGCCTGTTCCTCCAGGTTTTACAATAACCACAGAAGTATGTAACTATTATTTCAAGAATAATCGCCAATATCCTGGAGAGCTTAAAGCTCAGGTACAGACTGCACTTACCAAAGTTGAGAAATTGATGGGGCGTAAATTCGGTGATACTAAGAATCCGCTTTTGGTATCTGTACGTTCAGGTGCACGTAAATCGATGCCGGGCATGATGGATACCGTGCTTAATATAGGTCTTAACGATCAGACAATTGAAGGACTCATCGCCAGAACCCAGAATCCCCGATTTGCTTACGATGCTTACAGACGGCTTATCATGATGTATGCCGATGTGGTGATGGAGAAGGCGGAAGGGTTGGAACCCCGCGGTGGAAAGGGTATAAGGAAAATCCTTGATGAGCGGATGGAGCAGGTTAAAAGAGAAAAGGGTTTTGTAAATGACACAGAGCTGACTGCAGATGATCTTAAGTCTCTTGTTCAGGAATTTAAAGAGAAAGTGCTGGAGATTCTGGGTAACCCATTTCCGGAAGATCCTCTGGATCAGCTATGGGGTGCAATTGGCGCTGTTTTTATGAGCTGGAATGGCAAGAGGGCTGTGGAATATCGCCGCATAGAAAAAATTCCTGATGAATGGGGAACTGCCGTAAATGTTCAGAGCATGGTTTTTGGAAACATGGGAGAGAACTCAGCTACAGGAGTGGCTTTTACCCGTAATCCAGGTACCGGAGAAAATCAGTTTTACGGTGAGTATCTGATCAATGCTCAGGGAGAAGATGTCGTTGCCGGAATACGTACACCTGCTCCAATTAATGAGTATTCCCGTCATGAGCATGGAGAACAATTGGAAACTCTTGAGCAAGCAATGCCCAATGTTTACAAACAGCTCTTTGACATTCAGAAACGACTGGAAAAGCATTATCGTGACATGCAGGATATCGAGTTTACCATCGAAGATGGAACTCTTTACATGCTTCAATGCAGGGTCGGTAAGCGAAATGGAGTCGCTGCCGTACGCATGGCTACAGATATGGTAAAGGAGAAACTGATTGATGCGGAAACTGCCATAATGAGAGTGGCACCAACTCAACTGGTGGAACTTCTTTTACCCATGCTTGATCCTGTAGCCGAGCTGGAAGTTTCACCTATTGCCAAAGGATTACCTGCTGGTCCTGGTGGTGCGATAGGAAGAGCGGTTTTTAATTCAGAAAAAGCAGTTGAATGGGCATCCAGAGGAGAAAAAGTCATTCTGGTTCGTGAAGAGACTTCTCCGGAGGATGTTGATGGAATGCATAAAGCACAGGCTATTCTTACTTCTAAAGGTGGTATGACTTCTCATGCAGCACTGGTGGCCAGGGGCTGGGGAAAGTGCTGTATTGTTGGATGCTCGGATATTAGTGTTAATGATAATTCTTTCACCACCAAGACTGGAGCAGTTTTCAGAGAAGGTGACTGGATCTCTCTGAATGGTACAAGAGGACTGGTATATCAGGGTGAATTGAGACTGGTGGATGTAGATCTTGAGAATAACGAGGCCTACAGCACACTGATGAAACTTTGTGATAAATTCAGAACACTTAAAATCAGGACCAATGCCGATACTCCTGCCGATGCCAGACGGGCAGTGAACTTCGGTGCTGAAGGGATTGGATTGTTCCGTACCGAGCACATGTTTTACGGTGAGGGAAGTGATCAGCCTCTGTTTCTCCTTCGTAAGATGATCATGAGTAGCGGAAGTCAGGAGCGTCAGGAAGCTCTTGATCAGCTTGCTTCATTTGTAAAAAGAGATGTCAAAGCGACTATGGAGGTACTTGAGGGGCGTCCCTTTACAATTCGTCTGCTGGATCCACCTCTTCACGAATTCGTTCCTCATAGTGAGGATAAACTGGCAGCAATGGCTAATGAACTCAATATCGATATAAGTCAGGTCAGAGAGAGGGGAGAGAGCCTCAAGGAGAATAACCCGATGCTGGGACACCGGGGTGTTCGTCTGGGAGTTACTTATCCTGAAGTGTCAGCCATGCAGATCCGTGCAATTCTGGAAGCTGCGGGTGAATTGATAAAAGAGGGTAAAAAGGCCTATCCGGAGATTATGATTCCGGTTACCTGTTCCGTAAATGAACTTAACAATCAAAGAGAGCTGGTTGACAGTATCTATTCTCAGGTTTGCAAAGAACTGGAGATTAAGAAAATTCCGTTCACTTTTGGTACCATGATTGAGATTCCGCGTGCAGCTTTGACTGCAGAGAAAATGGCTGAAACTGCAGAATTCTTTTCTTTCGGTACAAACGATCTAACCCAGATGTTCTTTGGATTCTCCAGGGATGATATTGGAAGCTTCCTTCCCGATTACCTCAATAAAAAGATTTTATCATCCGATCCTTTCCAGACATTGGATCAGGAGGGATTAGGGGAGCTGATAAAAATCGGAATTGAACGAGGACGCAGTACCCGCTCCGATCTGAAAGTTGGTATCTGCGGCGAGCATGGTGGTGATCCTGAATCGGTCAAGTTCTGCCATCGTGTCAAAATGAATTATGTTTCATGCTCGCCTTTCAGGGTTCCTATTGCACGGCTTGCTGCTGCACAGGCTGCAGTTGAACAGAAAATGGAGGAAGAGGCCCAGGCTCAAAGAAAAGTATCGGATAGAAAAAGAGCGGCAGGTGCCCAACCTTCAGCTCCAGCAAGGAAAAAGGCGGCAGCTAAGAAAAAAGCCCCTGCAGCGAAAAAGACAACTGTAAAGAAAAAAGCTCCTGTGAAGGCAAAGAAGACTGCTGTAGCGGGCAAGGTGATACCGACCAGAAAAACGGCCAAAAAAACAGCTAAAAAAACGGCTAAAAAGGCAACCGGAAGATCACGTCGCTAGTTATTCTTCTCTTCATAAATAGTGTCTGTACGGAAACTGTACTTTGACTTTTGGCAGGAATAAGAATTTCATTGCATAGGAAAAGAGAGTTTTCGGACAGACACAAATAACAGGGCACATTGATTGTCCTGTTATTTTTCTACCACAAAAGGCAGATGCTTCAATGTTGGAAATTGATCTGCACGTTCATTCACTGTTTAGTCATTGCGGGCTTCACACCGTACTGGAACTGATCAATCAGGCAAGATTGACTGGTATGAAAGGTTTAGCCATTACCGATCATGGTCTGACCATGGGGGGTAGGTTAAACGATGTGTTCTTTAACCGATTTCATTGTCCTTATGATGATCTTGAATTACTTAAGGGTATTGAATGCAATATTCTGGATGAGAAAGGGACAATTGATCTGCCTTCTGCCTTTGTCCCATTTCTGAATGTGGTACTGCTGGGAATACATCATAACACACCGAAAGGGTGTTCCAGAGAGTATTATACGTCATTGTTGATTCGTGCGATGGAGAAAAACAGCTGTGTAGACATAATCTCTCATCCTAACGATACAGCCTTCCCTCTTGATTATCAGCCTGTTGCCCGCAAGGCTTCGGCTATGGGTATGGCACTTGAACTGAACAACTCCAGAATTCTTTACTCCAGAAGCAGCATCGAAGATACAATATCTTTACTGCAGATATGCAGACAGGAGAAATGCTTTATTGCGGTATGCAGTGACACGCACGCGATTCACGAACTGGGGCAGGACAGCTCTGTGGCTCCGCTATTAAAGCGTGTGGACTTCCCAGAGGAACTGGTTGTTACCAGAGATGCTTCCAGCACCCTGCAGTTCCTAAGGACAAGAAGAAAATCATGCTGAATTTCATCTTTTATTGCAGTCTGTAAGACTGGAGTATTTCATGATGAGCACCTTCTTTTTTAAGATGACTGCTGTACAGATGGAACTGGTGGACCTCGAATGGTTCTGTAGTAAAGAGACTGTGTGCAGAAAGAAACAGTGCGACTTTTTCAGGTGGGGCCGAATTGAGCCGTGCAATGGTGATATGCGGATGGAACTTTCTTGTATCCGGTTCAATTCCGGTTGATGTAATTGATCTTTCAATTTTATTTTGTAATCTGATCAGGTCTGGGTTGTCGGCGATTCCTACCCAAAGAATTCTGGGGATTTTGCGTGGTGGGAAGTGTCCTACACCCTTTAAAGTCAGATTAAAGGGTGAGACCGAAGCAGATTTCAGGGAATGCATAATATTTTCAGTAATGGTATTGTCGACTTCTCCAATAAAGCGAAGGGTTATGTGCAACTGTGCTTCCTCTATCCATCTGGTTCCCGGAATTGCCATGTAAGTTGAAGCTATATCATCTTTGATGCGTTCCGGTAAGTCTATGGCTACAAATAATCTTGGCATAATAATCCTTTGCTGATTTTTGCATTCAGGTTATCTAAGAAAATACCATATCCGGATAATGCATGGCAAAAACGAGAAAAATCAAATTCTGAAAGTGGTAGAATCGAAGGTAAAATCATGATTCCTGTACTTACTGCTAAGCAGATGCGTGAAATTGATGAGAAAGCAATTGGTGGTAACCTGGTAAGCGGTTATTCTTATATGCTCAGGGCGGCTTTAGGGATATTTAAAACTGCATCTGAGATGATAGGAGCCAAAGAGAGTGGGGAGATCGCTGTTATCTGTGGCAAAGGAAACAATGGCGGGGATGGATATGTTGCTGCCAGAATGCTTATGGATGCAGGGTATAATGTCATGTGCTATTCTTTATACGACACCGATGAACTCAGGGGAGAGGCAAAAATCGCCTTCAATGAGTATATATCAAGAAAAGGCAACTTTCTGATTCTCAATGATATCGCAGATCTTGGCACACTTAATGGCTGCTCATTAATAATCGATGCAATGCTGGGAACCGGGTTACGTGGCGACCCCAGGGGATTATGCGCTCAGGCAATCGAGACGGTAAATAACTCTGGGGTTCCGGTGCTCTCTGTTGATACTCCATCCGGACTCAACAACGATACTGGTGTTCCTGGTGATCCCTGTATCAGGGCTAATGTAACAGTAACCATGGGGTTCCCAAAAGTTGGACTTTACTTTTACCCCGGAAAGCTTTTTACCGGCAGATTGATTGTTCAGGATCTGGGGTATCCTGATGAAATAGTGGCGCAGAAAAAAGGAACAATCTACTTACCATCGCTGGATTTTATCCGTAAAAATTTCCCACTCAGACATCCTGATGGTTCTAAATTTGAACATGGTTTGGCTTTACTGGTCTGCGGAGCAAGAGAATATACAGGTGCACCGACTCTGGTGGCTGAGGCAGCATTAAGAGCCGGTTGCGGTATGACTCATCTTGCTGCGCCATTCTCCTGTATCCCTGTATTATCAATTAAAAACACTGAAACTGTACTGCATGCTTTAGATGAAACCGGGAATGGTACGGTAGCTTACAGTTCCATAGATAAGATACGGGAACTGGTAAAAGGGAAAAATGCACTCTGCATCGGACCCGGTTTAAGTCATGATACTCAGGCATGTCAACTGGTCAGAGAGATAATATCTGAAGTAAATATCCCTTCTGTATTGGATGCGGATGGTTTAAATGCTTATAAGGGAATAGCCGGGGAACTTAAGAAACACAGTGGAGATCTGATTATTACCCCTCATCGGGGCGAATGGCAGCGACTCTTTGGTGAGCTGCCTTCCGAACCGCTGGCAATTATCTCACAGGTAAAATCGATTGCCAGTATTTACAATCTTACTGTTCTGCTAAAAGGCAGTACTACCATAATCGCCAGTCCCAGAGGTGATGTTTACATTTTGCCTTTCGGTAATTCGGCTCTTGCCAAAGCCGGAACCGGAGATGTCCTCAGTGGAATAATTGTTTCACTGATGGCCATGGGGGTATCCACAACTATGGCGGCAGTCATAGGATGCTATATCCAGCAGAAGGCAGCAGTACTGGCAAGCCAGAGCCTTAGTGAATATTCTGTTACAGCAACCGATGTCATTGCAAATATTCATAAGGTGATACTGTCAATAATCGGCGCTGATAGGTGAAAAGCGATAGAACCCTGTCAGTCTAATATTGTGGCAGGGAAGAGATGTCTGTTTTTTTTGTTTCTGTGTCTTTTGTCGAATCGGTGCAATGTTCTTGTGAAGATCCCGAAACTTCAGGGCATTTCGGAATCCGATTTACAGATTTCGGTTTTGTCATTGGGAAACAATGATTGCTGAGCTGCTTTAAAAACATCTGTATCCCTCCCAAAAAAGAGAGACGTGGTGATGCACTTTTTTGAGAGATATACTGAGTATCTTCCAACAGTCGGGCCTGCTCTTTTTTGCGTAATGCGGAAGGAATTCTGCAGCAGCGGAGATCCTTGAAGGCGCTGAGCTGATATTGATTAAACAGAGTTTTAATCTCTGATGCCCGATACTGCTCTGATGATTTCTGGAACTCAATTATTCTGGAGCAATCTAAAGTCAGGGAGGCCCCTTTGCATTGCCGGTCTATGATTTTTAAGATCTCGGTGGCTTCAGGGCGTTCTGATGGATTCTTTTGGAGACATCTGTCAACCAGATCCGCAAGCCAGAGCAGCACTGTAGGATTTTTTTTACGGATGTCTTCGGGTTTGTCTGAGATGATTGCGTTAATGATGGAATGTGGGGTGTTTCCGGTGAATGGTAATTCTCCTGATAAGCAGAAATAGAGAAGAACACCCAGTGAGAAGATATCGCACGCCCCGGTAACTGCCCTATTGGTCGCCTGTTCGGGAGAGATAAAATAGGGTGATCCGATAAATGACCCGCTCTGGGCAAATGATTTTGCATTAGATAAAGATGCGATTCCGAAATCGGTAATACGGATTATTCCCTTTTTATTTAACAGAATATTTGCAGGTTTAATGTCTCGATGAATTATTCCTTTTTTATGAGCACAGATCAATCCGCATATAATCTGTCTGGCGATTCCTATGGTTATAAGATTTGGCAGTGCACCATAAGAGTCCAGCAATTCCTGAAGGTTCATACCATCGATAAACTCCATCACCAGGAAAGGACGGTTATGATTTTCTCCATAATCAAAGATGCGGATTATATTATCATGAGAAAGAGCAGCAATTGCTTTTGCTTCAAAGGAGAATCTCTGGATAGCATCAGTGCGGTGCACCAGATGAGGGTGCATCATTTTCAGGGCTACTTCACGATCTAACAGTATATCTTCGGCCAGAAAAACACTGGCCATGCCACCGACACTGATTTTCCTTTTTATTTTATATCGTTGCAGGGGGTGATTCTGGTTCATGGGGAACTGAATGCTTCCTGGGGTAGCAACAAAACATTAATGCACAGTAAATAATATAATCACTGTCAAAGAAAATATCTTAAGATAAACTGAAAAAGTCTGGTTTCTTCAATGCAAAAAATCTCTTTTTTGGGATTGCAGTCTTTCGAGTTTGTAATCGGTTATTGTTTTTTCCTGAAAAAGCGGATTGCATCCAGAACAAGACTCATATCTACACAGGTATTAACGCAGGGGCCGTGAGGTCGATCATTAATGACCCCGTAGACTGGAATAGGGTGAACATCCTGGATTCCCAGAGTAAGATCCCTTTCACATGCAACTGCTATTATTCCATCTGGACGGAGAGCGGCAACTTTACGACGGGCTAATGTTCCCCCATTTACTACTTCGATTTTAAGTCCATGCTGTTCACCAAGAGTGACCAGTTCACCAACAGGACAGCGTCCGCAGCGTACACAATTGTTTACATCATTGGTAATTTTACGGTTACAGATATCAATCTGAAGACAATGTGGAAGCAGAACCAGGATCTTGTCTCCCTTGATTCTTCCGGATTGTGCCCTGGTCAGGGCGTTATTGACTTTAACAAATGAAGTTCTGAGCTTGTTCCTGTCGATTTTAAATAACTGAGCCAGAGAGATTGCTACCGGGAACAATAGCTTTACTGTTACAGACCTTTTATTGTGCGGATACAGAAGATCTATTCCCAGTAAAGATGTAAGGGTAATAAGAAAGAGACCCGAGAATAAGACTCCAAAAAACAGAAGAAAAGATATGCCTACCAGAAGATCAACTCTGGGATTTAGCTCGAAGAGTCTGGGGTGGATAAGATAATAGACAGTGCCCTCGATGCCAGCAACGATTAAAAGGCTAAGCCAGCAAAACAGAAGAAAAGGAAATTTTGTCCATGCCGCACGCCAGGCACTCTCATCTGAAACAGGTACGCTGATAGTCGAGTTATTCATCTAAACCTATATACAGATTATGCTACATTCTCCACTCTTTTTACCTGTGGAATCCGACTCCTGAGCACCCGTTCAACACCCATTTTCAGAGTCATTGCTGCACCTGGGCATCCGCTGCAGGCTCCTCTGAGGCGAACCTTAACCACACCATCTTCAGTGACATCTATAAGCTCTATATCACCACCATCTGCCTGCAGATTTGGACGTATTTCATCTATTACCTGCTGAACTTTTTCTTTCATGATCTCCTCATTCATTGTTAAAAAAAAACATTAATTGGTATTCGATTAAGAACTAAAACATATCCAAAATAAATACCTTTTCAGAAAATGCAAAATCTTATTTCAATGCAGGAATCTATAAACTATATCTTTGAAAAAAATCAGAAATTTAGTGCTTGCCCCAAGACCCCTTTTTTAACTGATAAGCCCATTTTCGTTGTTTCTAAAATTATTGAAGAAGTTTTTGGAAACTCCAATTTATAAAAATTCCTAAAGATCTCCATGCTTCTGCCGATATAATAATAGGAGAAGGTGGAGTTTCTTATGGAAGGCCAGTATAAAAAAAAGGACAAAAGCACCGTGCTTTTGTCCCGGGATAATTCGTAAGGTAGAAGAAACGGCAAATCCTTACTTCTTTAGTATCGGTAGTTTGTGTAAAAATCTTTAGAGGGATCTGAAAAATGATAGTCCAGGGATTAGGACTGCAAAAATGTGCTCAGGCCAGACCGGGTCCCAAAAGTGTTAAGGGGCAGAATAAGCTGACTGGAGAGCCGCAGATCAGGGAGAATGACACTGTAGAGTTGAGCAGCAGTGGCATTGAGCGCGCAGAACTCCTTCGAAAGATACGCCAGAATATCCAGAGTGGCTTTTATAACTCAGATGCAGTCCTGGAGGATATAAGCCACGGATTGGCAAAAGCATTAGACCAGCTGTAGATATTACTTCACCCTCGTTCCCCCTAAAAAACAGTTCAAAAGAAACTGCTCCCTGTAATAGTCACACAGACTCGATATCATGATAAACCTTGACCTGCAGTTACAATATCGGTACAATTATAGTCTTTGATAGTTGCTATATGCAGGAGTAGAAATTAATGATAAAATTGCTCTGGATATCTTTCACTGCCGTACTGATTGGAATAACTCTTCATTGCATAAAAAATAACAGGGTGCTGATGGCGGAACTGGTTGTAGGTGAGCTGGTGGAATGCAGACACGGCTTTATTCAGAAAATGACTGAGGGGTATATACTGAAAGAGAATGATACTGTAATTACCTTACAGGATTCCAAAGCGAAATTAACCTTTGGGGACGGAGCCATTTATCTGAACTGTAAATCAAAACTAAGAATAGGTTCCATGACAAAACAGAATGGCAGTTACCGGCTGAAGTTGTATCTTCTTGAGGGGGAACTGTATTTTACCTCGAATAGGCAGAGGAAAAATCAGGATTCATTTGTATTTATCGGCCATGGCGTAACTGCAACTGCAAGTAATGGCGATGTAAATATCAGATCTGAAAGAGAACAATTGACTATAGTACAAATTTCCGGTTCTACTCTTCTCACTTCTATTGACACCGAAGAGTATCTTATAAACCCCTGCAGCCGTTTGGAGATTAAGGGATTGAAAAGAGGTCAGGTTGAGCCTGTCAGTCAGTCAGATGTTTCGAACCTGAAGAACTGGGTCGGCAATTCTACGATCACTTCTGCATTGTCGTTATCCGGATGCACTGAACAAAGTGCTGCTGTGAAAAATCTGGCTCCTGAATGGACCAGATTACCTGATGAGGTATACATGGCTGGTGAAATGGTTATCGATACGGTTCAGGCGGTTGATCCGGAGAATACAGAAGTAACTTATCATTTGCTCTCAGGCCCTCAGGGAATGACTCTGGATAAGAATACAGGGGAATTGCGGTTTAAGCCGATTGGCACCGGAAGTACAAATATCACCATAAAGGCAATCGATTCTGATTCCCAATCGACAGTGCTGGATCATTTCATTACTATCTCTTCAATACCTGTGGTGGTATTACACGCTCCACGCATGGTTAATCCTGATGAAAATTTCAGTATTTTGGCCTCACTTCCCAAAAATCTGGCAGCTCAGGCATCTGAGTTTCTTTATCGGTTCGACTGTAATGGCGATGGCGTTTTTGACTATCCGGAATCAGGAGAATTCGGGAAAAAATCGAGTGTAAAAAACTGTGTTTTTTCCCAGGAGGGTACCTATTTATTGAAAGTGGAGATGAAAGACACTGAAGGCAGAACTGCTTCTGCTAGTCATAAAATTCTGGTCAACAGAAGACCGGAGGCTTCTCTTAAAATAACACCGGCAACAGGGACTACTGAAACCGAGTTTTTACTGGACGCATCAGAATGCAGAGACACCCGAGATGCTTCTGAAGAGCTGATGGTAAGGTTTGATACCGATAACGACGGGCAATGGGACATTCCTTCCAGTACTGGGTTTATCGCTGAAAAACTGGCTAAATGCAGCTGGAATGAAGCTGGAAAGTTCAGAGTAGTTGTACAGGTCATCGATAAGCAGGGAATGACCGATATCGCTTCAGCGGAAATCATCGTCAGCCGTGGCATAAAAATCGATCACATCATCTGTCCTGACACTATACACATCGGAGACTCCATAAGGATAGAATGCAAATACACTCCTTCAGAATTTGCGGTTCAGACATTCAAATGGAGCTTTGACTCTGACACCGTTTTTGAGGTTTCAACCGTTAAACCGGTTTATAATCATGTTTTCAGAAAGAATGGGGCTGTCGATATCTGGTGTCGTGTAACAGATGAAAAAGGATTTGTTGCAACGCAACATAAGAAAGTGATAATCGTAAATAAAGGTTGCAGTGTTAATGCCGGTGGGCCATACAAAACCAGTGTAAATGCACCGGTTTTACTGGATGGAGTTGCCAGAGACCCGGATAATAAGATCGTCAAATATTTCTGGGATTTTGATGGAGACAGAGTCCCGGACTGGAGCTCGGAACAAAATGGCAAGGCTACTCATATCTTTAAGAAATCGGGCAGAAAAACAGTTTTCTTCTCTGTAATGACCGATGACAGTCTGAAGTTTTCTGACAGCGCTTACGTTCAGGTCAATAACGAAGCTCCTGTAGCTGATGCCGGTGAGGATATTGTTTCCAGAAAAGGAAAAAAAGTAAAGCTCAACGGGATTGGGCAGGACAAGAATGGGAATATTCTGGAGTACAGATGGGACTTTGACAATGATGGAAAAATCGATTGGTCTTCTAAGGATAATGGAATGACTGAAGCAGTTTTCCAATCCTATACTACTGCTGTATTTTCGGTTATGGATTCTGACAGCAGCATCTCATACGACAGTATCAGAATCATAATTTGTCCTGATGACATGCAGACTGTCGAAAGTAAGAAGTTCTGCATCGATACTTATGAATATCCGAATAAAAAAGGAGAGATACCGGTATCCAATGTTACATATACCCAGGCAAGAGAGATTTGCCAAAAGCAAGGGAAGAGACTTTGTACTCCACAGGAGTGGGAAAGTGCATGCCGGAATGAGAAGGGAAAAAACAGTTATCCTTACGGGAAGAATTATATAAAGGAAAGATGCAATACCTTAGGTAATCCGGTGATGGAAAACAAAGTAAGTAAATCCGGTTTCTTCTATGATTGTCATGGAGATGCAGGGGTCTTTGATATGAGTGGAAATGTTGCAGAATGGACCGAGTCTCAGGGGGGAGAACCTTATGTATACGGCGGGTCATGGCAGAGTGGTGAAAATGAAAGTACCTGTGGCTCAAAATTTCAACTTCAGGGTGGCGGGAAGTATTTTTATGTCGGGTTCAGATGCTGCAAATAACAATAAAACAGATAGTCAGTTTTTTTGATCAGAAGAACCGCTGGTGGTTTGTATTAATCAGCGGTTTTCTATTTTCATTGTGTTTCCCACCATTTAATGCCGACACTCACTGGCTTCTTTTCCCTGTTCCATTTCTCAGTTTTGGCATATTGCTTCCCTTATTGGGACTTTCTGTGCAGAAACCTTTTAAAAAGGCAGTTTTTCACTGCTATTTATATTCTTTCGCCTTATCTATAGGTCAATATTACTGGCTGGTGTTTGACAAGGTTGAAGGATTGTGGCACCTGATTCTTCTGGGATTATTGTTAGGATCAGCAGTTATGGCGCTGATTTTTCTTGGTGCTGCACTTCTGTTCAGGGTAATTTACAGACAATTTCCAGGATTCTATATAGTACTGTTTCCTGCTGTATGGGTGCTTATCGATTATGTACGCACGCTGGGCGATCTTGGATTTCCATGGTCATTTCTGGGATATGCACTCACACCGATTCTGCCTCTTTCCCAGTTGGCATCTGTAACCGGAGTTTGGGGTTTGACCTATCTGACTCTCCTTGGCAACATGCTTCTTTGGGAGCTGATTTCTTCATGCCATAAAAACAGGTTAACCATCGGAAAACGGCTTTATGCAGGAACCTTTATTCTCTTTCTGACTGCAGTTTCAATATGGGGAATGATCCGCATGAATCATCCCCCAGTAACTTCAGCAGTAAAGGTGTCGGTACTTCAGGGTAATCTGGACCAGTTTAACTGGGGAAACAATTCACTGGATACTGCATTTGCAGTTCTTCAGTCACAGATGCAGGAGGTTTCAAAAGAGAAACCAGACCTGGCAGTCAGCTCGGAAAGTTCCATATTAAGTTTTGTGGCGCGCAGATCGGACCACAATCGAAGGTTAAGGGAAATAGTGAATTCCGCTGGTGTACCGCTAATATTTGGATCTTTACATTGGGACAACGGACCCGCTGGCTCTCCTTATGAATACCTGGTTTACAATACTGCGTTTCTTGCCCAACCAGGGCAAAATGATTTCCAGTTTTATCATAAGATAAAGCTGGTTCCTTTCAGTGAGGCGATTCCTTTTGAAGTGCAGTTTCCTATTCTGTCCAGGGTTAATCTGGGAGAGGCAGATTTTCAAAGGGGAAAGGAACATACGATCTTTAATGTTGGCAGTTCCATAAAAGCTGCGCCGTTAATCTGTTATGAGGCTATTTTCCCTGAATTCGTTCAGCAGTTTGCAAAAAAAGGCGCAAATCTGCTGGTTATGATCACCAATGATGGCTGGTTTGGAAAGTCTACCGGTCCATATCATCATGCCGAAATGGCAAGGTTGCGGGCTATAGAATGTGGCATTCCCATTGCCAGATCTGCAAATTCCGGAGTAAGCATGTTTGTGGATGCCTACGGTCGGATAAGCAACAGAACTGGTCTGTATGAGAGAACTGTGATTACCCAAAACGTTTATCCTGTGAATCTGGAAACCTTTTACACAAAATGGGGAGCCTGGCTGGTGAAGTTGTGCTTTCTGATGACCTTTTGCAGTTCGGCATGGTTGATTTTCAGAAAATTTCAAATCACAAATACCAAATCCTCTACAAATTACAAATAAACCAATTATTCAAATTCTAAATAAAAAAGAAGAGGAATGCAGTTGTCCCGTTTTCCCGTTTCATATTTCTTATAAATCTTCAGCTTATCCAGTCAAAAAGCACTTCCAGATCGCGAATATCACCGTCAAGAATCTCCAGAACTACAATTCCGCTGTTTTTTTCAAAAATTTTTCTAACGATCGGTTTAAGATTCATTTCACTTTCCAGATAAAAATGGGTATGAGAATCTTTGATTTTATCCTTAGGAGTGTCTCTGCCTGAGAAATTGTGATTGAGATGATATCCTACGATTTTTTTCTCATCCAGTATTCTTCCGGACTCCTGTTGAAAATCGAATTCGTGAACCAAAGATGCACACCAGAAATGGCCCAGATCGAACCACAGGTTATCGATCAATTCGTGGATTTCTGATGGACGCTGGAGTCCACCTCCGATTAATGGAAAATCATTTTCAAGAGCAACGGTAAAATCGCGATACATGGCGGTTACCTTTAGCAGATTGCTTCGGAATATCTCTTTATACCGCAAAAAATCTTCAGTATCAAAGATACCCGGATCCATTACAAAGGAATTATTAAGGCAATATGCATCACCTATGGCGGCTCTGATTGTTTTTCGATAATTTTTCATGTCATGCACTATCGGTTTGTCAGTCATGAAAAAGCCGTGGAAGAAAAGGATATCGGTTCCCAGGTTTGTGAGATAGCGGGTGCAGTCATCGAAACTCTCTTTTATGGTCTGGAAATCGGTAGATGCCAGATTCAGGAAATATCTGGCAAAGATCGGGGAATGGACCGAAATGCTCAGTTCATCTTTAAATTCCAGCACTTTTTCAAAAAGATGCCGATCTATAGAATTATGGATCTGAATGCCGAACTGAAAACCCTGCTTATGAACAAAGTCTCTTGCAGCGATGATTTTTTCCCGATAATCCGATTGATTAAAGCACATGGTGCTGTATTCGATTCGTAACATTTTTCTTTTTTCCCCATTTATTAATAAGCTGACAAGTGATTCTTGTATGTGTTTTATAGGGGGAATAAAGATATATTATGCCTTCTGAAACGGAAAAAACAGTGAAACCTGCCGGACTATTTCACTGTTTTTTTGTAGTGATGACCCGAAAATGGGGAAATATGAAACGTTGAATTTAATTTTCTTTGGTTATCTTTTACTTCTGAGCAGCTTCCGAGATCAAATCCTGAAGGTTCTTAACCTGTTTTGTTAAAACGAACCTGGCGTGAGAGAATTAATCGGTGGAGATACTTATGGGCACTCTTTCGCCTTTTCCGTCAACAGTATAGTAATCGGTAGTTGTCTGGTCATCAAATTCCCAGATCATGATATCGTCCGATTCAAAGGAAACTTTCACATCAAAAAATTTATGGTAGATTACCTGGCGCAGAAGGGGAATATGTACATTAAAAAATTCCAGTAAATTGCTAAGCGATGAAGTACCTGGAAGACTTATCAGTTTAAAGTACATGGTAAAGCGGGATACAACCCCATTCTCTATAAACCATTCACCATCATCGGGGTCTAATTTGGTATAATCAAATATCTGGTCGATTTTTGATGCTACTGTAGCATAGTTGTTGCTTCCGTAAACCAGATAGGTGGCCATGGGACCGGCGGTTGAATTCAGTGAGTTGTCATTGCCAAGTTGAAAGACAGTCGCAGGGAAATTGATCTTGCTCATTATGTCTTCACCGGATTCATCGGTAGCCTCGGTTACCATCCAGATACCTTGCATTCTTTTTTGTGTAGGTTCTTCTGTAAGGATCATCTCATCAAGAAGTCCGCAGTGGGAAAACAGCAGAAGTGAAATCGGCAGAAAAGCGGTAAGAAATTTTCTGGTTATATTCATTCAGATCTCCTTTATAGGGACAATGATCAAAAACTCAAGTGTAGCGTTTTAACCTAAATTCCGCAGTTGAGGTGGATGCAGATGCATAAGATATTGAGATGATAAGCCTTGAACGCGGTGCAGGCCTTATCGACACGGTGATAAGGTTAAACCGCGTGAATGGCTTAGCGCTCAATAGGTTATGCATATGCGCCGCTTTCAACTGCGGACTTTAGGTTTAATAATAATGATAGGGGAAGCCATAATACAAGAAAAATCTATTGCACTATTAGTGTGTAGCCCCTGGTACCTTTAATCAGGCCCTCCGAACCCTAAAAACGATTGCCGGAACCGCGGTTGGAAATCCCAAACACAAATCCAAAATTCAGAAATCAGAAATCTCTTAGCACCGTTTCCGACTGAACTTAAAACAACCCTTTACATGATCGTTTACCATGCCTGTCGCCTGCATGAAGGAGTAACAGATGACCGTGCCTACAAAATTAAATCCACGTTTCTGAAGGTCTATACTCATAGCATCGGATTCGGGAGAATGGGTGGGGATTTCACTGAGAGTGGTAGGGGGAGTTTTGGGGAACAATGTTTTGCAGTTGGTGAATTTCCAGATATATTTGTCAAAAGAACCGAACTCTTTCTGCACTTTGATAAAACATTTTGCGTTATTGATAGCAGACTCGATCTTACGGCGATTGCGGATAATACCGGAATCGTTAAGAAGCCTGTTTATATCATCGGAGGTAAACGAGGCGATTCTGTGCACATCCCAGTTTGCGAAGGCTTTGCGGAAATTCTCTCTCTTCTTTAGAATGGTAATCCAGGAAAGCCCGGCCTGGAATCCTTCCAGAATAAGCATTTCCAAAAGTTTACGGTCATCATGGACAGGTACTCCCCATTCATAATCGTGGTAGTGGCAGTAATCAGGATCATTTCCCGCCCAGGGACATCTGCTGACTTCTTGCAATGAGAGCCTCCGCAATCTCCAGGTCTGAAGTAGTGGTAATTTTGAAGTTTCTGGGATCACCCCATGCAATTCCCACTTTTAATCCCATCTGTTGCATCAGAATTGCCTCGTCGGTTGGTGGAGTCGTCAAGGATTTCGCTCTGATCAAACCCTGACACAGGGTTTCCTTTCGAAACATCTGCGGGGTTCCAACCCTTACCAGTTTGTCTCTGTCAACAGTTTCCCCTGCCTGATCACCTGAATACATACGTATAGTATCGACTTCAGGAGTAACAGTTATAACACAGTCAAACTTTGGTTTCAGTGCCAGCAGACGATTTATGACCAAGTCGTTAACAAAAGGACGGGCTGCATCGTGAATCATCACCCATTCAGCATCGCTGAGATTGACACCGTTGAAAACCGATTGCCATCTGTGCTCACCACCGATCGTAACTTTGACCCGATTACCGGCATAATCTCTGGTTGCGGATTGATACATCGAATCCGGAACAACAAGAATAACAGAGTTTACTGCCTGATGAGAAAGGAATGTTTGCAGAGAATAGGAGAGAATGGGTTTGCCCATCAGTGGAACAAATGCTTTGGGAACAGACATGCCAAGCCGGGTTCCAGCCCCGGCGGCAACTATTATGACATCGAGACTATTCATTGATGGATCAGCTTTTCTTTTTTTCCACCAGTCCTGCAACTTTCATTGGCAGACCGAAGATTTTGATAAATCCGGTAGCATCTTTCTGATCATACAGGGCTGTATCGGTAAAAGAAGCCAGATCTTCGAGATACAGGGATTTTGCTGCTTTTGTGCCTGCGGGAATAACATTTCCTTTGTACAATTTCAGACGTACAGTTCCCGTCACGTTTTGCTGTGTCACATCAACAAATGCATCCAATGCAGAGCGAAGAGTACAGAACCATTGACCGTTGTAAACCAGTTCTGCGTAACGGACAGCCAGCGTTTCTTTCTGATGGCTGGTATCGCGATCCAGAACGAGCCTTTCCAGTTCCCTGTGTGCTGTATATAAAAGGGTACCTCCCGGAGTTTCATATACTCCTCTGGATTTGATTCCCACAAGACGGTTCTCTACCATGTCCACGTGGCCCACGGCATGCACGGCAGCAATTTTATTGAGTTCCTTAAGAAGCTCTACCGGCTTAAGATTTTTACCGTTAACTGCGATGGGAGTACCTTTTTCAAAAGTAATCTCCACATATTCTGCCTTATCTGGAGCATTCTCCACTGTAGAGCTTAAGGTGTAAACATCATTGGGTGTTTCTACAGCCGGATTTTCCAAAACTCCGCCTTCATGGCTGATATGCCAGATATTTCTGTCTTCAGAGTAGATACGTTTTTTTGATTGAGAAACAGGGATATTATGTTTCTGGGCATAGGCGATACAATCTTCCCGTGAATGAAGAGTCCAGAGAGGATCTTTCCAGGGAGAGATGATCTTAAGGGTTGGATCCAGAGCCATAACCGACAGTTCGAATCTTACCTGATCATTGCCTTTTCCGGTAGCTCCATGTGCTATAGCGGTAGCACCTTCCTTATGGGCAATTTCTACTGCTTTTTTAGCAATCAGCGGCCGGGCAAATGAAGTTCCAAGGAGGTAGGAACCCTCATAGATTGCACCAGCTTTGAGAGTGGGGTAGATATAATCTACTATGAACTCTTCGGTAAGGTGTTCGATGTAAAGTTTGGATGCTCCGGTTTTGAGTGCTTTTTCCTCCAGACCGCTCAGTTCCTCTTCCTGTCCCAGATCTGCACAGAAAGCGATTACTTCACAATGGTAATTTTCTTTAAGCCAGTTAATCATTATCGAAGTATCAAGACCACCGGAGTACAGCAAAACAACCTTTTCCATAACTTTGTCCTTATTTTATTGTGACTTGTAACCAGAAATCTACATTTAAATCTATAAGCCAGAGGCTAAGACATTTTCCAGTATTGATACAGCCTTGTCAATCTCTTTTGTCTTTACAATCAGGGGCGGAAGCATCCGGATAGTATGATGCCCGGCCTTTACCACCAGAAGACCCTGCTGTTTGCACTTACTTATGTAAGGCAACGGATCTTCCCTGAGCTGAATTCCGATAATCAACCCGCTTCCCCGGATTTCCTGAATGATGTCGAATTTTTCCTTCAAGGCATTCAGTTTCTTTTTCAGATATTCACCTTTGAGTTTAACCTCTTTGAGAAATGGCTTTTTGGAGATTATATCCAGTAAAGTTGCACCCAGTGCACAGGCAACCGGATTTCCTCCAAAAGTGGTTCCATGGTCACCGGGAGAGAGGGCCAGCGTAATATCTTCTTTACAAACGACTACCCCCAGCGGAAGACCTCCGCCCACAGGTTTGGCAAGGGTCATCATATCGGGTATTACTTTATACTGCTCGTATGCCCACAGTGTTCCGGTTCTACCCATTCCACACTGGATTTCATCAAAGATAAGCGCAATGGAATTCTGCCGGGTGTATTCCCGCAGAAACTGAAGAAATTCTTTTGTGGCAGGAATTATTCCGCCTTCACCTTGGATTGGTTCAACAATGACTGCAGCAAAAGAGTACTGATCAAGCAGTTTCTTTGTGCCCTCGATATCATTAAAGGGTGCGTAATGAAAGCCTTCTAAAATGGGTTCAAAACCGGTGTGGAATTTTTCCTGTGCTGTGGCACTGAGTGCTCCATAGGTTCTTCCATGGAAACCTCCGGTAAATGACAACACATGGTATTTGTCCGGTGAATTTGTTTTAGCCCATTTCCGGGAAAATTTAATGGCTGCCTCATTAGCTTCCGTTCCACTGTTACAGAAAAACACCCGATCGCCAAAGCTTTTTTTCAAGAGTAGTTTGGCAAGGACTATCTGAGTTTGTGAAAAATAAAGATTAGAGGTGTGTAACAGCATTTTACCCTGCTCCCGGATTGTTTTAACCAGGGCTGGATGAGCATGGCCCAGAGCATTGACCGCTATTCCAGTGCCAAAATCAAGATATTTATTACCATCTGCATCATACAGGTAAACATCTTTACCCTCTGTCAGAGGTGCTCCGTCCCGTTTGTAGGTAGGGACAAAGAGGTTATTATAATCATTTTTTTTCATTTTGTTTTCACTTTTCAGAATGTGAATTAGATATTGTAAAGGACCGTATTGATTCAGGCTTGCTTAAAGATAACTGTGCCCTCTGAATTTGAGCTTGTCAGCTCTTTGCGCAAGGTTTCACTGTCTTTCCAACCACAGATATGAACTCTGCGGACACCACGGCGGACAGCATCTGCTGCGGAACGGAGCTTGGGTACCATACCTCCGGTAATATATCCCTGGCTTATGAGTTCTTCAATTTCCGAGGTAGGGATCTCTTTTCTGACAGTGTCGTTGATGATCACTCCGGGAACATCGGAAACAAAAACCAGATCATCTGCTTTCAGGGCCATGGCAAGTTCGCTGGCCGCAAGATCAGCATTAACATTATATATGTTTCCTTCATTGTCGCGGCTGATGGGAGAAATTACCGGAATAAGGCCATGATTTTTGCACATATCGATAATGGATGTATTTACGGTTTCGATTTTTCCCACATATCCGATATCCTGACCTCTTAAAAGCATTCTGGAAGCCACAAAAAGGTTGTTATCCACGCCACTGAAACCGAAAGCTTTTACATTCTCCTGCTGCAGGGCATTGACTATGCGCTTATTGACATCACCCGACAGGACCATTTGTACTATCTTTACCATTTCACTGTCAGTGACCCGCATTCCTTCAATGAACGTAAACTCTTTGTTGAGCAAAGAGAGCTGTTTGGCGATGTCTTTTCCTCCTCCGTGGACCACAACCGGAAAAGAATCGGGCAGAAGTTTGTGAATACTCTGACCGAGCTCGTGAAGCAGACCCTCTGCATCGACAGTTGCACCACCAATTTTGATTACAACCGTTTTCATGACTACTCTGCACCTCCTTAGTGCCACAATATCAATTTTGATAAAAAAGTTATATAAAATAATATCCGCACCCCATAATATTTATCCCTGATTAAAAACCAGAACCTGATTCCTACGCCCAGGCTGGTTCAGGAAAATCTTTCTCTCCATAGATCTGAATGGGCGCACTACTTAGCATATGGCTCCCCCTGTGCTGATTGGATGCAGATATGGATATGGTTCAGAGGTTCAGGTATTATTTTTAGAGTTGTGACATTTGAAACAAAAACCGGATCTTGCTACCAAAAATTAAGGAATAAAGAAAGCATGAAAGATCAGAACGGACGCTATATACTGGAATTTGCAGAGATGGATGTTCAGCATGATTATCTCTACAGATTGTTTAATTTGATCGAACAATCGACTGAAGTAACCGATGCTTCTTTTATGAAAATGATCCTTAAGGAGATCGAAAATTATCTGAATTTCCATTTTACCAGTGAAGAGCATCTGATGAGGAGCTATGAGGTACCAGGCTTTGCTGAGCATCAAACGGATCATGAAAATATGGCATCTCATTTTATCGGGTATCTTAACGATTTTGATGCCGGACAGCTTAATCCGGCTTCGTTAAGAATTTTTCTGACCGGATGGTTGATGGAGCACAGTGAGTCCATCGATTCTCAATATGTGAAATATATCAAAGAGATCCGCTGCAAAAATGGCTTCATTTGATTTAAAAAAAGAATAGTACCATGCGATAGTCTCCCTTCTATGTTATTATTTTTAATCAAAATTTATAAACATGGATGAAGAGAGATTATGAAATTATCTACAAAAGCCCGTTACGGACTCAGGGCTATCACCGAAATTGCAAAATCTTATGGCTGTGCTCCTGCAAAAAGAAAAGATATAGCCGAAAAGCAGGGGCTTTCTGATTCATACCTGGAAAATCTTCTGATTATTTTAAAAACATTCGGCTTATTGAGGCTGCCAGAGGCAGCAATGGGGGATATGTTTTGTGCAGACCACCTTCACAGATTTCGGTTCTTGAAATTGTGGAAGCTCTTGAGGGACAACTCGATTTGGTGGAATGTGTTTCTGCTGCCAAAAGCTGTGAGAAATCAGACCGGTGTTCAGCTAGGACGGTCTGGAGCGAGATGTCGGAATTATGGCGTAATACCTTATCGAAAAAGACCTTACAGGACCTGCTCGATCAGGAAAATTCGACACGGTATTTTGACTATTGCATCTAATGTAACAGATAAAGGAAATAACTTTATTCGTAATCGCTGTTTTGAGAATGTATTTTAACCATCTTTCACACTAATGATAGTGAAGTGTTTGAAGTGACATTATCAGTTTTTCAAGGGGTTTTGTTAAAATGACCATAGTTCTTCCCCAGGATTATCATGCAAAAGCTGCACTAGAGAAAAGCAGGGTTATCTGCATTTCTACAGAAGAAGCTCTCCGGGAGGATATTCGGGCACTTCGGATTGGGATCTTAAATATCATGCCAAAGGTGGAGACCTATGAATTTAGCCTTCTTCATCCTTTGGGACGCTCAATCATGCAGATCGAACCGGTTTGGATCAAACTTAAAACACACAAGTATCAAAGCAGTGATCAATCGCACCTGGAAAAAATGTATGTCCCTTTTGAGGAAGCAGTAGGGAAAAATCATCTGGACGGTTTGATTCTTACAGGTGCACCTGTTGAAGAGATCCCCTTTGAGCAGGTCTCCTATTGGGAGGAAATAACCCGTATTTTAAAGTATGCCAGACATAATATCGCTTCAACTCTGGGGATCTGCTGGGGTGGACTGGCATTGGCCAAATTTTTAGGAATAGACAAGGTGGTATATCCTGAGAAGATTTTCGGGGTGTTCGAGACCAAAAATCTTGACAGAACTCATCCTATCACTGGAGAGATGGATGATATATTCTGGTGTGCTCAAAGCAGGCATGCGGGTATTCCTGATGAGATACTGGAGCTGGAACGGGATAAAGGTAATGTTCATTTGTTAGCTCATGCCAAAGATGCCGGGTATATGATTTTTGAGAGTACCGATCAGCGTTTCCTGATTCATCTTGGCCATCCCGAATACGAACCGCATCGATTGGTGGAAGAGTATCTGCGGGATAAGAATAAAGGCAGAACAGATGTGAAAGCCCCGCGAAATCTGGATATTGACAATCCGATTAACACCTGGAGATCACACAGGACAGAATTCTTCTCTCAATGGATCAAGTATATCCATGAGACAACCACTTACTGATTGCGCGTAAAATATGATGACACATCTCAAGGAATGGATGAATACGGAGCTTCCGGATGTAGTAAACAGGCTGGAAAAAAACATCTTATTGTCCAATTCGCTACAGAAAGAGGACGGACTGGATCTTGCCGGCAGAAACGAGATCTATGAAATTCTCGATGATCTTCTTGCAGCCCTGTTTCCCGGTTGCTACAGCAGAGAAAAAATAAAAAATTATGACATCAATTTTTTCCTTTCCGATATACTTCGCCATATCAGTTTCAAACTGGTAAAGCATATCCGTGAAGTATATAAATATCGGTGCAGAAAGGATAACTGCACAACATGCAATTGTGATGAAAGGGCTATAAAAGCACTGACCAGTCTTATAGAATCGCTGGTGCCCATAAGGGAAACACTGATGGAGGATCTTCAGGCTGCTTACGATGGTGATCCGGCTGCACGCTATATAGATGAAATAGTTCTAAGCTATCCTTTTGTAGAGGCTATTGCTACTCACCGGATCGCACATCAACTGTATAAGCTTGACGTACCAATTATCCCCAGAATCATGTCTGAAAGGGCTCATTCCAGAACCGGTATTGATATCCATCCAGGTGCTCAGATCGGTCCCCGTTTTTTTATCGATCATGGAACAGGTGTGGTCATTGGAGAAACCTGCAGAATCGGCCGTAATGTCAAGATCTACCAGGGAGTCACTCTTGGTGCACTGTCTGTGGTTGACAAAGAAGGAAATCTGCTTAAAGAGAAAAAACGTCATCCAGACATCGAAGACGACGTGGTAATCTATGCCAATGCCACCATCCTTGGCGGAAACACGGTGATTGGCAAAGGAGCTGTTATCGGAGGTAACACCTGGATAACCCGATCTGTACCCCCGGGGGCAAAGATTTATAATAAAGCTGGGAACGGGGATACAAAAACTTTTGCGGTCGGAGATATGTAGCATCATGAATGTTAATATCAGGGTGAATGGAAAAGTCGAATCGGTCAATTCCCCTAAAACATTGTACGATCTGCTCAATGAAAAGGCATTGAATCCTGAGCGGGTTGTGGTTGAAGTAAACAATACCATAATTAAAAGAGATCAATTCAGAGAATACATTCTGCAAGACGGCGACTCACTTGAGATACTCCGTTTTGTAGGCGGGGGGTGAAACATGGAAGATCAACTGATTATTGGAGGGAGAACAATCAGTTCACGTCTGATAACAGGATCTGGAAAATACAGAGATGACAGTATAATCAGGGATGTACTTGAGGCTGCAGGCTGCGATGTTATCACTGTAGCTCTGAGAAGGATAGATTTTGACAGACCTGATGAAAGTATCCTCAATTATATACCAGAAGGCAAGATACTGCTTCCCAACACTTCCGGAGCACGCAACGCTCAGGAAGCTGTAAGAATCGCTCGTCTTGCACAAGCCATGGGATGTGGTAACTGGATCAAAATTGAGGTTATCAATGATTCCAAATACCTTCTTCCTGACAACTCAGAGACGGTTATAGCTACCGAGATTCTGGCAAAGGAAGGGTTTGTGGTGTTGCCTTATATGAGTCCGGACCTGGCCAGTGCAAGAAGAATGGTGGATGCCGGAGCTGCAGCGGTAATGCCACTTGGGGCGCCTATCGGTTCCAACAGAGGTTTGCAAACCAGAGAACTGCTGGAAATCCTGATTGATGAGATCGATGTCCCGGTAATAGTGGATGCAGGTATCGGTTGTCCATCTCATGCGGCAATGGCCATGGAAATGGGAGCCGATGCAGTTCTTTTAAATACAGCGATTGCTGCCAGTGATGATCCGGTTTCCATGGCACGGGCATTTAAACTGGCTATAGAGGCGGGCAGACTCGCATTTTTGGCAGGAATGGCAGGACAATCCAGAGTTGCCAATGCATCTTCTCCGCTGACTGGCTTTCTTGAAAGCTGAGGTTTATTTATGAGTTTTTATGATCTGATCCAATCCTGTAAAGATTTTGATATCGAGCAGTTTTGTGCTGATGTCACTCCTCAAAAGGTCCGGTCTATCCTAGCAAAGGATAATCTCACCGAATATGATTTCCTCGCATTGCTTTCTGATGCGGCTGATCCGTTTTTGGAGGAGATCGCACAGAAAGCAGCGGTACAGACCCGTAAATATTTCGGGAAAACGGTGAAGATTTTCACTCCTCTCTATATTTCCAATTATTGCCAAAATAAATGTGCCTACTGTTCTTTTGCCAGACAACATCATATAAACCGCAGACACCTGAGTCTGGATGAAATCAGGGCTGAAGCAGAAAAAATCAGCCAGAGCGGAATACGGCATATCCTTTTGCTTACCGGTGAAGCACCTTCTCTGGTTACTCTTCAATACATAAAGGATGCGGTAAAGATTCTACGCGAGTATTTCTCTTCTGTGGCGATTGAAATTTATCCACTGACATCCCAAGGTTATGCAGAGCTTATCAAAGAGGGTGTTGACGGCCTTACAATTTACCAGGAAACCTATAACCAGTCTTTATATAAAGAGCTGCATACGGGCGGTCCGAAGGAAAATTACCGTTTCAGACTTGAAGCTCCGGAGCGGGCATCTGCTCAGGGAGTAAGAGCCGTCACAATCGGTGCTCTTTTTGGACTGTACAACTGGCGATCTGAAGCTTTCTTTACAGCGTTGCATGCCTCTTTTCTTCAGAAGAAATTTCCTTCAGTGGAGTTGGGTCTGTCTTTTCCCCGTCTGAGACCCCTGGCAGGAGAGTTTAATACCGCATATCTGGTAAGTGACCGTCAGTTTGTACGCATGATGACAGCTGCACGTCTTTTCTTACCATTTGCAGGAATAACCGTTTCTACCAGAGAATCAGAAGATTTTCGCAGGGCAATTATCCCCATGGGGGTTACCAAGATTTCAGCAGGAGTCTCCACAGCAGTGGGCGGCCATATCGGTGATGGATCCACGTCTCAGTTTGAGATCGCAGATTCCAGAACACTGGAACAGGTAAAAGCAGATCTGTATAGTATGGGATATCAGCCGGTAATGCATGACTGGAGCAGCAGACTGACAATGAGCCTTGGTTAAGTGAAGATTCGTTTATCCAAACTTAGTGTCTCCTGATGAGAGAGAACGACCCGAAATTTACTAAACTCAAATATTAAGTGAAACGAGATCTGACCATTATGGGTAAGAAAAATATCCAACCCGGTGATTCTTTCTCCCAGTCATTCGATATCAATTTACAACATACAGCAAAAGCGCTAGGATCCGGTGAACTGGATGTCTTTTCTACACCTTCAATGATCGCCTTCATGGAAAATACCGCCATGAAACTTCTATCAGGAACACTGGAAGATGGATACAGTACCGTGGGTACTGAGATACATGCAAAACACCTGAAAGCTTCAGGTGTAGGGGAGAGAGTTGATATCAAAGCAACAGTAAAATCTGTGCAGGAGAAATTTGTTGACTTTGAAATAACGGCTGTAAACCAGAATGGTGTCTTGATCGGTACTGCGACCCATAGCAGGGCGATAATCGAAGTCAGGCGGTTTATGGCAAGGGCGGACGGTAAAGTGGCAAGAGATTCGCACGGAAAAATATGACGAATATCGAATAGCGAAGTAAATGAAATCTGGACGATAGACCTTGTTGATTGACAAAGAAATCAGAGAAATAGGGAGGCAGAGAAGATGAACAGAATGGAGATGGCTGTTAACAAATTCAAAGAGGGTTTTAATTGTGCACAATCGGTTTTGTACTCTTATGCCGATGAGCTGGGTTTATCAAAGGATCTGGCAACGAAAATTGCCACCGGTTTTGGTGGTGGAATGGGAAGAAAGCAGGAAGTCTGTGGTGCAGTTACCGGAGCTCTGATGGTTATTGGATTAATGTACGGAAGAGGAAACGAAGAAGGAAAAGAGAAACAGGAAATCACATACTCAAAAGTCCAGTTTTTCATAGACTCTTTTATTAGCGAGTTTGGAACTGTTAACTGCAAAAGCCTTCTGGATGGATGCTGCTTGCTCGATCCGGAAGGGCAAAAGGCTTTTAAGGACAATAAACTAATCGATCGGTGTTATGAATTTGTAAGGGTTTCATGCAGAATACTTGACCAGATTAGAGACGCTGACTCTGATGGCAGAATTTCTTAAACTTTATTGCAAAAACTTTAGATCACATTCCCTTATTTCGCGCCCTTTAGGGGGCGCTCTCAACTGATGCCACCACAGTGCGGGTGGAGTACTCCGGCATTTTTTCACTTCGATATTTGATATTTGTTATTCATTATTTTTTTTGTTTATCTTTCCTGAAAACATTTCGGTTCAGAGAAAGATATACTGAAAAGGCAAATGATTATATTGTTGATAAGAGGTATAATCCCAAATTTTCCATTAGAAATACGCACCTAATAAAAAGAATGTATTTTCTAAT
>CAYPMS010000017.1:0-40245 GCA_964411655.1 uncultured Fibrobacter sp.
ATAGAATAAGGAAAACCTTCAGCAAAATAGGTGCTGAAACACCATACTAAGGGATGAGAAAGCAGATTTTTACGGATAGGATTTTTTTTCAAAAAGCACCTTTGGATCAGGTTAAGTTATACTTCGGTTCAATGATCTATCATATTACGAAAAAAACAGCGTAATGCTTTCTGTCATTTCGAACGAAGTGAGAAATCTTTACTGATCGTTTCTTTACCCTTACAACACAAATACATGCATCAGGAAAAAGTTTAAGATTTCTCCTTGGAGACTCGTCAAAATAACATGAGGGCTCGAAGACTAGCCAAAATGATTTGTTCAACCTAAATTCCGCAGTTGAGGTGGATGCAGATGCATAAGATATTGTGATGATAAGCCTTGAACGGGTGCAGGCCTTATCAACAAAGCGGTAAGATAAAGACGGTGCTACAGCACCGGATACCCTAAGCTTAAAGAACGAATGTGACAACGTGATAAGGGCAAACCGCGTGAATGGCTTAGCGCTCAATCCCGATCTTGCATCGATGACGCATATGCGCCACGTTCAACTGCGGATTTCAGGTTCAAGCCCCGGTTTTCTTCACCACTATAACAATCCGCAAATTTCAAGTCAAAAAAAAAGACGAAGTCTTATTAAGATCTCCGCCTTTTTTGGAATATTTTTCTGTTCTTTGTTACAGCTTCATCAGATTCTGCATAAGAATTGCGGCAACCAGGGAAAGAATAGCGTAGAGTTCCGGGAATGCCGCTAAAATCATGGTATTACCAAAAGCATTATGCCCCTGCCCTATCGCTGCGATTCCATGAGCACAGAGTTTCCCCTGGTATATTGCAGATATGAAACAGGAAAGTGCCATTGCCAATCCGGCACCAAGTACAACCGCCCCCTGAAAAAGAGTAAGATTGGGATTAACCACACCAGAATACATGATAAATCCCACAAAGCCATAAAGCCCCTGTGAAGCCGGCAGAGCAGAAAGGATCATACCACTTCCAAAAGCCTCCGGTTTTTTCTTTATCATACCCACAACCGATGATCCACCTACAACCAGGCCGACAGCAGAACCGGCACCTGCCATTCCCACCATCAAACCCATGCCAATCAGTGCAAGAATGTAACCCATCTTCAACCTCCCTGAAATATTTGTTATTAGTTATTTAATTGTTCAACTTTTGCAAATGGCCTGTAAGGTTTACTTCCGCCTTTAAAACCGACTGCTCCGTAGAATTCTACCAGTGTTAAACGGAGAGGATGTACAAAGGAGCTGATTAATGAAAGACCAATATTCAATGCATGTCCTATAATCAGCACAACAACAGTTCCTACAATTCCCACCGACTTATAATTAATGGTTCCATCCGGCGCAGTGATCATCAGGAACGCAATCTGGTTGAACGCTGCACCCAATAAACCTCCTGCAAGCCCCACTGCAAAAAGACGCAGATAAGAAAGAATATTACCCAGCAGTCCTGATGCAAAATTGTACAATTCATACAATCCTATCAGAGGGCGAACATGAATTTTCTTATCAACATTGTTGAAAAGCAGAAAGAGCGCAATACCGGAAAAAAGCAATATCTTACCCAGAACTACCGGTAAAGTCAAAATCAGCATTCCTATTTTAAGCGGCCCCACTTCAAAAGTTGGAAAACCCAGACTGAGGAAATCTACATGGGTAGCCCAGATTATCCCCCCCACAATCATCATCATTGATGCAACCGGCTGTATGCCACTGGCCAGTCCAGCGGTAGTGACACCGATATAGGACTTCATTGCCATTCCGAAAAGAAGCTGTATAAAGCCAAGAACTATGGCCAGCCCCAGACCCGAAAAGACCTGTCCTTTTTCGGTCATAAAAGGAGCAAGCGGTGCAAACCTTTTTATATCCGATGTGGCGATAAATCCTCCCCCATCAGGCCCTCCAAAAATGGAATATCCAAAAAAGCTATTTAGAAGTAAACCACTGACCACAGTGGAGAGGGCCAGAATTACTGCCAGTGAGAGTATAGGCTTTAGTTTTGATTGGACTTTTGAGCGGGCAAAAAGTGCTCCGATTAAAAGCAGCAGCCCATACCCTGCATCACCCAGACACAGACCAAAAAAGATAGTGAAAAAAGGTGCCACAAATGGAGTAGTGTCAAGTTCCAGATAATTAGGAAGAGAATAGATTCCGGTAATCGGTTCAAACAGCCTGGAAAGTTTAGAATTCCTGAGTTTAACAGGTACATCTTCGTCAGGTAACGGATCCCGTATGGAATAATAAACCGTGTGATTATCGAAAAACTTCTTAATCTCTTTTTCGCGGTCAATCGGAAACCAACCTGACATATGCAGCAATTTACCATCAGCTTCAGAGGCCATCGCTTCCTTAGCCTTCTCATAATTCAACTGATCAGAGATCTGGAGGCTGTAATTATGTACCGTATTTACAGATGCTGCCAGCTCTTTAATCCGGGCATCGACCTCTTTCCCCTTTTGCTCTAACCGGACTATCTTTTCCTTCAGATCTTTCATGGAAATCTCGGGCAAACGAACTTCCTCTGCATCCAAAGGAAACTCTTCGCCGTACTCCACTACTGCAAAATTCACCTGACCGTTGGTGCGGCTTATTTCCCTGAGCGGCAGGTCTTTATGATTGAGAGCATCAAAGCGCTTGACAGGCATCGATAAAAAGCGGATCTTGACTCCTGAATTCGCCAGTTTCTTTATTGATGCCGGATCAAATTGTCCCCAGGGCTGCAGTAAAAGTAGATCCTTTGTGCAAGCCACAATCTCCTGATTGATTTTCTCCCGCTCTTCCTCCAGCTCTTCAAACCTCTTCAGTATTGCAGGTGCATCCATTTTTGAGGTCAAAGCTGCAGGAGCGTCTTTAGAACTGTTAATAGCGGTAAGCTTTCTTTCTACCCGTTCACACAGGCGCAGGATCGATTGCAACTCCTGAATATGGTTATTTCCCTCTTTCTGGAGATCTTCCACCACATGAACCACACCCAGCGATCTTAATGATTCCAGAAACTGCTCACGTTCTTTATAGAAAAGAAGCAGTTCGAGTTTTTTCATTTTTACAATCATCAGTTTGCCTCCGCCTGGGCTAATTTCATTTTAAGAATCTTCTGTGAAGACTTGGACAGGTTTTCATCATCCTCCAGAAAACGTTTGATTTTCCTGATTGCCTCTTTGTATTCCGGAATCTGCACCTTTTCATACAGATTCACTTTCTGAGTAGTTTTCTTGCGGGCATACTCGAGGATCTGGACTTTTTTCCTGGCCAGTTCCAGACTTATCTTCAGACTGACAAGCTCTTTAAGCATTTCTATCCCGGAAGGAACCCAGGCAGCCTGGGAAAACACACTGTACCGGTTTACATCGAATCGAACATTGCGTAAGACAGGCGTCTTTACACCGGCGATCTTTTTCACCTCTATATCCACTTCGGTAACTTTCAGTAGCTCCCCCGGCATTTCAGTCCAAAGCCTGTAGCTTTCCTCCTGCGCAGCATATCGTTTCTTCAGGTCCAGCTCGATAGCCTCCGACTGCTCTCTGGCTTTTTTAACTTCAAGCCTCAAAGCAGACTCCTTGGCTATAAGAGTAGGAAGAGCATTCTCACGCACTTTCAACCCTTTATTGAGCTGCTGAAGGTAGGTTTTGTTGTATTGAAATTTCAGTGCCATTATCACCTCGGTAACTTACACAGTTATTTCCTATATCAAGCGGCCCAGTAAGTATCCATTAGTTCACTCTTAATACCCACCTCATCTTTTGAAAAATATTTCCCGAAAAGTTTCCAGGCGGTATCAAGCATCTCTTCCACTTCCACATTGATATCGATTGCCAGAAGCTGACGGCTGTATTCACGGGCAAAATCAAGGGTACGCCGGTCATAATCAGTAAGATCAAATCCGTTTTCCAGCTTGGTCCTGGCACTGGCTGCATCCGCGTAAAGCCGCACCGCAGCATTCATCACCTGCGGATGATCATTTCTGGTTTTCTTTCCAATCACCAATTGCTTTAACCTGGAAAGACTTCTGAAAGGATCCACAATAACCTTGGCAATATCTGTATCGCGACGCAGATAAAGCTGACCTTCGGTAATGTAACCGGTGTTATCCGGAATCGCATGTGTAATATCACCACTGGAAAGAGTGGTAACTGCAATAATGGTGATAGATCCTCCATCAGGAAACTGGGCAGCTTTCTCATAAATCTTGGCCAGATCACTATATAGAGAACCGGGCATGCTGTCTTTGGAAGGAATCTGATCCATACGGTTTGACACAATAGAAAGCGCATCCGCATAAAGAGTCATGTCCGTAAGGAGACACAGCACCTTGGCCTTCTGTTCAACTGCAAAGTATTCTGCAGCAGTAAGTGCCATATCCGGAACCAGAAGTCTTTCTACCGGCGGGTTTTCGGTTGTATTAACGAAAGCAATTATTCTGTCAAGAGCACCAGCATTGTCAAAGAGGCTCTTGTAGTAGAGGTAATCATCATTGCTCATACCCATACCACCCAGAATAATGACATCTGCCTTTGCACGAAGAGCAACGGTAGCCATCACCTGATTAAAGGGCTGATCCGGGTCAGCAAAAAAGGGAATCTTCTGACCGGTAACCAGGGTATTATTCAAATCGATACCGGCGATTCCGGTAGCGATAAGTTCTGAAGGCTGCTGGCGACGTACCGGATTCACAGAAGGGCCTCCAATTTCCACCTCTTTTCCATCCACTTCAGGACCACCATCAATGGGCTGTCCATAAGGATTGAAAAAACGCCCCTTTAACTCATTAGAAACTTTTAGTGTGGGTGGTTTACCCAGAAAAACCACTTCGGCATCTGTAGCGATCCCCTGAGTACCAGGAAAAATCTGCAATGTCACTTTATTACCTGCAATTTTCACCACCTGTGCAGGACGCCCATCCACAAAAGCCATCTCGTCATTGGTGACTCCTTCAGCCTGTATTGTACAAGTGGCCTTGGTGACATTTTCAATATGTGTATAGATTTTCTGAAATGCTTTGGTTTTCATCTGCTCTCCTCTTTAACCGGCCACCTGAGTTTCAAGTTCAGTTACTCTTCTTTCGGCCAACAGCTCTTCAAGCTGCTTTTCCATTTTGTTGAAGGCTTCGTTCTTGAATTCCTGATAGTTCATCTGCTTCATCAGGTTAATGACCCGTTTGAAATAAGTGCTGACTTCTTCAAAACTCTCAAAGTTAAACTCACTCTCACAAATGCCAAGCACCTGATTTACCAGATAACGCTGCCGCTCGATAGAACAGGAGGAATCGACTTTATCGAATGCATCCTGCTGAAGAATTATAAAATCTATGATCTCCGATTTATTAAAGGTAATATGATACTCCAGAGGCACTCCATCATCACCCAGAATATTGATCTGATCACGGGCCTCTTTACCTCTAAGAAGAATGTCTTTAAGTACCATTACCTTGTCCACCCAGCCCTTCTCGATGGTTTTGTCAAGATATTCCACCACCTCAGGGTATTCCAGATACTTTGAATAACTGTCAATAGGATCAACCGCAGGGTATCTCTTGCTGTCAGCACGGTTCTGAGACAGTGCATAGAAACAGCGTGCAGCTTTTTTGGTTGATTCGGTGACCGGTTCCTTAAGGTTACCACCGGCAGGACTTACGGTACCGATAAATGTGATCGAACCTGATTTGCCATTGTTAAGATTTACATATCCGGCACGTGAATAGAAATTGGCAATAATAGCCGGTAAATCCATGGGGAAAGCATCCGGCCCAGGGAGCTCTTCCATACGGTTTGACATTTCACGAAGAGCCTGAGCCCATCGGGAGGTTGAATCTGCATTGAGCAACACCTTAAGCCCCATCATACGATAATACTCAGCTATGGTCATCCCGGTATAAACGCTGGCTTCACGGGCTGCCACCGGCATATTTGAAGTATTACAGATAATAATGGTACGTTCAATGAGCTTTCTTCCGGTTCTGGGATCATCGAGTTCCGGGAATTCCTTAAAAATCTCCACAACCTCATTGGCACGCTCACCGCAGGCCACAATTATTATAAGGTCAGCTTCTGCGTATTTGGAAAGCGCATGCTGCAACACGGTTTTTCCGCAACCGAAAGGTCCCGGAATAAACCCTGTACCGCCTTCAGCTATAGGATTGAGAGTGTCAATAGTGCGAATACCGGTTTCCATTATTTTAAAAGGACGCGGTTTACTCTTATAGGATTTGATCTCCATTTTAACCGGCCATTTCATTGTCATGGTAAGATTGCGTTCGTTGCCTTCTTCATCGGCAATAACTGCTATTGTATCGTTGATGGTATAATCCCCTTCGGGACTGATCGATTTGACAACGGCAGTACCCTGATAATCAAAGGGAACCATTATTTTGTGATCAAACCAGTTCTCCCTGACACTTCCTATCCAGTCTGCAGCACTTACCGAATCGCCTTCCTTGACCAGAGGCTTGAAATGCCAGACTTTCTGCTCATCCAGGGGAAAGGTGTATTGACCGCGTTTGAGGAAAACCCCTTCCATCTTATCAAGATCATTCTGAAGACCATCATAGTTTTTGGAAAGCATTCCTGGTCCCAGAGTCACTTCCAGCATTCTCCCGGTGAACTCTGCTTCACAACCAACGTAGAGTCCACGAGTACTTTCAAAAACCTGAACGTATGCATTTTTTCCCACGATCTTGATCACTTCGGCCATCAGCCTGATTCCTCTAAGATCGATATAACAAATCTCATTTTGAGCAACCGGCCCGTCCACTTCAATAGTGACCAGGTTGGCTACTATACCAACCACTTTCCCTTTGGTACTCATGCGTTTCCTCCACTATACAAGAATCGGTTTTACTTCATTTTTAACAAATTAAAAATCTGCCGGAACAGAATAAGTAGCCTGCAGCTCTTCCACAAGCCTCTCAAGAACTACTTTACCAGTCTGAACATCCAGTTTTTTCCACCGTTCAACCATCATCAGCTTTATCGTAAAAGCAATGACCGTCTCTATGCTGAAATAGGAAAAGGTAGTCAATTCATTAAGCATATCCCAGCGCAACAGATCAATTCCTTTTTCAAACTCCAGAAGAGTCGAGCGGGAAAGATTTATCACCCGTTCTACCCATGAAAGCTGAGAAGAGAGGCCAAAATCAGGAGCATTTGAGCGCAGGATCATCTCTGCCTCATCATTCACCCCTATCAAAACCGCAGCAACCGACCGTTCCCTTTCCGAACCCAAAGCATCGAAATGCTCCAGCCCCTTACGGCTGTTGATACCGGCAATCAGGTTTCTCAGATTAAGTTCAAAGGTAAACCATTCCCTGATAAACTGATTGGGGTGAACAATCATCTGCTCATAAAAAAACCAGTTAAGCTGGTCTTCGGTTGTCAACAGTGAAGAAGGCAGACGGTTTTCCCTGTAAGCTTCCAGAAATGTCAACATATAATCTGGAAGACCATCACCATTCTTTATGGCAGAAGCGATTTCATCTCTGGTAAAATTACCCCGTGGATCAAACTCCTTTTTTGAGTTCTGAAGAACAGTAATCAGGTTACTGTTATCAATTGGCAAGCGGATACAACGAAGCAACTCCAGATCACCCGAAGAGACCTGCTCTTCCAGCTCCGTTATATACTCTGAAAATGAAGGGACATTTTTCCCTTCGTCAAGAATCAGATCAGGTAAACCAGCAACCAGAAAGTAATAGTTATTGCCCATAGTTTATTCCCCGAACAGATATTGACGTGTTCTGGGACGCAGGTATTCCTTGAAAAATTCCTGAAAGTCCTCATCGGTAAGACTGATCCGATAAGTACCATCCACCGGCCCGATTCTGAAACCGGCTTTTATGTTTTTGGAAAAGTTGATTTTTACACCTTTTTTCAGAAGATCAGACGCGCCCTTCTCAAATGCAGCAGCAAACTCCTGCTGTTTTTGGGCAGGAAGCAATACCTCTAAAGCCGGAGTTGCTCCATCGTTTGGCTTCCAGTTCTCAAGCACTGACTTGATAAGCTCTTTTACGGTTGAAGGATCGGACAAGGCTCCCGAAGTCCCCCCCTCGATAACCCGGGCTGTAATCATATCCAGAAGCTGCTGCTTTACAGCAGAAATTGCCTGGGCTCCGGAAAGCCTTAATTCAGCTTCGGTGTTACGCTTCAATTCTGCAGCCTGATTCTGAGCCTCTAAAAGGATCTTTTCAGCCTGAGCTTTAGCCTCAGCCAATATCCCGGCTGCTTTAGACTCTGCCTCAGAAACCAGTTGACGAGCACGCTGTTCACCCTTTTCAACACCTTCCTGGTATATCTTATTGGTCAATTCCTGGATTTTTTGTTCCATCGGCAATCCCCTGTATAGATGTAAATGTATAATACTGTGAATTTCATATTTTAAGCGCTAAAACAGGCCTTTTTAGGCACTATGCAAAAAAAAAGGCTTGTTAAAATTCTGAATATAAATTGAATAATAAAGCATTGCAACCATAACAAATAAATTCGTCATTACATGATCAATATTTAAAAAATTTGTCCCCATGCTCTCTATTTACCCGTCTCTATTTACCCGAACTATCATTATCCGAATCTTAAGAAGTGTATCTATATTGCCTCAAATAATCAATAATTTACTGTCACCGGAAACTGATAATAACTTTGTGCCCTGTCATATATGCAGTACCGATCTACCTGATCTATTTTTATTAAACACACAGGTGAAATTTCTCTGCTCTGCTCAATAACGTAATTGCCCGAGAGCAGATGGATTCTCCTGAACGGTCTCTCTTATTATTTCTTCATTTCTTTGGGGAGTATACCTTTGAAAAAGATAGTTCTTACTGGCGGAGGAACAGCAGGCCATGTTACTCCAAATATCGCACTTCTTCCCTATCTTCGTAATGCAGGATTCGAAATACATTATATTGGTACCGCCAACGGCATGGAACGGAAGCTAATAGAAAAAGAAAATATACGCTATCATCAAATCAGTGCGGGTAAGTTGCGAAGATATTTTGATTTTAAAAACTTTACCGATCTTTTCAGAATCGCGGCAGGCTTTTTTCAGGCATTACTGATTATTGCCAGAATAAATCCCGATATTGTTTTCAGTAAAGGGGGATTTGTTTCCTGCCCTGTGGTATGGGTTTCCTGGCTTCTAAGAAAACCGGTAATAATTCACGAGTCGGATATAACCCCTGGTCTGGCCAATAAACTCTCCATCCCTTTTGCCAGAAAAGTCGCTTACAGTTTTCCCGAAACAAAAAAACATCTTCCCGAAGAAAAAGGCGTCCATTGCGGCCTTCCAGTCCGCGAAACGATTTTTTCCGGTGACAAGGAAGAAGGGAAACGGTTATGCGGATTTCTGGATGATAAACCAGTAATACTGGTTATCTGTGGAAGTCAGGGGTCTCAGATCATTAACAAGGCTGTCCGGGAATCACTCCCAACCCTTCTGACCGATTTTAATGTCTGCCATATCTGCGGAAAAGGAGGGACAATAGAAAATCAGCCAGGTTATCATCAATTTGAATACGTAAACGAGGAACTTCCTCATCTCTTTGCCCTCTGCGACGTTGTCATCTCCAGAGCCGGCGCTACCACACTGTTTGAACTTCTGGCACTGGCCAAACCTGCGCTTCTTATTCCTTTGGCAACAAACGCCAGCCGGGGCGATCAGATTCTAAATGCCAGATCATTTGAGAGCCAGGGTTTCAGTAATCTGCTCTACCAGGACCAGTTAAACAAGGAAACCTTGACAAGACAGATCAGACTTGTTTACCAGAACCGCAACGAGATGATTTCCGCAATGAAAAAATCTTCCATACCCAATGGCCTCCAGGCAGTAGCTAAGCTTATTGAGGAGCATACTAAATAAGGTTTTTCCTTAAAAAAGAAAATATGATGCCACAATTACCATCCGATAAATTCATCGAGAAGTATTCCCCCTTAAGAGAAGTAAAAGACTGTGAATTTATCTGTGCGCATCATGCACTGAATTTTTTTGATTTCTGGGATGCACTGGAAAAAGAATTAGGCAGAGAATGCATTCCTTTCTGGGGAGCAGTCTGGCCTGGTGCTAAATGCCTGGCCCAATTTATAAGAGCCAATAAAGAGTTGCTCAGAAATAAAACTGTGTTAGATTTTGGGTGCGGCAGCGGAATTGTCAGCATAGCTTCTGCCATGTATGGTGCTTCCAGGGTAATTGCTAATGATATCGACCCTGTAGCGCTCCATATAGCACAGAAAAACTTCAAAGCAAATGGAGTCAACATTGAAATCGAATCTACCGATCTGTTGAATCAGCCTCCCAGTATCAGCTTCGATTTGATTTTGGTAGTAGATATGTTTTACGAACGCCACACCTCCCAACTTTTGCTGCAATTCTTATACAAACAGATAGAGCTGGGGGCAGAGGTGATTATTTCTGATGGAAACAGGCCGTTTACCCCAAAAAACAGTGCAACAACTCTTTTTCAAAAAGAATTAGAGGTGGATAAAGAACTGGAAGGGGTAAGCAGTCGCACTGTGAAGATTATGAGATTACAGTAACCCTGAAAATGAAATACATAAAAGTATTCCAGCTTTGGGATTCCACCATTTTCAAATACCCCCCCATAATAGAGAGGGCACTTCCAGCGGGTAATTTTACCACACGAGGCAAGTATTGGTATTTTGGAGTACAGGATAGTAGGATATCCTTCTGTCTGAGTGACAGTCCTATTTCTGGTATCCGTTGAAAAACCCTTCAGAAACCGTAAACACCATAGTATTTTTTAAAGCCTGATTTTAGTGAAGCCCTTTTTCTATTATCTGCCTTTCACATAAACATTAGCTAACCCCGAAGGGATTTTTTTGTAAACAGGGATCTGTTTTTATGCCTAAAGGAAGATTTTCCAGAATTCCATCCGCTCTCTTACTGATTTTTTCCCTTTTTATAATCTATGGTACCAGCTTGCCTTTCAATATCAGGGGAATGCAAAATTTTCAACATAGAATTACAGAAATTAACTGGCTACCATTTCTGGCCCTCGATGGCAGCAGGACCTCCATTTCCGATTGCATCCAAAATATCCTTCTTTTTATGCCTATCGGATTTTTTGGATGGCTTTCGACCAGACGATTCAATTTCAGAATTAACAACTGGCTGATCGTGCTGTTTTATGGCGCAACATTAAGTTTTTCAGTTGAGTTTTTCCAGTTATTTACCACAGATAGGACTACATCGATAACCGATCTTATAACCAACACCACTGGTACCCTTTTGGGAATAACTCTGGCGTTTTCTATCAGAAATTCATGGAAAAAAGTCAGTAATCAGCAGATGATAACTCAAATTGTCCATTATCCTCTTTTTACACCTCTTATTTTTCTGGTCTGTATCATTTGTGCTTATCTTCTTCTTCCTTTTGATTTTTCCCTCGATTACAGTCTGTTTAAAATAAAGCTTCGTCGCATTTTTAATAACCCATGGAATTTTACCTTTTCCGGCAGAAATGAGCCTTTCACTATTCTTTTTTTCTCGACACTTACATTTTTGTGTTTAAAGATCCTCAGGCATTTAAAACCCGGTTTCTCTGCATCGATAACTTTATGTGGAATACTATTATTTGGTTTTTTTCTTGAATCACTGCAACTGATCATAAAATCCCGTGTTCCAGAACTTTCTGATATAGCTGTGGAAGCGATCGGTATCTCAGCAGGCTTTCTTTTTTTCCTGTTTTGTCAGAAGGGCTTTTCCAGACCCCATACAGTCTTATTAGTCTCGTTTTTTCTCGCTTTTATCAGCAATCAATTTCATCCATATAAGTTTTCCTGGTCTTTTCAGAAAATTATCTGGCATCCATTCTTTTCCGAAAATTCTCATTCTACTATGATAAATCTAAGTAATACTATAGAAACCAGTATTATTTATTCTTTTGCAGGATATCTTTACCACCATCTTTTCAGAAACCTTTCTATTAAAAGTTCTTTTTTGATAGTGGTTCTGTTAATAATTACTGCTACAGAAGTTCTTCAGGGATGCGTCGGCGGAAGAAACCCTGATATGACCGACATAACAGTAGCATTTCTGGTGTTTTTATTTGGCAGGTTTGTATGTGAAAATGAGAAGATGATATTTATAGATGCAGATAAGCCGCTTCCTCCCCCACAGGATTGATTTTCCCGCAAACCGGCTTTCTTATTTTCCTGTATTATTTGTTTTTCAGGGAATTTTGACCAGAAACATGTTCTTCCAGTTTTTACCGGTAAGGAAGAAATGGTTTTCCATTGGCAGAAATGCTATTCCATTTAGTACATGATCCTCAGATACCGGTTTTTCAATTTCAACCAGTCCGGTGCAATCGATTATTTTCAAAACTTTTCCGGTTCTGGGGGAGATCTCATATATAAAATCACTGAACCAGACATTAGCCAGTATTTTTCCGTTTACATATTCCAGTTCATTTAGATTTTTAAGTGGTTTACCATTAAGAGTTACCGGCAGCTTCCTGGTGATTTTAAATTTCTGATCCCGGAAATATAGAGTGTCTGATCCGTTGCTCATGATCAATGATACCGAGTCCGCAGTCAGCCCCCAGCCTTCACCTTCATAGGCGATAGTATTTAAAATGGTAAGATCAGCATTGTAAATGATGCAAATCTGCTCTTTCCAGGTGATCTGATAAATCCGGTCATTAAAAAAGGCACATCCTTCCGCAAATATTTCCGGAAGAAATTTTCTTGTCGTAACCACACCGTTTGTGTCAACGATACGGATTGAAGACTGACCGATGATGCCGGTACTTTCATACAATTTGCCATCTCGGTACAGAAGCCCCTGGGTAAATGCGGTAGAATCGTGAGGAACAGATTTTATAATTACTGGTTTTACTGTATCAACAGATTCCGGACTGTTCACCTGTTTTTCTGAACACAGGCATAAAAGCAATATCAGCAGTAAGGTATTTTTTCTGCTGAAAAAAAGGCTGATCATTTTAATCAAATCGGTCCTGATTGTAAGTATCTCAATATGAAAAACACTTTTAAATCTGAACAGGAGGCAGCTAACACATCAGACTGCCCTGTAGATTAATTTGCGATAGTAAACCGGGTAAGAAGAATTTTGCTTAAGCCTCTTCGATCAGAAAATCATCGGCATCAGAGAATGTCTCGTTTCGTTCTTCTTTCCATGCCATAAGCTGTCGTGTGCGGCTTGGATGTTTTAATTTGCCAAGGGCCTTGGTTTCTATCTGACGCACTCGCTCCCGGGAAATGTTAAAGATTTCCCCGATTTCCTTGAGGGTTTTGATACGTCCGTCATCAAGACCAAAACGCATCACCACGATTTCTTTTTCCTTTGCAGTGAGTGAGTCAAGTACCTGTTTTATCTGGTCCCGAAGATGCATGAGAGACATGCGAACCGATGGATCTTCGGCTTTGGTGTCTTCTATGTATTCACCAACAGTAGTACCGCCATCATTGCCGATTTCCATGTCAAGAGAGATCGGCTCCATAGAATACTCCAGTGCGGTTTGTACTTTACTTACAGAGCAACCCAAAGCCTCTGCAAGTTCTTCATGGCTTGGTTCGTAACCATATTCCATCACCCATCTTTTACATAAGCGAATAGTTTTATTGACCAGTTCGAGGGTGTTTGCCGGAATACGAATAGCTTTGGATTTGTCATTTATTGCCCTGGATATCGCCTGTCTGATCCACCAGGTTGCATAGGTGCTGAATTTATAGCCTTTTCGGTAATCGAAATTTTCAACCGCTTTAATGAGTCCGCGATTGCCTTCCTGTATAAGGTCGATTATCTCCATTCCCCGGAGTATATATTTTTTGGCAATACTGACCACCAATCGGACATTTGCTTCGATGATTGCACATTTAGCCTGGTTGCGCATGTCCTCCCAGTGCTTGAATTCCTCGTACAGTTCTTTTTGGCCATTGTCAAGCAGGCTCTTCTTATGTTTCTCCAGAATCAGTTCTATCTGTTTGGAATTCAATCGAAGTTTTCTGCACAAGGCGATTATTTCATCCTGAACTTTCTGGATTTTTTGATTTATTGCTTCATCGGAGTCCGATTTCCCGGAGGCCTCCTTTTCCAAAGCAGAAATGGTGTTAGCTTTGCGTTTAATCAGGGAGACGATGTGGATAAACTCCTTTCTCAAGGCTTCAAAATCTTCCTCCTTGGAAAGTTGCTCATCTTCAATCTGAAGTACATCGATACATTCAAGCTCTTCATTTTTAAGTTCTTCAGAAATCCGGTACAGGCTCTCCAGGGAAGCACTGCTGCGGAAAGCCATATCAAAGAGTTTCCCCTGAGCATACTCCATCTGCATGGCATATTCGGTTTCCTGACCTCTGGAAAGAAGAGGAACTCTTCCAACAGTATTGAGATAAACCCAGGTGGGATCAGTATAACGGGGTTGACGCCGTGCTGAGATAAGCCGTCTGGTCCTGCGTTCGTACAAAGGGACCTTTTCTTTAACAAACGCATTAATAGCGATGTTTTCGCGAGTAAGAATCTGTTGAACGCGTTCACGTTCCTGAGGTGTAGATGCCACCTCTTCAATTTGAGCCTCAGTAACAAAACCTTGAAGTGCGGCTAATTTTCTAAGACGCTGCGTTGTACGATCAACAACGACTGTCGCTTCAGCCTGTTTTTCGGATTCTTTTTTCCTGCTCATTCTACCCCGTCCAGCTCCTGTAATTGCGACGTAAAGTCTTTTAACTGTAAAAGCAGCTCAGCACGCCTTTGTGGTACATTTTTCATCTGAATCTTGATTTTCCTGATCATGGCCCTGATATACTTGGCACGAAGATGAATGATCTTCTGTACCAGTTCATCATGGATATGATCCTCCAGGGCAGGTCTGACAAGCAGAAGTGATATTATACGCTTAATTTCAGGATCTGAAGCTTTGACACCTATCTCGGCTACATCTCCACCCTGCTCATGAGTCTGAATCAACAATGAATATATATCACCGGATATGTTGTCCGTAAGGGTTTCAGGTGCAACATATTGGCGCGCTTCTGCAATATACTCCGGTTTAGTTACCAGTATCCTCAGAAAACTCCCTTCCAAAGTACCGATAAACCGTTCATCATCATTCTGTTTTTGCCCCAAACCATTGCCAAGATCGTTTCTGTACTCTGAACTGGAAAATTTTTTTCCATAATTATGTACATTTTCGACCTTACCATTTTTGTTACTGCTTTGGGGATTGGCTTTTGGCGCAGTAAGACCATAATTTTTAGCTAAAGGCTCTTTTACAGAAGAAGTCTGTAAATCGCTAATTCTATTATAAACCAGTTTTTCATCTAAATCCAGCCGTTCTGCAATTTCTTTTTTAAATTTCTGCTGTGCGATACTATCTTTTAGCGATCCAACCAAAGGATTCAAAGCAGCAATAACTTCGGATTTTCCACGGCTGGTTCGGCCATCATGCTCACTGATCATCTTCTCGATTATAAATTGCATCCAGTCTTTGGAACTGTTTATCTGCTCCTGAAAAGATTGCTTTCCGTATTTCCTGATGTAAGAATCCGGATCTTCATCTCCCGGAAGAACCAGGACAGAAATATCAAAATTAAAAGGTGCTAAAACATAAATAGCTTTTTTTGCTGCATTCTGCCCTGCCTGATCTCCATCAAAGAGCAAAACTATGCGGGAGCAGAAACGGCTCAGAAGCTGAGCATGCTCTTCGGTCAAGGCCGTTCCGGATGAGGCAACCACGTTACGTATTCCTGCCTGATACATGGTAAGATAATCCATATATCCTTCAACGATCAGCACAAATCCGCTTTCTTTTATATATTGGCGAGCCTGATACAAACCATAGAGTACATTTTTCTTCTTATAAAGAAGAGTTTCCGGAGAATTAAGGTACTTAGGGGTGGCATCCGCTTCCATCGTTCTGCCGGCAAATCCAATTACTTTACCCGACAGGTCAAACAAAGAAAACATCACCCGGTTACGAAAACGATCAAAAGTTCTTCCATCCTCTGTTTTAATGGCCAGGCCACAGTTAACCAGTGCAGAAGAGTCGATTCCCTGGCTTTGAAAATGCATTATAAGTGAAGAATAACCTGCAGGCGAATACCCCAAACGGAAATCACGAACGGTTTCCGGCGCCAATCCCCGCGATTTGAAATATTCTATGGTTTGTTTAGATTGGCGAATGGATTGGTAGTAAAACCTGGCAGCAATATCGTGAATACGTAACATATCGGACTTGGACAACTGGTTTCCTGCAAGATTTTGAACAGGTCGGCGCTCTGTAAAAGGTTTCAGTTCTACACCGGTTTCTTCTGCCAGCATTTTAAGAGCATCAGAAAAACTTATCCCCTCGATTTCCTGCAAAAATGTGAATACATCGCCCCCTTTATGACATCCAAAACAATAGAAAAATCCCTTTACAGGATTAACCTGAAAAGAGGGTGTTTTCTCTTTATGGAAAGGACACAACCCTTTGAGGGTCTGCCCCGAACCTTTCAGGTTCACATATCTTCCAATAACTGTTGCGATATCTGCTCTGGAGCGTATCTGCTCCTTAATCGCTTCATCATAAAGAGAAGTCATGCATCTGATTCCTAAACCAAAAATACCACAAGCATTGCCTTAAGTAAACACTTTCATTAACAACAATCACCAGAAATCTTCAAATATCCCATCAATTCCCCTATGAATATAATATATGTGTAATCAATGACTTATAATGTGATTTTCCGAAAGACCATCATTCCGGAAAAAGGCAGTAAGAAAAACATCGTGGTTAATTCTCCAAAACAACTGAAGATTATCTCAAACAAAATACTTCCGGGGCCATCGGTGTGCTAAATTTTACATATTGTTAACTCTAAAGGCTTTTTAAAGTGGTTTAAACCTGATTAATGGTGGTTTGCTCTTTTTTTTCTTTTCTTTTGGAGGATGTCTCTTAGCCCATTTAGCATAAAGAATCTCTCTTTTTCTAATCAGCTCCGGATCATCATAGCTGATTTTGGGAAGTTCATTCAAATGCCAGTAATTTTTCATGAATGCCGCGACTGCTACCGAACCACCTGAAGGCATCTTAACCGATCTGCCATGGTGAAAAGCGGAAATTTCCGGATAATTTAATATCGGCTCTTTGCGCATATGACCAACCTGATAGGTATATTCCTGATCCGCCACTATGGTGGGTTTCTCCTGGCAAACATACCTGGATATTTCAATATCGTAATCCAATGGTTTTGTACTGTCTGGGATATATGGCATATCTCTATTCCTGTAAGGGGTAAGATAGAGATTTGAAGTATCACTGCTTTTACCGAATACAATAACTACACTGGTAAGCTTCTCCGATTCATCACTGGCTAAAGAGACACTTACCGGAATATTCTGACTCTTTTTGTTTAAATAACCCAGGCCATTATATTCCCAGAGATGTTTTTTGTCGCAGAAAAAACTAATTCTTACGCCCAGATTCTTAAAAGAGATCCCTAAATCGGTACAGGAATCCCCCTGAGGCATAAAATTTTTCAAACATATTGGTTGTGATTCACTTTTAAAAAAAAATTCCACGACTGGTTCACATTGTGAGGAGATTGAATCGGAAAGGTTTTCTGTATCCTGAGCATTCGTTTCTGGAAAATGCCAGCCTATAAACAAAAAAGTAGTGATTAAAGCATAGATAGTATGTTTTTTACTCACAACAGCTTCTTTGTTAGAGTTAGGATATCATTTTAAACTAATGTAAAAAAACTGACAGACATCTTATCTAAAAGCTCTTACATCTCTAAAATCTCAACAGTTATGTGGAAAATATCGAATAAGATGGTAAAAAAAGCCTAAAATGATGGTTCTTACATTTTCAGATTAAAAGGCTACATTTTTTAAGATGCTGATGACTGAAGTATAAGCGGTTCTGTTCCTGGCACCTTTTTGGGGGGATATCACAAAAATGCCTTCATCTCCATCATAACAGTATGTAAGCCCTTACCAAAAGAGGTCTGATACGGAGACCGGTTCATTTCGCCACGATAGGAACCACTCAGAGAGAAATGCTTCCCGACCTGAAAATTGGCTGCAATCGAGATTACATGAGAAAGTCCGGAAGAGATCCCCCGGGCCATTCGGTAATCCAGTTCTCCTGCAATAGGAACATAGGAAAACATATATGATGCTTCAGCCCAGCCCTGATTGAAGGGACGCCACTGAAAACCAGGATTGAGCTGAACATAAAAGCTACTGTCTGGCTTAGCCGACTTATCTTTTGAATAAGGATCATCCTTGCGAGCCCAGCCGATACACTCCTGAACATAGATTTCGAACTTTTCGGCAAAATTAATTCGCTGAGCCAGCACCGTATTAAAATCACGAACATAAAAATCCTGTATCAGACTGTCATCATGAAAAACATAACAGAATCGGGATTCATCACTAAAAGTGAGTCTTCCATTTTTTACCTGGATGTTAAATCCTGATTCAGTGGAAGTCTCCTGATATGAGCGAATTTTCCTTAAGGATATCTGGCCCAAAAGATCACCACTGAGATTTTCCCACTCCTTGGGCATCCATTGAATCTGTTGGCGGTAGGATAAATCGGAGTAACTCACATTCTTATTATCAAAGGGATGGCGCATCTCCTCCATAGAAAGCCACCCTGGAACCCAGGCCTTCCAACCCGATGCACTCCAGTGCACATGTTCATCCAAAAGAAGGGTTCCGTACCAGTTGAGATCATTTAATATTCCCTTTATTTTTCGGGTAGGATGATATGCCCAGTTCAGTTCCAGTCTCTTTTTCCTCACCAATCCATCGGTGGAATTATATATTTCACGCTGCTGCAAGAAATAATCACCAAACGGACTTGGCACATACTCTTTGAGAGAATCATCATAGATATGAGTACCATGCCCCTTTACGGTCAGAACAGGTACCTGGATAAATGAAGAAACCTTCTCTGAACTCATACGGTAGTGCTGAGTCGAACTGAATCCCGATTTTTGCGGATTCATCTCACTGTTTACATCAAGCAGGAAGGTAGTGGAAGACAAACGGTTTTGTTCATCCCCGCTTCCAGTTTTAGAAGTGTAAAAACTGCTTAATCCGTTTATTCTCCACCATGGAAACAACTGGTTATCGATAGATTGTTCCCAGCTGAAAGCCCATCCGGTATCGGTCGCCCCAAAAAGAGTGGTGTTACCTGCCCGAAACTGTCTGAAATCGAATTCCTGCTTCAGATTCCATGGTAAATAGCCATATTGTAATGAAGCAGCCATGATCCCTGTACCCACTTTTAATGAATCGGTTCTCCATTCATCCTTGTAGGCTAATTCCACTTCTTGTTTTTCCTGTTGGTATACAAGCCTGGCTGTCCCTTTTCGATTTAGGCCTTTGTTGTTTTTCTCATGGTGACGGAACAGTGTCCCGTTATAATCCAGCAGCAATTTTTTAAATGGCTGTATTCTTGAATACCAGGTAAACTTGTCGGTAGTCATACTGGAATCGATCCGGTTCTGGCCATAACCGATCTCTGCAGAAAGCAGCTTTAATGGTGTTACTCCGAAGTTTCCCTGCCAGAACTGCCGTTCAACTGCTGATTCATTGTAAGTGCTGTCATCCCATTGATCATAGCGATCATAAGCATCAAACAGCTCGACATTAAATTGTCTTGAAGAATAGTTGTAGTCAGCCGAAAGCCATGCAGATCTTTTGTCAAAACGCTTTTCACCGGCTAACATTGTGGCTGTGACAGCAGAAGCCCGGTTGTTATCGTCATCGATGGAAGAAAAGAGGTTTTTATCATAATCCTGGCCAGCTACGTTTATTTTCATTTTCAGCATGTCAAGGCGCAAATCACCGGAGATCTCTCCTGCAGTCATCCGTTTGGGAGTCGAAAGTGGAGTAAGTGGAAGATAATCACCGGCATTTTCACCTGCATATTTGTAGACTTCATATTCTGTAACAGTAACATCTCTGACATAGCTTCCCTTGCCTTTTCCGGCATAAGAAAAATAGACCCGGAACCGTCCTTCCCTGTCCTGAGGGAAAGCGGGATTAAATGGTTTGAACCGGAATATTACCTTTCCCAGTGAATCGATTTTCTGATATAATGGTTCGTAACGGGAAACCTCCGGAACATCATTTTCATGAACCGCACGATCATTATACCCAAAGACCGGTTTATCACCTGCTTTTCGAAGCTCAATCATATCAGAACTGTCAAAAGCGATGTCGATAAGACGGTTTTTGTTATCTGCTTCCGACCAGAGTACACCTTTGACAGAAAAAATGGAATCACGGGTGGAAAATCCGGCAGTTGTACCAACCAATGATCTTTGAAAATCGAAGAGTTTGTACTCATATTCGACAATTATCAGATCCTCGTCTCTTATAAGGATTTTCGGATTGAAGGTAACTGAGCCCAGATCATAATCAACTGTAAAATCCTTATCTTCCCCCTCCTCCAGAGTTTTTCCATTCACCTTTAGTTTTATGGTACCGGCAATGGGGGTGATTATCCCCTGTTCTCCTTTTCCGGAGAAACTGTAAGGGCCCTGCAGTCCGTTTTTACCATGCCAGGTTTCCGTGGTGAAATTTCCTCCGGAAAGAGCACCGAATGCACCGATAGAAAAGAGCCCCGGATGAACAGAGACTGACAGTCCTTTTATTTTTTTCTGACCGGAAAGGATTCCCTGCACAGGCCAGCTAATATATTGATCACCGGCAAGGACATCGAATTTAGGATCACTTAGAGTGACATAGATCATATCGAATTCACTGATTTCTCTGGTAGCTCCATCGAGAGTAGAACCCTGATCACTGAAATGGGCTTTAAGTTCGGTCCCGGGTCGTAGTTCCCCTCCTATCTGTACATCCAGCCCCTGCTCCAGACTGATCTGGCCCAGATTTCCGGCAGCAACAGAAATGCTCTTGTAGCCCGAGACGTTTAAATTTTCACTCTGGTTCAATAAAGAAACGCTGTGTTTCTTCTCTGTCTGCACCTTTAATGTGTCCCTGGATTTCAGGCGAATCTTAGGATAAAGCGAATAGATCTTGGGGAGTCCATAGTACATAGTAGAATAGCTGAATAACATTATTTTCCCGCTATCGATCTGTTCGGAGAAAAGCACTCCATTGTTATCAGCGATGTAAATCCACGGAGGTACTGAAGAGCTGTCTGCAAACTTTATCGTAATACTCTGACTGTCTACAAAGGAAGACCCTAAAATATAGGGTCCCGGCCCTCCATCACCGAAAATCGTAGTATCGATAATTTCCGCTGGAGAAGAGAAAAAAAAGAGAATTATAAGCAGAAATATAGAGCAGCGAATAAAGAAAATCCTCTTTTTGAAGCGTTCATTTTTTTAATTGGAAATATAGCATCTGGCGTAAGTATTTGAGGTTTCAGTTAGAGATTTGAGAATACCCATTTCCCCTTAGAATTTCTTGAGTTGCGTAGTCGTTTTTATCAGCTTCATTACTCTTATCTTAGGAGAACTTGTACCCAAACGGCTGGCCCTGGAAAGTCCCGTAGCCATTTCCATATTTATTTCCCGACCTGTGAATCTGCCTTCAATCATTGCTACCCCTTTTATAAAAATGCTCAGTTTTTCCACTGATGCAGTTCTTTTTTTGCCGGGGAAAAAAACCTAATACACCAACCATTACTGAAGAAGAGATTTCGCACGCCATCGAATTAGGTACCAAGGCATCGTTAGTGGAACCCAATGAGCAAAGGATGATTACGAGGATATTTGAATTCGGAGATCGCCAGGCACATTCAATCATGGCCCCCAGAACCGATTGTGTCTTCAATTGCATTTAAAAGATAGCTCCGCTTAAAGCGCGCTATCCTTCCTTCCATTTCATAGCTGAATTCCAAGTTCCTTCAGTTTTCTGGAGAGATTTGGTTGGGCCAGTCCGATGGAACGGGCAGTTGCCGTTATATTTCCATTATGCTGCTCCAGTGCCTTTTTTAAAAACTGCCTTTCAAACTCAATCTTGGCCTGGCGAAAATCGGATATGGATATAATTGAATTACCTACTGGGCCAGAGACTGAGACTTCCGCATTTTCTGTATACTGTTCATCAATATCGGCAGAATGGATATCGGTTGAATCGGTATAAACAGCAACCCTGGTTATCAGATGCTTCAGTTCACGGACATTTCCCGGATAGTGCAGTTCACAGAGCCGCCTCTGCGCTGATTCGGTTAAATTTTTCTGAATTCCCAGTTCCTGGCAAATGTTTTTCAGGAAATGACTGGCAAGTGGGATAATATCATCAACCCTGCTGTCCAGACTAGGCACATTGAGCACAAAGGCACTTATCCGATACCAAAGATCATGGCGAAACAGACCCTGACCGACAAATGATTCCAGATCCTTGTGAGTTGCACAAATCAAGCGGACATCCACCTTTATGGCCGAAGTGGCACCCAAACGCAAAAGCTCTCCAGTTTCAATGACCCTGAGAAGCTTGGCCTGAACCTGAAGATCCATATCTGCAATTTCATCCAGAAAGAGTGTTCCGCCATTTGCCTGTTCCAGACATCCCATTCTTTTCTTCTCTGCGCCGGTAAACGCACCCCGCTCATGCCCAAACAGCTCGTCTTCAGCCAGAGAAACCGGTAACGATGCTGCATTAGTTGCTACGAAAGGCCCCTGAGCCCTGTTTCCTTCAAAGTGAATATATCTTGCCAGTAAATCCTTTCCGGAACCGGAAGGGCCGATAATTACCACCGGTTCCCTGACATTTGAAAGTCTGGAAGCCCGCTCATACAGGTGTTTCATACATTGAGAAACAATCAGAGGTCGATCTTGCTGTCTTTTAAGCAACTCTTTTTTTAAAGCCACTCCTTCCAGTGCATTACGTATGCTTGTTCTTACCTGTAACAGACGAAGTGGTTTCTCCAGAAAATCATGTGCTCCAATTTTAAATGCCTCCTTAGCCAGACTAACTGTCCCATATCCTGTAATCATAATTACCGGGATGTGAGGATTTCTGGCCTTTACCTTACGGAGGACTTCTATGCCGTTATCAGTACCCAGCTTGATATCCAGAATTAACAAATCAATGCCATCGGTAAATTTCTGAAGAACCTGCTCCTCGTTTTCGACAAGACTGACCTGGAAACCATCTTCCGTCAGGATCTCCTTGAGAGACTCCCTTATTTCCTGTTCATCATCAGCTATCATGATTTTCATGCCTGCTATCTTTTCCATTTTCATTCAATCCCCAAAAGAGTTGTTGCTTCAGAACCTGATTTAGAGCAGACAAGTTTTGGATCGTAAAGCATTATTATGGTTACTCCGTGATTATCCTGATCGGTGGAACTTTCCAGCCGGATTGAGATTCCCATGGATTGCAGCATTCTTTTAACCACCGGCAGTCCCAGTCCTGTTCCTCCTTTTTTAGAGATAAAGTAGGGAACCCACACCTTTTCACACATCTCTTCGGGTATTCCAGAACCATTATCAGCAAAACTGATCTGAACCTTATCAGAAAACTTCTCAACTTTGATATGGATTTTGGATGCACCTGCTTCCAGACTGTTTTTCCACAGATTCAGGAACACTCTATTCAGAAGATGTGGGTCGACATTTATAATAGCATCGCCATCAATACTTAAGTCAACTGAACCAAGTTCCCTGAACAATGGTTTACATATCTCTTTAACAGAGACTTCTACACATTGCGGTTCCGGTTCTTTGGCAAAGCTTCTGAAATTATCAACCAGCTTCTCCAGATTGATCACCTGAGTACCGATACGGTTTACAAATCTACTGAGCTCAACGTGTTCTATCTGACAACCTTCATCCATTTTTTCCTGTATTCTGTCCAGAGACAACTGGATAGGAGTCAGTGGATTCTTGATTTCATGCGCCATTACCCTTGCAATATCTCTCCAGGCCGTTTCCATACCCTGTGTGTGAGCCTTCTCCCTTAATTTCAGCAACTCCTCCTGCATGACAGCCATCGACTTTTCCAGTTTTCCCAGAGCTCCGACAGAACCGCCCGGTATGGAAACTTTTATTCCTTTTCCAATCTGTTCGGCTGCCAGGACCAGCAAACGTAAAGGCCTGGTCAGCCTTCGCAAGGCATAGAAAGCCAGAACCAGCAGAGTGATAAACAAAACGAAAGACAGAATGATCATAGCAATACTTTGTTCCTCAACTATGATCGGTACCAGGGCCTTCCATTGCCGGTTTCTCTGAATTGCTGATCCGATAACTGCTTTTACAGAATCATCTTCTGTGGAAAGGAATCTGCGAAGCAGGTTTTCCAAATCGGTATCCACGCTCTGCTGCAGCGTGCTTTGTAATTTACTGATAAAGACGCTTTGCAAAGGGAAAGCAAAGGCCAGGAGTACTACTGCAGCCAGCAGCAATATTCGCCATTCGATTTCAAGTTTCTTAAACAGATTCATGAGGCTTTTCCGGAAATCACTTCTTTTCTCCTCTTCGCTGAGAATCAGGCTTGAGCATTTTTTTCGGTGCAAACTGATAAAATATTTTCTGCTGCCCCCAGACCCGGCTCATATCAACGACCCGGTTGAGCTCTCTTGCCATACCGGGAAGAATGGCTATTTCTACCCTGCAAAGATTTGCATCCTTTGATACAGAGAACTTCCATTTACAAAAATCCCTGAGGGCCAGATGTACCAGCTTATAGCTTTCTGAACTTTTGACTGTACCGGCAGCCGAATCCAGAAAGTTGTAGGTGAAATTGACCATATCGAAGAGAAGAGTGCGGGTAAACCGTAAAGTATCAGATTTATCAGAAAAACAATGGATATTAAATCTTAGCGGGATCCCTGCATCTACCAGTTGTTCCAGTTGACGGTTCCAGGCAATATCAAATTTACACAGGAACTGGTAAGACAGCGTCTCATCTTTAAGAAATTCCACACTAATGCTTGCAGTTCCTGTTTCAGGTGACAACCAATGGCCGATAAAAAGGATTAATCCCAGTAATCCATCTCGCATTTCTCAGTATATCCTGTTTACCCCAGATTCCCAAGGACCACTCTCAACCGCAATCCAGGATTAACAATGCCGAAAGTGTTGACAGTCCCTCCGAAGCCGTTAACAGAAAGCAGAAAATGGCTGTTAAGATCCATACCGAGATGCCACCAGGGTAATAAGGAGATGGTTATTCCGGTATGTAATTCCAGACCAACCAGACGTGCCTTTGCTTCGGCTTCATTTTGAAGATCCTCATTCCAGTAAGCTCCACCGAAAACGTCTGCATCCTGATACGATTTGGTGACTCTGATCGAACCCGCACCAATCACCCCACCAGTTATGAAATTTAATTTTTTATGAATAAAGGCCTTCTCCAGCATTAAACCGCCAAAATTGGTGTGTACGCTGAGAGTCATAAGGGAGTCAGAAGAAGTTACATTGCTTCCAAAAAAGCACTCTCCACCCCAACCCCCAAATCCTACCCGGACCCCATTCCCCACTCCACCATACAGCCATACCCCATTAACCAGAAGAGGCTGATAACTATGATCTATGAAGTCCTGGAAGATAAACTTTCTCAACTGAAAATCTTGTTTGACCAGTTTATGAACCGGTTTTGTTCTAAAACCCAGAATCATTGGCTGAATGATGATTCCGCCTCCATATCCCTGCATCCTGGCTTTCGAGATACTGCTTTCCAATACTGTCTGGATCTTTTTAAATTTGCTGATTGCTAGCATTGCCCCATCAATCGTGTCGATCTTAGGACTTGTCTCATTATTACTTGTCTTGTTTACAGACTCGTTTTGATCAGCAGAATCGTTTTCCTGCCCGGATAATGTGGTGTCAGTTTCCACAATCAAGCTGCTGTCAACAAGCGTATCTTCCTGCGCAGAAACATTGCCAGAAAAACTTAAAACGAGTAAAACCTGAATACATGCAAGGGCTCTCATCATTTGCTCCTTGAGAACGATCCTTTTACACTGAAGTACCGAAAATTACTCTAAGCCTTATACCTGGATTTACTGAACAGAAGTTCCCACTGCGGTTGCCAAATCCGGATGTAGAGTATTGGATCAGCGCAGAAAAATCCATTCCCACATGCATCCATTTTGTAAATGAATAGACAGCCCCGCCATTAATCCTGAAGGCCCAATATGTAGCCAATGCAAGCTTCAGCTTATCATCATCCTTGTCTTCATCTGTTAACAGATAATCATCATCATAGTCATAGTCATCGTCACAATCATAATCATGGTCATTGATGTCTCTGAAGGCATTATCAGCGGGCATAAATTCAGCAAGAGCCATCAGTATCCCTCCCCCAACCATACTGCCGGCGTAAATGCTTACGTTGGGGTGAAGCAGAAAGCTTTTTTCCACCAGAAATCCTGTATGCACAAATCCGATGTGCAGTTTGATAACCGAATCCTCTGGTTGAGCTGAAATACTGTCAAAGCTCCTCCATTCATTACTGAATTCGGTTTTATACCCTCCCCACAAGCCCATGCCAGCCCTGAACCCGTTGCGCTTCTGTCCTGCGTACCCGGCCATACCGAAACTAACAAAATTATTATTCTCCAGATCAAACTTTCTTCCATCGAATTCCTTGACAATTTTTTTAACCGGTTCAAGATTCAGATGAACTGTACCCAATTCGAAATAGCCGGCGCCTGTAATACGGTCCGGATCATCCACTTTGACATCAGCAAACAGACTGAAAACTAAACCGGCACTCAAGACAACTGATAAGATTTTTTTTAACATCTGTATACCTCCTGATTATTGTTTGAAAAATAATGCAGAAGAATATGCAATTACCATGCCACCGCTTACATGGCAGAAAACCACTGCATTAGCGGCAAAAATCGCCAGTGTTATCAGGGGTATGTATTATGCATATATCTGAATGATATATTTTCATATAATATTGATATGATGAGAGGATTAACAATAGTCTGATGGATGTAAAAGACATGGAGGAAGAATCCTCCATGTTGATCAATCCAGATTTCTGACCGCACTGATGTCAATTTCCGGAGTAGTCAGCATGTCATAGAATTTCACATAGTCATCTTTATCAGGAGAATCCCTGAAAGAGATTGCTACTCTGGGATGTTCGTTAAGAACACCAGTAATCATATATGGAATTATATAGCCCCATTCAATTTTCCTGGAAAGAGGGAGGTATAGCTCCTGAATCAGTTTGAGAACAGGACGCAACTGATACTTGGGGTTTTGAAGAAAACTGAGAAGCAGCTCTATACAGCAGTTTCCAGGTCCTCTGCCAATCCCAAACACCGAACCATCCAGAAAATTTGCTCCATCGATTATAGCCTGAACCGTATTGGCAAATGCCAGTTGACGGTTGTTGTGAGTATGTATTCCTATGGTTTTTCCGGGGAGTGCATTTTTATATTTTTTAACCAGATGAGAAACATCTTCACTGTACATGGCACCAAATGAGTCCACCACGTAAACAACCGGTACGGAAGTCTTGCTTAAATCATTGAGCCCTTCATCGATCTCTCTTTCAGTGTTGGTGGAAACAGCCATAATGTTAAGTGTGGTTTCGTATCCTTTATCCATAACCATATCACAGAGAGCAACTCCCTTGGTGATATCCTTTACGTAACAGGCCACCCGTATCATATGAAAAGGGGATTCGTTCTGAGGAGCTATATCCTTCTCCTGTACTCTTCCGATATCTACCATGCAGGAGAGTTTCGATCTTGATTCGATTCCATCAATAATCCTTCTCACATCTTCATCTTCACAGAAACGCCATTTCCCATAAACAGTAGGATCAAACTGCTCTTTTGAAGCCTTATAGCCCAGTTCTATATAGTCGACTCCAGCCATGCTTAGTGCTTTGTAAGTCTCTCTGACAAATTCATCAGAGAATTGCCATCGATTGATTAAACCGCCATCACGAATAGAGCAGTCCAGTACCTTAATTTCAGGACGAAACATGAAACCTCCATACGATAGGAATTGATTCCTCATTAAAATAGATAAAAACAAAATAGTAGAGAATAATCATAAAAGAAACAGAAGCAGCAGGGAACCGGAAAAAAAGAGCCTGCTGAAAGAGATTAGTTCGAAAAGCGGGAATATTCAGATAGATACTCCAGTGATTAGCGGTTATCGATAGGTACAAATTCACGACTTTCAGGCCCTATATAAATCTGACGTGGTCTGAAAATCTTATTTTCATCCTGACTTGTCTCTTTCCATTGTGCTATCCATCCCGGTAATCTCCCAATGGCAAACATCACAGTGAGCATATTTACAGGGACACCCATTGCCCGATACAAAATCCCGGTATAAAAGTCTACATTCGGGTAAAGCTTTCTTGAAATGAAAAAATCATCCTTGAGCGCAACTTCTTCCAGTTCTTTGGCAATATCCAGAAGTGGATCGTTAATTTTGAGTTCAGACAGTAATCGATCACACAGGCGTTTGGCTATGCGAGCCCTGGGATCATAACTCTTATATACTGAATGCCCAAAACCAAACAACCTGAACCGGTTGTCTCTGCTTTTAGCCAATTCCACATATTTGGCAATATTTCCACCCCCCTGGTGTATAGACTGCAGCATCTCAATTACAGCCTGATTTGCTCCTCCATGCAGTGACCCCCACAAAGCACAGATACCAGCAGAGATAGCCGCATAAAGATTACCCCGGGCGCTGGCTACCAGACGGACAGCGGTAGTGGAACAGTTCTGTTCATGATCAGCATGCAAAATTAGAAGTTTTTCAAAGGTATCTACCAGTATCGGATCCAAAATGTAGGGTTTTACCGGTGATGAAAACATCATGTTGAGAAAATTTGCACCATAACAAAGATCTGCCCTGGGGTAGATCACCGGCTGTCCACGGGACTTTTTGTAGGAAAAAGCGGCAATAGTTCTGACCTTTGAAATCAATCTGGCCGCAGTGATGTCGAAATTAGGATCGCCTTCCATTATATGAGGATAAAAACTGAACAGAGAAGTAACCATAGCTGAGAGAATTGCCATGGGGTGAGAATTAGGAGGAAAACCAGTGAAAAAATGCTGCATATCTTCATGAATAAGAGAATGTTCGTTAAGATAGGCCCTGAAGGTGTTCAGTTCATTTCTGGTAGGAAGTTTTCCATGTACCAGAAGATAAGCGACTTCCACAAACGTGCAGTTTTCGACCAGATCTTCGATATCATAGCCTCTGTAACGGAGAATCCCCTTTTGCCCATCGACATAGGTTATGCTGCTTTTGCATACAGCCGTGTTAGCCATTCCATTATCGTATGTTACTAATCCGGCTTTTTCCCTGAGCTTGGAAACATCTATTCCGATGTGTCCTTCGGTAGAAGTAACAACGGGTAAATCTGCAGTTTTGTCCCCATAGATAATTCTGGCAAACTCCATCACGTCTCCTTTAGATTAAAAAACATATTATCTATATCAAAAAAAAAGGGCTGATGTTCCTGAAGTGGAACTATCGACCCTTGCCATAAACAACAATAACTCAAATTTCGTGTAAAATTATAAAAAAGCCAGATTATGTCTTTTTGTTTTATTCACCTTTGATTTAAGTTGTATTAGGCCGTTTATTATTACGGGCCGGCAGTTAAAATAAGCAATGGAAAATTGAATCACAATATTTGGAAGAAAAAAAATATTAGCGCATTAGTTAACTTTTACTGATACTTTGGGATCCCTTTTATGGATTTGATTAAACTTTTGGAACCTTGTACCTGTTTTAATCCACGTTATTACCTCTTCAAACAGGTATAAATCTTGCTTTTTTATCAGCTTCTTTCTTTTTTTCTAAAGGTATTTACTTGGTATAAACAATTAATGCGTACTCATCATTTTTGCTGATTTCAAAGTGGAAGTGCAAGAAAATCTCTCTTTCAAAGGAGCAATCATGTCTATTCCAAAGGTCGAATGGAAGATGGTCGAAGTGGATGGAGATCAGTTGGAACAGGTTTTGACCGATCTTTCAGAGGCAGACTTCGAAATTTTCACTGTTCAGTACACAGGGGAAAAATGGGGTGTAGTGGCAAGAAAATTTCAAAAAGAGAGTTCGGTCAAAAATTGCATGGGTTTTAGAGCCCCACGTTAACTTCAAGAGGTGTATATGCTTAAAAAAACCAAAATTATCGCCACCATCGGACCTTCAAGCAGCTCCCCTTCGGTTATTGCTGAACTTATTTCCAGGGGTGTAGATGTATTTCGCCTTAATTTCTCTCATGGTACTCACCAGATATTACTGCAGGCCATTGAAAATATCCGAGAGCAGCAAGTTGCTTTGAAAAAGGAAATAGGGATTCTGGCAGATCTCCAGGGGCCAAAGATCCGTACTGGAAAAACCCTCGATGATAAACCGGTTACCCTTCAAAAAGGAGCTAGAGTAAAGGTCACCAGCGAAAAAATCATCTCCTCTGCAGACACCATCTCCATCGATTATCCAGGATTGGCAAAAGAGATAGCCCCCGGTCAGTTAATAATGATTAATGATGGGGCGATTCGCTTGAAAGTGGATAGAATAAGCAATTTAGGGGATCTTTTCTGCACAGTTATTTCCGGAGGTACCTATTCCTCTCACAAGGGAGTAAATCTTCCGGATGTCGATCTGGCTATTCCATCGCTGACCGAAAAAGACAGAGCAGACCTGGATTTTATTCTTCAGCAGGATATTCAGTTTATTGCCCTTTCCTTTGTCAGAAAAGCAGCCGATCTTGAGGAGCTCAAATCGATAGTTTATGCAAAAAAGAAAAACATCAAAATTATAGCCAAGATAGAAAAACCAGAAGCTGCTCGCAAAGTAGATGAGATTCTGGCTGCATGCGATGGAATTATGGTGGCCAGAGGTGATTTAGGTGTGGAAACTGATCCCAGTGCAGTTCCTATTCTTCAGAAACAGCTCATAGAATGTGCAGACAAGTCAGGAAAGATTGTCGTTGTGGCTACTCAGATGCTGGAATCGATGATAAATAATCCTCTTCCAACAAGGGCCGAAGCCTCTGATGTGGCCAATGCTATTCTGGACAGGACTGATGCAATTATGCTTTCTGGAGAAACCGCCGTAGGTTCTTATCCAGTCAGAGCTGTAGAGATGATGGTTGAAATTGCACAAAAAGCTGAAAACAGCGATTATATGCCCCGGGATCTGGTTGATCTTTCAAGAATCGGAATTCATCCTCCCAGGGCAATATGTGATGCAGCGATACTGGCCAGCAGAGATATGGGAAAAATCCCTATCTGTATTTTCACCATCTCTGGAGATACTGCCCTTTACATCTCTAAAAAACGCAGTCTTTCTCCTTTGTTTGTTTTCTGTCCTGATTACCAGGTAATCAGGATCTTGTCCTTAGGGTGGAATCTGAATTCTTTTTTTCTTCCTTTCTGCACAGAGATTTCATCTTTGATCAGTGGTGCAGAACGGTTGTTGCTGGAAAAGAAATATGTAAGGGAGGGGGATCTGATTGTGCTGGTTAGTGGTACAACCCCGGTGAAAGGTGAAACTAATTCATTAAGAATAAAAAGGGTTGGTGATGAGTACCGGTAATCATGCGGTGCGTCTTTTGCTTTTTTTAATAATGAACCTTCCCTACTGGAGAGATGTGTGAATAGTGTACAATCGGTAGTATTACTGGTGGAAGATAATGAAAGTCATGCATTATTAACCATACGGGGGCTTTCCCAACAGAATATAGATCACAAGATCATACACGTCACCGATGGTCAGGCTGCTTTAGACTATCTTTACAGAAGGGGAGCTTATTCCAACCGTCGGCTCAGTCCCAGGCCTGATCTGGTACTTTTGGATCTCAGATTACCCAAGATAGATGGTTTGGATGTATTACAGGAAATCAAAAATGATGAAGATCTTCGATCTATACCGGTAGTAGTGCTGACCAGTTCTATGGCAGAACCGGATATTGTGAGAGCCTATATGTATCATGTGAACAGTTATCTGGTAAAGTCACTTGACTATGATGAATTCAGGCGTGAAATGAATGACCTTGCAAAGTACTGGTTAACCTGGAACATCAATCCATTATAAATACCCCTTGTAATTCCAGAATAGGAATATTGAGGAGCTGTGCATGGATGTTTCCAAAAAAGTCACCTTTATTTCTTCTGTGGGTTCTTCCTGTTTTAGTTATTATTATTCTTTTTAGCAGTTCTTTCAGAATGTGGAAAGAAACCCAGGACCTTAGTTATGATCTCCTGAGAAGCGTAAGTAAAAATTATGCAGAACAGATTAAAACCCGTCTTGAACTGTTTCTTTTTGAAAGAAGAAAAGACCTCACCCATCTTGCATCTTTAAAACAAAAATATTCATTATCTGAGTTTCTCCATCTTTTTAAAACCGATGCATCCGGAATAGTTTCCCGCGATAAAAACTACCTGGCCATCAGTTTTATAGATTCCAGCGCAAATGTTCTTGTCAGTACAGGCCTTGATACCATAAACGATTCCACCTCTCCCATCCACAATCTTAATCTCGATAGTATACTGGAAAAACTCTCTGCAGATACGGAGATGATTCTTACTACAGTTAACACTTCTGAAAACAGGATGCTGTTGTTTTTGCTCAAACCGGTATTTTCAACCTCCGGCAAACAGGATTTTTTCTCCGGCGCTGTTGTAGCTTCCATGAAGGTTGAAGAAATCCTCAAAGGCATCGTTTCAGTATCTATTGAGGAGACCAATTTCGTACAGATTTTTGCCGGAGATACTTTATTATATGAAAGCGGTTTGAATCAAAAAAATCTGCAGAATGAATTTTCCGAAGCAGCCAAATCCCAGGTAAGTTATTATACAATGCAAAGAAAATTTTTAATTTCAGTATTTCCGCCGATTAACGGATTACTGGAAAGGTTAATCAGGCAAAATAATCTTCGGTTTATAACAAATGCAATTGCTTCAATTATTATATCAACAATTCTGGCGCTTGCTCTTTTTGTATCATATCGTTTAAGAATCACCACCTCAGAACTGGCCAGATCAGAGGAACGCTACAGGCACTTGGCCGAAAATGCATCTGATATGATAATCGAACAAACCATTCCCCAGGGAACTTATGAATATGTGAGTCCCGCAGCCGAGCGCCTGACCGGATATAAACCTTCCGATTTTTATGCTACTCCTTTTCTGTTTGAAAAAATACTGATTCCTGAGTACAAGGAGCGATACAGGGTTCAGTGGCAAAATACCCTGGAAGGGAAAACACCTCAGACCTCAGAATTCAGCATCATCCACAAATCCGGTGAGCAGAGATGGCTCAATCAGAGAAATTCTCTGATATTAAAGAATGGTACACTGGTCGCAGTAGAAGGAATTCTGACCGATGTCACAGCACAGAAAAAGGCTGCCTTAGAGCGGGAAATGCTTATAAGAGAGCTGGAAATTAAAAACAGAGATCTGGAGCGGTTTACATACATTATCTCTCATGAGCTTAAGACACCTCTGATTACTATTAAAGGCTTTCTGGGCTATCTGGAGGATGAGGCGTTTAAAGGGGATTTTTCAGGGCTGCACCAGGACATTCTCAGAATTCTGAGAGCCACCGAAACCATGAGTCATCTGCTAAATGATCTGGCTGTCTTGAATCGGATTGGTCATAATACCACCGAAAAACGAAATGTTCGAATCAAAGATATTGTACAAAAATGTATCGGGTATTTTTCCAGGCAGATTAAAGAGAAATCAATAAAGGTAATCGTAAGTGCCAATTTACCTGAAGTCAAGGCTTATCCCGGAGAACTGTTCGAACTTTATAAGAATCTCTTAGATAATTCTATCAAGTTTATAGATAGCCACAAGTCACCTGTTATAGAGATAGGAATTAAAGAGGTTGATAAAGAACAGGTGTTATTTGTAAAAGACAATGGCAGAGGATTTGAGAGTAAATACAGCGACAGAATTTTCGGACTGTTCAACAAACTTGATGCTGGAACCGCAGGAACCGGGGCAGGGCTTACTATGGCAAAAAAAATTGTGGAACACCACGGTGGATGGATTAAAGCAGAATCTGCAGGTCCTGGCAAAGGAACAGAAATCTCTTTCACTATTCCGCAGTAAAATCCCACAAAATGAGACTGCCTGATCAATATATCCGAGCATCAGTTATGACAAAAATAAACTTGCTTTTAGTTTTAGTCCATGATAGAATCTTATTTCATCGCAATAAAAATTAAAGGAGATTTCATGGATGTAGCCTATATTAACCCATTCATATTATCCACTATCGAAACATTCAAAAAAATGCTCAACAACGAGATAAAACCTGGAAAAGTAGCCATAAAAAATGATGCTACGCATACTTACGATGTTTCCGGTGTAATAGGATTATCCGGTGAAGCACAGGGTTCGATCTGTTTGAGTTTTCCCAAAATAATCGCTCTTAGAGTGGTCTCTACCTTTGTGGGAATGGAAATAAAGATTGTAGGTGCAGAAGTGGCCGATGCTATTGGAGAGTTAGCCAACATTATTGCCGGCAATGCAAAACAACACCTTACTCAGTATAATCTTTCGATTTCTCTTCCTAAGGTGATTATAGGGACAGGACATAAAATTGCTTCTCAAAGAGGTGTTCCCACCATTGTTGTTCCTTTTTCAAGTAGTCTGGGTGAGTTTGCGATGGAGGTGTCCTTAAAAACCCCCGAAAGAAAGGATCATTGATTATCGACTCAGATTTCCCTTATAACAGGAGAAGGAACTCTTAAGCCCAATCAAAATTTTAAAAAAAATGTCTTTACTTAAAATTCACATTGGTACTATTTCTGGCCAATGTTATTTTTGTGCCTCTACGTAAAACTGTAATGTGCAGTTCTGTTTATCTTTTTTCTAGGGGAGCAAAATTTCCGTGAAAGGCAGCACGGTAAAGCTGGAAAACATAAGTAAGTTTTTTGGAGACTTCAATGTAATAAATAATGTCTCTTTTGATATTAATAAAGGGGAATTTTTCTCTCTGCTGGGACCTTCCGGTTGTGGCAAAACAACTCTTCTCAGAATTATAGCCGGCTTTGATGATCCCACTGAAGGCACGGTTTATCTGGATGGGATTAATGTGGTTCCCTATCCTCCCCATAAACGCCATGTAAATACTGTATTTCAAAATTACGCTCTGTTTCCTCATCTGACAGTTTTTGAAAATGTCGCATTCCCTTTGCGCCTAAAAAAAATCAGCGAAAGCGAAATCCGCAAGGAAGTGTCCGAGTATCTGGAACTGGTCCGGCTACCTTCTGAAATGTCTAAATATCCTGCACAGCTTTCGGGGGGACAGAAACAGAGGGTTTCAATTGCCAGAGCTTTGATCAATAAACCTAAAGTTCTTTTGCTGGATGAGCCGCTCTCTGCACTGGATGCCAAACTGCGTCAGCACATGTTAATAGAACTGGATGCGATTCACGACAAGGTAGGTATAACCTTTATCTATGTTACACATGATCAGCAGGAAGCCTTAGGTGTTTCTGACCGGGTTGCTGTCATGAATCAGGGTTCTGTTCTTCAGATCGGATCGCCTGTGGAAATTTATGAAGCACCCGCAGACAGCTTTGTAGCCAAATTCATTGGTGAAACCAATTATCTTCGGGGCAAAGTTGTTTCTTTGATTAACCAGGAATGTGCGGTTGCGGAGATGGAAGGAATCGGGAAAATTAAAATTTACCTTGATAAAGCGGTGAAAGAAGGCGACTCGGTTCTATTGACGATTCGCCCGGAAAAAATCCATATAACTTCTGAAAAGCCAACCCATATTTCAGAAGGATTTAATATTTTTGAAGGCATTGTTGACGAAGTCATTTATACCGGTTTTCAGAGTAAATTTTTTATCAAAACGGCTGACGACTTTACTTTTAAAGTATTCAAGCAGCATGTCCAATTTTTTACGGATGAAAGAAGTATAGGCTGGAAAGACAAGGTATTTCTATGGTGGAATCCAAAAGATGGTTTCATAGTGGAAGTTGAATCTGCATGAGAAAAAATCCCGGTCCGTTTTATTCATCTCCGGTTGCCATTTGGATCAGCTCTTTTTTCTTAATTCCCCTTGGAATAATTTTTACCTACAGTTTTATGCGTAAGGGGCTATACGGAGGAGTTATTCCAGAGTTTTGCCTCGATGCCTATAGTGCACTTTCCAATCTGACATTTCTCAAAATTACCGTCGGAACACTAAATATAGCGGTTTTTTCCACGCTGGCCATTATAGTACTGGCACTTCCTACAGCTTATTTCATGGCAAGGAGTAAATACAAATCGTTTTTCCTGTTTTTGGTAATAATTCCATTCTGGACTAATTTTCTGATCCGGATTTATGCCTGGATTGCTATTCTTGGAAATAACGGTTTTCTAAATAGCATGCTTATATCCACCGGGCTGGTTCCTCACCATATTCAGTTTCTATACAACAAATACGCAGTCATTCTGGTTACCGCGTACACTTATCTGCCTTTTGCTATACTGCCCCTTTATTCCACCATTGAAAAATTTGATTTTTCTCTTCTGGAAGCAGCACAGGATCTGGGAGCCACAAAATGGCAGGCCTTGCGCAAAGTTTTGTTCCCAAATATCAGAGGTGGAATTACGACGGCTATTCTTTTTACTTTTATACCCGCATTTGGATCTTATGCCATACCGCAGATTCTTGGTGGTAGCGACTCTTTGATGATTGGAAATGTCATTGCAAGGGAATTGACGGTTACTCGTAACTGGCCTCTGGCATCATCGATTTCTGTAGTCCTCACAATTATTACCACCTTAGGAGTGGTTTTTTTCATGAAATTAAATCAGAACGCTCCTGCTTCTGTTAAAAGAATAGCTGTAGCGGAAAAGGGAGCAGATGTATGACTAAAAGAGGAGTCGTATCTCCCTTTATTTTTACTCTGGTGATGATGTTTCTTTACATGCCGCTTATCATTCTGGTAATCTATTCCTTCAATGATTCAAAAACTATGACCTGGAGTGGATTCTCTCTGCGTTGGTATCAGGAGCTCTTCACTAATTCCAACTCGTTATGGAGATCCTTTGGTAACAGTATCATAGTTGCCCTGAGTTCAGCAACACTCTCATCAGTGATAGGAACACTGGGGGCAATCGGAATCTACTGGTATAATTTCAAATTCAAAAAAGTTCTGCAAATCGCCACTTTTCTTCCGCTGATTTTACCGGAAATAATTATCGGAGTTTCACTTCTTATATTTTTTGCAAAAATTAACGATCTCTTATCGCTTGTAGGAATCCATTTTCCATTGAGTCTTTTCACTGTTTTTCTGGCGCATACCACTTTTAATCTTCCTTTTGTACTTATGATAGTCATGGCCAGACTGGAGGAGTTTGATTTTACCATTATAGAAGCCGCATACGACCTGGGTGCATGTGAGTTTGACACACTGGTAAAAGTGGTGCTTCCGATTGCATCCCCTGGAATTATCTCAGGATTTCTAATGGCAGTTACCCTTTCATTGGAAGATTTCGTGATCACTTTCTTTGTTGCTGGCCCGGGATCATCGACCTTACCTTTGCATGTGTATTCAATGATCCGTTTCGGTGTATCACCGGTAATTAATGCCCTTTCTGTTTTAATAATCGCAGTAACAATACTTTTGGCGTTCTCAACCAAAAACATCTATAAGTATATTATTTCCAAATAATCTCTTTTGAGGAGGAAGGAAATGAAGCGTTTGATGGTTATCTTGACTGCAGTATTAGCAGTTTTCTTTATCACAGGTTGCGGATCAGGCAGTGGTGCAAAACAGAAGCTTTTTATTTATAACTGGACCTATTACATTCCTGATGAGGTGCTTAGAGAATTTGAGAAAAGATATAATGTATCGATTATATATGATATGTATGCTTCAAATGAGGAGATGTTTGCGAAACTCAAAGCAGGTGGAACCGGCTATGACCTGGTTTTTCCTTCAGGTGATTATGTATCCATAATGATAAGAGAAAACATGCTTGAGAAAATAGACAAGTCCAGGTTGACCAATTTAAACAATCTTGATTCCTCGATTATTTCCAAAATTAAATTTGATCCCGGATGTCAGTTCAGTGTACCTTTTAACATAGGCGCTGCAGGAATTTCTGTTAACAGGAAAAAAATACAGCAATTTGATAAAAGCTGGAATATTTTTGAGAGAAACGATCTCAAAGGCAGACTCACACTGCTGGATGATATGCGTGAGGTACTGGGAGCTGCTTTGCGTTCATTGGGATATTCAGTCAATTCGGTTAATCCGGAAGAACTGCAGAAAGCTAAAGAGGTAGTCATGAAATGGAAATCTAACATCGTTAAATTTGATGCAGAAGCTTTCGGAAAAGGTTTTGCTGCTGGCGAATTCTGGTCTGTACATGGTTATCCTGAAAACGTTTTTCTGGAAATAGACTCCTCCATGCGTCAGGATGTGGAGTTTTTTATCCCAAAAGAGGGTAGTGCCATGTATATGGATAATATGGTTATACTAAAAAATGCCAGAAATAAGGAGCTTGCATATCAGTTTATAAACTTCATTCATGAGCCTGAAATTTATGCCAAAATAGTCGATTTTCTCATGCTTCCTTCGATCAACGTTCCTGCCAGAAGCTTAAGAACCAAAACACCAAGCTATGAAATCGAAGATCTGAAAAATTCAGAATTCAAGGAAGATCTTGGGGAAAATCTGGAATTGTATAATAAAATCTGGCAGGAGATCAGAGTCGGTAAATAATTTACGATTCTGTCCTATTGTAGATTTTTTACTAATCAGAAACTATGATTGCTTTGGTAGTATAAGCCGTAAATCAGATCTGATAAATCTTTATCTGTTATGTTGACTCTTCAAAACCAGAAACTCCGGGTGCAAATTCTTGACCCGATATCCGATCGTCATCGATTGGGATCCAGATATTGTACCGGGGGTTATATCTGGCAGATTTCAGATCTTGTCTCAGGAGATCTTTTATCCGGACCAATGTTTCCCGATCCTTTCCCAACACAGTTTGACGGTCAGGGGGCTCCGGAAGTTTTCGAAACCGCCTTGGGATCAGATACCGCATCAATTAATGAAAATGTGCTTGTTATTGGTGTTGGGGAGGTTGTACGCAGCAGTCCAGTACATCCTTTCCATGTCAGGAACAATCCGACCGTTAAAGAATTCTGTACCTGGGAAATAGAACAGATGGAAAATTCCATTTCAATGCATACTGCTCATAATTACAAGAAATATTCATTACAGTTAAATAGAACTATTTCATTAGTGGGCAAAACAGTTTCATCAAAAACGGCCATAACCAATACTGGTGAAAAAGTAGTTCCTCTTCGATGGTTTGCACATCCTTTTTTCCCTCTTACTAATGATCTGGTTTGCTCTAATTTCTCCAGTCATTTTCAGATACCGGATAATCCCGGATTTTTCCTGAACGAAGACAGATATCTGGCAATGAGAAAAGAGTATCAGTGGAAAAAAGGGTTATACTGTCCTTTGAAGTTAAGTTGCGAAGGACCGATGATAATCAGGCAGAGACATCCGGTATTATCAGAATTGGAAGTAAAGCTTTTTTTCCCAGTCTCCAGTATGCCGATCTGGGCAAATGCAAATACCTTTTCCTTTGAACCTTACCTGGATACACCACTTGTTCCGAATTCCAAAAAAGAATGGTCAATAGAGTATAGGTTTTAGTTCTGTTTCTTTGGGCTTGAAAAGATCTGTTCCTGAGCCCTAACCGATTATCCCGCATTGAATTAATTGACCTCTCCACTACTGTGTAATATAATGTATAAGAAATTATCTGATATTGTATTCGCAGATTTTCTGAAATCCTAAAGGTTTTCATCTATAATGCAAATAACAGCGAAAATTCCTGAACGTTATGTCAGGGTTTTGTTTTTAACCGCGGTGTGTATGGCAGGACATTTATTAGCATATAGAATTGTAAATGTTCCTGCACAACTGGAAATGGTAGTAATCTTTTCAGCAATCATCTTTTTACCCATTTTACGATTTCCTAAATTTGGATTGTATCTGCTCTTTATTATTATGCCGCTGGTCCCTTTTTTTCGTCGCCTGTATTACTTGCAGTATGCTAGGCCATCTGCAGACCCACTTATAGTAACTGGTGATATTTTAATTGCAACAATTACAGCCAGTCTTTATTTCGAGTTCCGAAAGAACAAAGATGAACAGAAAACTGATTCACAAATAAGTCGCTGGATCTTTTTCTACTTTATATATATGCTTGCACGGGTTTTTTTCTTAAATAGTTTACCTCTTGAAGAAGCTGTAATGAAATATAGGTTCTATGGACCAACTGTATTATTGTTTTTTGCCGGAATAA